>CAZPFK010000078.1:0-13031 GCA_964585855.1 uncultured Vicinamibacteraceae bacterium
GGTTGCGGGCATCCGCCGAGCGTGCACCAGATGTGGAGCGGAGGGGTCGAGGGTCGGGCGTGAAGGGGCGGGCTATGCTTTGTGCGCGGATGTGACGGCGATGGAGAAGTCCGGAGAAAAACTTCGGTTTTTGCAAAGAAAGGGCGGAAAGGGGTCGCATTGAGAGGAAAACCGTTTACATTTGTGCATGTCCGCGTGAAGCAGTATGTGCCATGGATGGCCATCGCGGGCGTTGTATTGATCGGCGGCTGTGCCAAGCCCTTGTTCCCGATGCAGGATGCTCGGACGCAATACGACCACTACGACCGTCTGCGCGGCGACTACGTGCCGCAGACCCGGACGGACGCCTACGGTCAGACGCAACCCGCGCTTCGGGCCAGACTCCTGCGGAAGTGATTCAGGGCGAGCGTTCCGGGGCGCTTCGTGTCGGAGAAGCGAACCGGGCCGGTGCGGTCAAGGCGGGTTTTCCGGCGGCAGGAACTGCACAGAGGGCACAGTCGGCAGAGTTGGCAGAGGTCGGAGGATCGGAGCCGCAAGGCCCTACCCGGACTGACCGATAGGAAAACGGCCGACAGAACCCCGCAGGACAAGGACGTCAGCAGGCAGAGAATTGATGAGCACGCTTAAGCAACGATCCTGGACGGTACTTCTGGTCTTCATCGCAGCGACCAGCGCGGTGGGCGGGTTGCTGATTCTTTCCGACCCGAACCCGGCTCCGCGCGTCGGCGGGGGCTATGCGGCAGTTGAGCCGGCCTGGGCGCGCTCGGCAGTTGACGGGACGGTGCTGCAGACGGCGGTTCCGGCGGAACCGGAGCGGTGGGACCGGATCGTGATTTTCCACTCCGGGGGCTCGCAGGGGACGCCTGAGTCGATCGCCCGCAGCCAGCAGAGCGACGGGATCGAGGGGCTGGGGTTCCACTTCCTGATCGGCAACGGCCGGGGCATGGGCGAGGGGGAGCTGCACGTGGGGTATCGCTGGAACCAGCAGATGCAGGGGGCCTTCGGCCGGGACGGCGCGATCGGGATCTGTCTTGTGGGCAACGGGGATGTGCGGGAGTTTTCCGAGGATCAGTTGTTCCGGCTGGTAGACCTGGTGCGGTCGCTGCAGGCGGAGTTCGGGATCACGGCCGACCGGGTGCATCTGGCGTCAGAACTGGGTCGGGTCTCAAGTCCGGGGCTCCGGTTTCCGACCGTATGGTTCAGAGAGCAACTTTCACTGACCGGTAACGGTTGATCCAGCAGGCCAAATCGGGTATTTTCACAGGCACGGCGCTCCTGAGCACAGGGAGACGAAGGTGCCGGTCCGATTGCATCTTTTGCGGATCGAGTCTTGCAGGTCGCGGAAGAAGTCGGAGACCGGCTAGAGTTGGTCGTATCGCAGGCAATGACGGCCCCGGCGCCGAGGCAGGCAGTCGGGGGTCTATCCTCGGATGAGTGAGTGGACGCGGTGAATGAGGCAACGCGGAACGATGTGGACGTGATCCCAGGCACGGAGATTGCCGGGTATCGCGTCATCCACGATCTGGGGACGGGGGCGGCCTCGTACCTGTACGTGGTGAGCGATCCGAAGACCAAGCAGGTCTGGGCGCTCAAGCGTGTGCGGAAAAACAGCGAGAAGGACCAGCGTTTCCTGGACCAGGCGGAGACGGAGTACGAGGTCGGCTCGCGCCTTGACCACGTGAACATCCGCAAGGTCGTGCGGCTGATCAAGAACCGGCGTGTGCTGCGGGTCAGCGAGGTGATTCTGCTGCTGGAGCTGATCGACGGCATCTCGCTGGACGTGCAGCCCCCGACATCGTTCCTGGACGCCACGCACATTTTTCAGCAGGTGGCGACGGGGCTGATGTACATGCATCACCAGGGCTTCGTCCATGCGGACATGAAGCCCAACAACGTGATCGTCACGGAGGACCGGACGGCCAAGATCATCGACCTGGGGCAGTCGTGCCGGATCGGAACGGTCAAGGAGCGGATCCAGGGGACGGTGGACTACATCGCGCCTGAGCAGGTGCATCGCAAGTCGATCTCGCCGGCCACCGACGTCTACAACCTCGGGGCGACGATGTACTGGTGCCTGGTCGGGCGGCACATTCCGACGGCGATGTCGGACCGGTCAGCGCTGGGGCTGCCCAAGGATGCACACCTGCTGGAGAAGCCCGTGCCGCCGATCGACCTCGTGCCCACGATCCCGCCGGCGCTCAGCGACCTTCTGCTGGAGTGCGTGGAGGTTGATCCGGCGAAGCGGCCGACGATGGAGTCGGTTCTGCACCGGCTGCAGATCATCCATGTGAAACTGGACCGGACCGAGGGGATGACGGCCTGAGGGGCTGCTGCGTCTGCCACAACGGCAGGCGGAGGCGGTTTTTTGGTCTTCCGGGGCGGTATGGCCGTGCGAAAAACGTGGATTTCAGGGCGTCAGGGGGGATTCTGACGTGGCATCGTGGTTGCAAGGGGTCTGTTGCAGGCGCCGCAGAGCGCGCCTGTCGCGGAAGCGCTGTGCGCTTCGGCGGGGGATGAGAGGATTGAATGAGACTTAGAGGAAGGGACAGCCATGTCGAAGATCATCGGAATTGACCTGGGCACGACCAACTCGGTGGTGGCCATCATGGAAGGCGGACAGCCCAAGGTGCTCATTAACGCCCAGGGCAACCGGACAACGCCCTCCGTCGTGGCCTTTACCGACAAGGGTGAGCGCCTCGTGGGCCAACCGGCCAAGCACCAGCAGGTGACCAACCCGAAGAACACCATCTACTCGATCAAGCGCTTCATGGGCCGCCGCGCCAGCGAGGTGGAGTCTGAAGAGAAGATGGTTCCCTACGAGGTGACCGGCAGCGGGGATGAGTATGTGAAGGTGCGGGTGCGGGACAAGGAGTACGCGCCGCCGCAGATCTCGGCGATGATCCTGCAGGAGCTGAAGAAGACGGCCGAAGACTACCTCGGCGAGAAGGTGGAGCGTGCGGTCATCACGGTTCCGGCGTATTTCAACGATGCGCAGCGGCAGGCGACGAAGGATGCCGGCGAGATCGCGGGCCTGAAGGTCGAGCGGATCATCAACGAGCCGACGGCGGCGGCGCTGGCCTACGGCCTGGACAAGAAGACCAACGAGAAGATCGCGGTTTTCGACCTCGGCGGCGGCACGTTTGACATTTCGATCCTGGACATCGGCGACGGCGTCTTCGAGGTGCTTTCGACCAACGGCGACACGCACCTGGGCGGCGACGACTTCGACCAGAAGATCATCGACTATGTGGCCGAGGAGTTCCGCAAGCAGGAAGGCATCGACATCCGCAACGATGCGATGGCGCTGCAGCGTCTGAAGGAGGCCTCGGAGAAGGCCAAGTGCGAACTCTCGACGATGCAGGAGACGACGATCAACCTGCCCTTCATCACGGCCGACCAGAGCGGTCCGAAGCACCTGCAGGTAACGCTGACGCGCTCGAAGTTCGAGCAGATCTGCGAGAGTCTCTTTGCGCGGCTGAGCCATCCGTGTGTTACCGCGCTCAAGGATGCGAAACTCAAGCCCTCAGACATCGACGAGGTCGTACTGGTGGGCGGTTCGATCCGCATCCCGAAGGTGCAGCAGATTGCCCGCGAACTCTTCGGCGGCAAGGAGCCCAACCGGAGCATCAACCCCGACGAGGTGGTGGCGATCGGCGCGGCCATCCAGGGCGGCGTGCTGCAGGGCGACGTCAAGGACGTGCTGCTGCTGGACGTCACACCGCTCTCACTGGGCGTGGAAACGTACGGCGGGGTGATGACGCGGCTGATTGAGAAGAACACGACGGTCCCGACGAGCCGGAAGGAAACCTTCTCTACGGCTGCGGACAACCAGACGAGCGTGACCATCCACGTGCTTCAGGGCGAGCGGGAGTTCGCCTCGGACAACCGGACGCTGGCGCGCTTCGACCTGTCGGGGATTGCCCCGGCCCCGCGCGGCATGCCGCAGATCGAGGTGGAGTTCGCCATCGACGCCAACGGCATTCTCAACGTCACGGCCACCGACAAGGCGACTGGTAAGAGCCAGAAGGTCGAGGTCAAGGGCGCCTCTTCGTTGAGCGACGAGGAGATCGAGAAGATGAAGAAGGACGCCGAGGCGCACGCCGGCGAGGACAAGTCCCGCCGCGAGCTGATCGACCTGAAGAACCAGGCCGACCACGTGGCCTACACCACGCGGAAGAACCTGACGGAGTACGGCGACAAGGTCGATGCCGGGGTCCGGTCGTCGATTGAGTCGGCCGTCAGCAACCTCGAGTCGAAGATCAAGGGCGACGACAAGTCGGCGATCCAGCGGGCCCTGGAGGAACTCCAGAAGGTCTCGATGGAGCTTGGCAA
Source organism: uncultured Vicinamibacteraceae bacterium (assembly GCA_964585855.1). GTDB lineage: Bacteria > Planctomycetota > Phycisphaerae > Phycisphaerales > UBA5793 > CAZPFK01. The sequence goes on from CAZPFK010000078.1 coordinate 4,333, forward strand.
GGCGGTCTACGAGGCCCAGGCGGCTTCGGGGGCGGGAGCCGGCCAGCCGGGGTCGCGGCCGGGCGCGGCGAAGGCCGATGACGACGTGATCGACGCCGAGTACGAAGTGAAGGAAGATGGGAATTGACGGATCGGGGGAAATCGTTCATAATGAACGCAGACTCCCAAGCCCCATACCCCCCCGCACTGAGCCCACGGATGTTTACCGTCCGTGGGCTCACGCCTTTTCTGCCCGTCAGCGGGTGTGGAGCCGCCCGAAGAGGGCGGTCATGGTGGGGAGTTCGCGGTCGAGGAGGTAGCGGCAGTAGGCGGCCAGGAGGCGGTTGGCGCGATCGAGGGTGGCGGGGTCAGGCGGCGCGGCGAAGTCGGGGGCAGCGGCGGCGCGGCGGATGAGGTCGACAGTCTCGGGGCGGACGCGCCAGCCGTCGTGGCCGTTGCCGGGGAGGATGCCGCCGGCCTCGGGGTTGAAGACCAGAACGCCGTCGGGAGCAGTCTCGGGAGATTCCAACAGCGGGGTGTAACCGGATTCGACCAGGAGCGTCCACTGAAAGCGAAGGAGGGCGCGGTTGCGGGCGTCGGCGTCATCATCGAGGGAGCGCAGGGCGTCGAGGAGGGCGTCGTAGAGGAGGGGATGGGGGTCTTCGGCTTCGCTGAAGTGGAAGAGGAGGTCGGCGAAGTAGAGACCGGTGCGGTGCGCGGCGAGGTTTCGGGAGAGGATGGGGAAGAGTTCGAGGAGACTCCACTCGGTGAGGGTGGCGAGTTCGCGGCCGGGCTTGGTGATGGCGATGACCTCGCCCCGGGTGAGGAGTTCGAGGCCGCCGCTGAAGGGACCCTTGTCGCGTCGGGAGCCCTTGGCGAGGCCCCGGAGGAGGCCGTGATCGCGTGTGTAGAGCGAGACGGTCTGGGAGGTTTCGGAGAAGTCCCAGTGCCGGATGCAGAGAGCGTGGTCGCGGATGGTGGGCACGGGTGAAGGGTAGGGAGTGGGCGGTCGCCTGTGAGTTCGGTGGTCGGTATGCTTGCCGGATGGCCAACAACGCCGAAAAACTCACCTGCGTCTCGATTATCATCTGCGACGACATCTACCGGGATGAACGAACGAAGAAGCTGGTGATCGTGGGCACGTTTTCGACGATTCAGCCGATAACTTTTCCACACCATCAGAAACTTCACATTCTGATGACCCTGACCAACGGGAACGGCGAATATGACGTTGCCCTGAGAGTCGTGCATGAGGAGAGTGATCAGGCGGTCGTGGAGGTTCGGGGCCCGATGAAGATCGATACGCCCCTGCGAATTACCGAGATCAATGTACCGATGGTTGTTCCGCTGACTGCTGCCGGGAAGTACTGGGTTGAGGTGATCTCGGACGGAGAGATCCTGGCCCAACGTCCGTTCATCGTCAGTGAGCCGCTGGCCCCGGCATCGGAGTAGTTTCATGAATGCAGGATACAAGACTTTGGATTCGGGCGTTCGCGGTACCCCCTCGACATCGTCGAGCGGCTTCGAGTGGCACGCCAAAATGACCGTGTCGCTGCTGGATGCAGAGGCACTGCGACGAGACATTGAACGTGCCAGCATCCCGAACGAGACCCTCCTCAAGTTGGCCAGGAAGCATCGACCGCCGCAGGCGTGGTACGAAGAGCAGATGGACGAAACCTGAGCCGGCTTTGTCGCCTTGAAGAGAGCACCGTGGACGGAGACTGGGTTGACAGAGGGGCATGGACAAATCAGGCGAACTCTGTCAGGGCGACATTCTCTGGGTTGTGCCCGGAGACGATCGAGGGCGCGGCAAGGTCCGCCCGGTCGTCGTCATCTCGCCGGACCCGGTTGAACTGCTCGATGAGCCCTTTGCGGCAGTCGCGTTGACAACGACCTTCGAGGAGCCGCCGCCAGCGGCCTGTATTCCGATTCCCTGGTATCCACAGGGCCACCCTGTAACGGGACTGAGGAAACGCACGGCCGCATTCTGCGACTGGCTGGTCGCCATTCGACCCGGCAACGTTCGCAGGAAGGTGGGCCGCGTACCCAGTCTCGTGCTCCTTGAGATTCTCAGGCGCGTATCAGAGTCTGTCGGCGGAGGCGACTGACGAGCCGCGCAGCCGGTATACTCTCCTGCATGGCGCTGACACGGACCATCGCATTTCTGAATCAGAAGGGCGGCGTCGGGAAAACGACGACGACGGTGAACCTTGCCGCGGCGATTGCCGATGCGGGCCGGTCCGTCGGCGTCATCGACCTCGATCCGCAGGCGCACCTGACGCTCCACTTCGGCGTTGAGCCGGCCGAGGGGGAGGCGAGCGTCTACGACGTCCTCACGGACCCCGGGACGACCTTCGACGAGGCGATCCGGCCGTTGTCTGATCATCTCTGGCTGCTGCCGGCGGAGACCGACCTCGCGGCGGCCGAGGTGGAGCTTGCGGCTGCGGGGGATCGCACGGAGCGGCTTCGGAGGAAGTACCGCGTGTCGAAGGCGGCGGAGACGACGGAGTTTCTGCTGATCGACTGCCCGCCGAGTCTCGGGCTGCTGACGCTCAACGCGCTGGCGCTGGCGCGGGAGGTGGTGGTGCCGATGCAGGCGCACTTCCTGGCGTTGCAGGGAGTGAGCAAGCTGCTGCAGACAGTCGGGCTGGTCTGCCGGCAGGTGAACCCCGACCTGCGCGTCAGCGGGGTCGTGCTGTGCATGCACGAGACGCAGACGAAGCTGGCGACGGAGGTCGTCGAGGACCTTGAGAAGTTCTTCGCCTCGCAGCGGGAGGTCGATGTGCCGTGGCGATACTGCCGCGTGCTGAAGCCGGCGATCCGGCGCAACATCAAGCTGGCCGAGGCGCCGAGTTTCGGGACGTCGATCTTCGGGTACGATGCGGCGTGCGCCGGGGCTGAGGATTACCGCCGGCTGGCCGACGGGCTGATCCGGGAGTGGGATGCGCTGGCAGCGCGTCGGGGTGAGGGGGCGGCGGCCGTGACGGTTCGTCCGACTGCGGCCACCGACGCTGTGACGCCATGATCGGAGCGATCGCGCGGTACCTGGATGCGCAGCCCGTGTCGTCGTGGCGGCGGATTCTTGTTGTGTACACGGCCGCGCTGCTGGTGGGGACGCACTGGCCGAGTCTGCGCGTCTCAGCGCCGACGCCGATTCCCCTGGACAAGATTCTGCACTGCATCGGTTTTGCGGGCTTTGCCTCCTTCCTGCTGCTGGCGCGGCTTCGGCCGGGGCGGGCAGAGGGCGAGAGCGCGTTTACGCGCGGGAACATCCTCTTTGCACTGGGGGTAGGGCTGGCTTATGCAGTGGCGGATGAGGCGTCGCAGGCGTTGCCGCTGCTTGGGCGGTTTGCGACCTGGAGCGATGTGGTTGCGAATGTAACGGGAATCGCCGTCGCGGCCGTCGGCATGGTCATTCTCAGGCGTGCCCTTCGCTCCTACGGTTCGCCATGAGCCAACTTCCTGATTATGCCGAGGCGCTGGCCCGCGCCACCGAGGGGCTGGAACCGCTGGACACCGAGACCGTCGCGCTGGCGGAGGCGGCGGAGCGCGTGACGGCCGAAGCCATCACGGCCGACCGCGACATTCCCCCTTTCGATCGCGCCGCGCTGGACGGCTATGCCTTCCGGGCGGCCGACCTGGCCGACGGAAAGAGCCGGCTTCGCGTGATCGGGGACGTGCCGGCAGGATCGGATGCGACGTTTACGGTCGGCGAGGGAGAGTGCGTGCGGATCGCCACCGGCGCGCCGGTTCCGAAGGGCGCGGATGCGGTGATCGGGCATGAGCAGACCGATCAGGGTGAATCGGAGGTGACGATCAAGGCCGATGCGGTGGAGGCGGGTCACGCGGTCCATCCCCGCGGCGCCGATGCGCGCAAGGGCGATGAGGTCATCGCCGCCGGAACACGCCTTCGGCCCCAGCACCTGGGAATCCTCGCGGCCGTGGGATGTGCGGAGGTTCCGGTGGTACGCCGGCCCCGAGTTGTGATTCTGACCTCGGGTGATGAAGTTCGGCCGGTGGAGGAGTCGGTGGGGCCGCACCAGATCCGCAATTCCAACCGGGTGATGCTGTCGGCGATGCTTCGGATGATGGGCGCGGAGATCGTGCGTACCGAGCACCTGACGGATGAATCGGCGCCCACAATCGCAGCCGTCGCCGAGGCGCTTGGGGAGGTTGATGTGCTGGTCTCGGTCGGCGGGATCAGCGCGGGGCGGCGGGACCGCTTTCACGACGCATACGCCGCCGCGAAACTGGAGGTACGGCTGGCCGGGGCGGCGATCCAGCCGGGCAAGCCGGTGTACGCCGCGCGATATCAGCCGTCGGATGAGAAGCGCCGGCCGGCGCTGGTGCTGGGGCTGCCGGGCAACCCGGTCTCGGTGGTGGCGACGGCACATCTGTTTGTCTGGCCGGTGCTGCGGATTCTCGGCGGGGAGGGGGCTGGGCTGCCGTGGCGGGAGGGCGTCGAGGTGGCCGAGGAGGTGCGGCCCAATCCGAAGCGACGGGCCTTCCGGCCGGCGGTGATGGGGGCTGACGGGCGGGTGCGGGTTCCGGCGTGGCAGGGGTCGGGCGACCTGGTACATACGGGAACGGCGACGGGGCTGCTGGAGCTTCCGCCGGGCGAGGAGGCGGTTTCGGCGGGGGCGCGGCTGCGGTATCTGCCTTTTGCCTGGGGCGGGTGAGGGGATTTCTTTCATCCGTTTATCCGGATCAACGGTTGAAAGGACGGCGACTTGTCGATACCCTTGGGGTATGGCAAGCCCCTTTCTGGACATTCTGCGCCGGCGTGTTCTCGTCTTTGACGGAGCGATGGGCACGTCGATCCACACTCACGATCTCGACCTCGAGCGTGATTATCTCGGCTGCGAGAACTGCACCGACGTGCTGGCGATCTCCCGCCCCGATGTGATCGGCGAGATTCACGACTCCTTCCTGGCCGTTGGGGCCGACGTCGTGGAGACCGATACCTTCGGTGCCAACCCGCTGGTGCTTGCCGAGTTTGATCTCGCTGAGAAGTGCTTCGAGATGAACCGCTCGGCGGCAGAGGTCGCGCGGGCGTCGGCGGCGAAGTTCTCCACGAAAGACAAGCCGAGGTTCGTCGCCGGCTCGATGGGGCCGGGGACGCGACTGATCTCGCTGGGCCAGACGACCTGGGATGCGCTCTTTGAGTCGTATCGCGAGCAGGCGCGGGGGCTGCTGGCCGGCGGCGTCGATCTTCTGCTGATCGAAACCTGTCAGGACCTGCTTCAGTGCAAGGTGGCGATCAATGCCTGTCTTGCCGCGCTCGAAGAAGTCGGCAAGAGCCACGAGGAGATTCCGATCTGGGTCTCGATCACCATCGAGACGACCGGAACGATGCTCGTCGGCTCGGAGATCGGTGCGGCCGTCGTCGCCCTTCGGAACTATCCGATTGCGGGCATCGGCCTCAATTGCGCCACAGGCCCGAACGAAATGGGCGAGCATGTTGCATACCTGGCGAAGAAGTGGGACCGCTTCATCTCAGTGATTCCAAATGCCGGTCTTCCCGCGCTGGTGGAGGGACGGACGGAGTATCCGCTCGGGCCCGAGCCGCTGGCAAAGACGCTGAAGCGCTTTGTCGAGGAGTACGGCGTGAATGTGGTGGGCGGCTGCTGCGGCACAACGCCGGCGCACATCGAAGCGCTGGTGAAGGCCGTCGGAGGCCGCGCCCCGGTCGCAGTGGAGAAGGATGCCTGGGCTCCGTCGGTTTCGAGTCTGTACAGCCCGGTGGAACTGAAGCAGGATGCCTCGTTTCTGATCGTCGGCGAGCGGACCAACGCCAACGGCTCGCGGCAGTTCAAGCGGCTGCTCGATGCCGAGGACTGGGACGGCCTGGTCTCAATGGCCAAGGAGCAGATTCGCGACGGCTCCCACATGCTCGATGTCTGCGTGGACTTCGTAGGCCGGGACGGCGTCCAGGACATGCACGAGGTGGTTACGCGCTTCGTGCGGCAGGCGCCGGCCGCGCTGATGATCGACTCGACCGAGGCGCCGGTCATCGAGGCGGCACTTCGGCTCTCGGGCGGGAAGTGCCTGGTGAACTCGATCAACCTCGAGGATGGCGAGAAGCGCTTTGACGACATCTGCCCGCTGCTCAAAAAGTACGGTGCGGGCGCGGTGGCGCTGACGATCGACGAGGATCCGCAGGCGGGGATGGCCAAGACCGCCGCCCGGAAGGTTGAAATCGCGCGGCGGATGCACGATCTGTACACGAAGAAGTGGGGCCTCGACCCGACCGACCTGCTCTTTGACCCGCTGACCTTCACCATCTGCACCGGCAACGAGGAGGACCGCCGGCTCGGCCTTGAAACCCTCGACGGCATCGAGGGGATCGCAAAGGCGTTTCCCGAATGCGGGATTGTGCTGGGGCTCTCGAACATCAGTTTCGGATTGAAGCCGGCAGCGCGGCACGTGCTGAACTCGGTCTTTTTGCACGAGGCGCTGCAGCGCGGGCTGACGGCGGCGATCGTGCATGCCTCGAAGATTCTGCCCCGAACAAAGATCAGCGAGGAGCACTGGAACGCAGCGCTGGACCTGATCTACGACCGGCGGAGTGAGGGGGTTGACCCGCTGACGCACTTCATCGGCCTCTTCGAAGGCGAGGAGGCAACCGAGAGCGCTGCCAACGATGAGGCGCTTCCCATCGAGGAACGGCTGCAGCGACACATCATCGACGGAGAACGCCGGAACCTGATCGAGCATCTCGATGAAGCGCTCGAAACGTATTCCCCCCTGCAGATCATCAACGATCACCTGCTGGCGGGGATGAAGGTCGTCGGCGAGCTCTTCGGCTCGGGGCAGATGCAGTTGCCCTTCGTGCTGGAAAGCGCGCAGGTGATGAAGGCGTCGGTGGCGCATCTTGAGCCGCACATGGAGAAGGCGGAGGACCGGGGCAGCCGGGGACGGATCATCCTCGCGACCGTGAAGGGCGATGTGCATGACATCGGCAAGAACCTGGTGGACATCATCCTGACCAACAACGGCTTTGAGGTCGTCAACCTCGGCATCAAGCAGCCCATCTCCAACATCCTCACCGCCTTCAGGGAGCAGCACGCCGATGCGATCGGCCTCTCCGGTCTTCTGGTGAAGTCGGTCAATGTGATGGAGGAGAACCTGCACGAACTCAATGCGCAGGGCGTGAAGGTTCCGGTGCTGCTGGGCGGCGCAGCGCTGACGCGGCAGTACGCCGAGGGCCATCTTCGCAAGACCTACGCGGGACATCTCTATTACGGGAAGGATGCCTTCGAGGGGCTGCGGATCATGCGCGCCATCTCGGAGGGAACGCTCGCCGAACTCGACGCCGAAATCGAGAAGCGCGCTGCACGCGGAGCGCCGGCGGCGAAGAAGGCGGCGTGCGGTTCCGGCGCTGATGAAGGCGGCAGCGCGGGAACGGCCGTGGCGGTGCGGTCGGAAGTCTCAGAGGCGAGTGTTGACGATCCGCCCTTCTGGGGCGACCGCCTCGTCGAAGACCTCAAACTCGACGACATCTACCCCTTCATCAATACCACCGCCCTCTTCCGCGGACAGTGGGGATTCAAGCGCGGCTCAACTTCGGCCGTTGACTATGAACTCCTCATCGAAGAAACCGTCATCCCGATCTTTGAGCGCCTCAAGGCGCACCTGCGCGATGAGAAGATCCTGCGGCCCAAACTCATCTACGGCTACTACCCCGTACATGCCGAGGGCAACGACGTCGTCGTCTTCGACCCGGAGGATCACGAACGGGAGATCGAGCGCTTCTCATTCCCGCGTCAGGCCGACGGCAAGCGACGATGCATTTCCGACTTCTTCCGGCCGGCCGATCAGGGGCGGAAGGATGTGCTGGGGATGTTTGTCTGCACGATGGGGCCGGAGGTGAGCGTCCGCGCCCGTGAACTCTTCGAGCGCAACGAATACACCGAGTATCTCTATATTCACGGCATGGGCGTCGAGACCGCAGAGGCGCTGGCGGAGTTCTGGCACAAGCGGATGCGGCAGGAGCTGAACATCGCCGATCAGGACGCCCCGGAGATCCGCAAACTCTTCGGACAGAAGTATCGCGGCAGCCGCTACTCCTTCGGCTACCCGGCGTGTCCGGAGATGTCCGACCAGGAGATTCTGTTCCGCCTGCTTCGGCCGGAGCGGATCGGGTGTGCGTTGACGGAGAACTGGCAGATTGACCCGGAGCAGTCGGTCAGTGCGATCGTGGTGCACCATCCGGAGGCGAAGTATTTCAATGTGTGAGGGGCGTTGGTCCGAGTCTGGACGACCGACTACTCCCCCACCGTCCCCGCCCGCCGCAGCCGATCGTTGATCGCCCGGCCCAGCCCCTCCTCCGGAGCCGCCTCCGCCAGGATCGCCTCCACCGCCTCATCACCATCAAGCCGGTGCAGCGCGGAAAAGAGGTTCGCCGCCGCTTCCTCAAGGTCGCCGGCCGGGGAGAGCACTTCCGCACGAACCGGCGAGAGCCCCGCGGCCCACTCTGCACTGCGAAACGCCAGCACACCGAGACGGCGCGTGCCGAGGGCTGCCCCGGCCTGTGAGCCGCGCAGCGCCAGGGGCTTGCGCGGGGAGTAGTGGCGGGAGAGCATGCCCGGCGATTGCAGACCCTTCCCCCCTGCTTCCGCTCCTGCATCAATGACGGCCGCCTCGCCCAGCACAGCGACCAGGCGCTCGCGGGAGATGCCGCCGGGGCGGAGGATGCGGATGGCTCCGGGTGACTTCGG
>CAZPFK010000079.1:0-12780 GCA_964585855.1 uncultured Vicinamibacteraceae bacterium
TCACGCCGCAAACGCGGTCGTCGCCTCGGCGTTCAGCACGGCCTGCCAGCGCCGGCATCCGTTGCAGACGGTGCAGGGTTCGCGCCGGTCTTCGCCGCACGGCCAGGCATCGCGGAGGTCCACATCGGCCGCGGCGGCGAGTTCGGCCAACTCGACTTCCGTCAGTTCGAGGAAGGGCGTTTCAATCCGCACCCGATGGTCGGGCTCGTTGACATCCAGCAGGTGACGCACCAGCAGAAGGTGCTCAACCGCTCGGCCGACAGCGCCGAAGCCGGGACCGACCGAGACGGGCCAGACGATCTCCAGCGGTTCCTCGACGGGAACAGTCAGTGCGGCCGCGAGCAGAAGCATGGAGGAGGCGAGGACGGGGCTGCGCGACAGGCGATCGGCGGTGAGATCGGGCATCGGGGCCTCGATGAGGCCGGCGAACCCCCCCGCTTCGGCCTGCTGAGAGACGACCTGCCATCGCGGCCGGGCAGTGCGATCGGCCAGAACCGGGTGCCAGAGGGTGGTGCGGTCAGGGCGGGGGCTGAGGGCGGCGGCGAGGAAGCCGGCGGGGTCGCCGAGGTGAATGACGAGTCTGGTAGCGTCGATAGAGGCGGAGTTCATGCGTTTCTCCATCGACGAAGGCCGCGATCGTCCTTGACAGATTCCGAATCGCGGCGGTTCGTTGATCGCCCGGAGGGGGTCGGCTACATTCCCCCCGTTTTTCCGAATCCGACGAAGAAAGAGCACTCCATGAGCCTCGCCCGAGAACGCGAAGTCGCCGTCAAGGCCGTCATCCAGGCCTCCCGTCTCTGCCGCAGCGTACAGCAGGGACTGGTCACCGAGGAGACGATGGCCAAGAAGGACAAGTCCCCCGTCACCGTCGCCGACTTCGGAAGCCAGGCCGTCGTCGCCCACGCGCTGGCGGCGGCCTTCGGCCCGACGAACCTCGTCGGCGAGGAGGATGCGGCGGAACTGCGCGAGGATGGCAACAGCGAATTGCGGCGGCGGGTGGTGGAGCACGTCAACGCGATCGTTCCCGGGCTGAGCGAGGCGCAGGTGATCGCCGCCATCGATGCGGGCAACCACGAGGGCGGGCCGACGGGCCGGCACTGGACACTGGACCCCATCGACGGGACGAAGGGATTCCTGCGCAACGAGCAGTATGCGGTGGCGCTGGCGCTGATCGAGGAGGGCAAGGTCGTGCTCGGCGTGCTGGGATGCCCGAACCTGCCGGTGGATGCGAAGAACCCTGAGGGGCCGACGGGCTGCATCTTCATTGCGGAGCGCGGGCGCGGCGCGTTTGTGCGCACCCTTGATGATGCAACGGAGCGGCAGATTCACGTCACCGACATCGACGACCCGGCCCGCGCATCATTCTGCGAGTCGGTCGAGTCGGGACATTCCTCGCATGATGATTCGGCGAAGGTGGCGGAATTGCTGGGCGTACAGGCCCCGCCGTACCGGATTGACAGCCAGTGCAAATATGCGGCGGTGTCGCGCGGCGATGCTTCGATCTATCTGCGACTGCCGACGAAGAAGGGCTACGAGGAGAAGATCTGGGATCACGCGGCGGGGGTGATCGTACTGACGGAGGCGGGCGGCCGGGCCACGGACGTGCGCGGGGCGGAGCTGGACTTCTCACTGGGCAAGACGCTGCGGGACAACCTCGGGGTCGTCGTGACCAACGGGCGGCTGCATGACCGGGTGGTCGCGGCGGTGCGCAAGGTGCTGGGGGTGTGAGGCCGGAGAAGCGATGGCGCAAGCGCGGTCAGAGCATTCTCACAGCCCAGACCCTACCCCGGGGCCTTGCCCCGGGCTGTCTTGAGGTCGCACCTTCGGTGCTGCAAAGCCAGCACTGAGAATGCCGCTGGTGGGATGCGCTCCCCGAGCGTCACTTATCCCACCATACCGGAGCGATCCGCACGGCGGAATGTAAGCAAACGATGTTCTCTGCGCAAAGCTTCCCGAGCGGCCGAACGGAGGCCGCGGCAGTTTCGTAAGCCGACGGGTACCTGATTTCCCTCACACACAGGAGAGACGTCGATGAAGCGCACACGCACAGGGTCCGCGCTGGTTCTCGCAATCGGTTGTCCGGTTTTTGCCGCTGACATTCAAGTGCCGGGTGATTTCGAAACCATTCAGGAGGCGATCAACGCGGCCGTTGACCGCGATCGCATTCTGGTTGCTCCGGGTGTCTACACCGAGCAGATCGACTTTCTCGGCAAGCAGATTGAAGTCATCGGCACCGAGGGGGCGGGAGAAACGATCATCGACGCAGAAGGCACGCTGGGCTACGTCGTGACGATGATCTCAGGGGAGACGCGCGAGAGCGTCCTGCAGGGATTCACGATCAGGGGCGGCTTCGGGGAAGCGGGATCGCTGGGGGCCGGAGCGGGGGGTGGCATGCTCATCGACGGTTCGTCGGCGACAATCTCGGAGTGCATCTTCGATCTGAACCTCGGGGCGGAGGGCGGGGGCATCTCCATCTTCGGCGGGGAGACGCTGATCCGCGCCACGGAGTTTGTCTCGAACTTCGGCCTCTTCGCAGGGGGCATTTATGTGCAGGGCGGCCTGGTCACCATTGACGGGTGTCGCTTCGAGGGCAACGAAGGTGAGCTCTATGGAGGCGGAGTGTCGGCCGACTGGTTCTCGCAGGTTGAAATCAGCGACAGCGAGTTCCGCGGCAACACGGCGGGGTCATACGGCGGCGCGATCTATGCGAACACGGCGACGCTGAACGGCACGCGGCTGATGATCGTCGACAACGGCAAGGCCGAGCCGGCGGGATTCAACAGCTGGAGTCTGCAGACGACGGGCGGCGGTGGCATCTACACGACGTCGACCAACGGCCGGATCAATGCGAGCCGAATCATCGACAACATTGCGGCATTCGGCACGGGCGTCTACATCGCGTCGGGAGGGACGATGGAGATCGTCAACACGCTGATTGCGTCCAACGGAACGATCTGCGACTGCGGCACCGGCGCGGTATACGCCAACGCTTCCCGCCCCGTGATCATCAATTCGACGATCGCTGACAACGGCGGCTTTCTCGGTATCTTCACGACCTACAACGCCTTTCCGACAGTCGTGAACTCCATTCTCGCCGGCAGCGAGAATGCCACAGGGGGCAACGGAGTGACGCGGCTTGAATACTCACTGTACGAAGGCACGATCTTCTCCGCGGAAGTCGGCGAGGGAGTCATTGCCGCACCGGCTCTGCTGGATGCCGGGAACGACTATGCGCCGCTTCCGGGTTCCCCGGCAATCGATGCCGGCGACAACACGGCAGTCCCGCCGGGAGTCATGATGGACCTGCTGGGCAACCGTCGCTTCTTTGACGATCCGCAGACGCCCGACACTGGCAACGGCGATGCCCCGATCGTTGACCTCGGCGCCATTGAGTTCGGTTCGTCGAACATGCGAAAGGACATTCGGCACCGGCTGCAGACGATCCGCTCACGCTGAGGCGGTGACGATGATGGAATCTCGAGTGCCCGGCCGCAGCGGCGGTCGGGCATTTTCTTTGCGCTGCGCGTGTATCCCATCCGGGTGACAGTGCCACTGGTGGGATGCGCTCCCCGGGCGTCACTTATCCCACCCTGCCGAAGCGACCCGTCCGGCAGACGCTACCGGATCACAGCCGCGACGATCAGCGTGATCCAGACGACCACCCCCAGGCCGCCCTTGACCAGCGAGCCGACGAGGCGGCCCATGGCAGCGCTTTGGCCGATGCGGCTGACCTGATCGACGCGGCGGTCGGGCAGCGTCATCTCCGCGACAACGGCGCCGACACCCGCGCCAACCGCGCTCCAGAGGATCGCCCCGAGCACCGGCGGAGCCCACGCGCCCAGAATCCCGCCGGCCAGCCCACCGATCAGCGCTCCCGCTGCCGCGCGGCGGCTGCTGCCAGCACGCTTTGCGCCGGCGACACCGCTGAGCAATTCGACGATCTCGGCGATGACGGCGAAGCCGACGCAGACTGCAAGTGTGGCCCACGAATACGTCTCGGGGGCGAGAAACTGCACACCCGCGCCGAGCAGGATGAGAAACCAGATGCCGGGGAGGCCCAGAAACGCCAGCGCCACGCCAAGAGACCCGGCAGTGAGAATCAGGAGAGCCCAGAGCCAGTGCATGGCGTTACACCGCGAGGTCGTAGAGATACTTCAGCAGCGCAAAGAGCACGATGACGCCGCACCCGAAGGCAGTTCCCAGCGCCGCCGTCCACCACTCCGGCCGATCCCCGTAACACTCGAAAGTGAAGTGGCGGCCCTCGCTGAGCCAGCCCTCAACGTCAACCCGATCGAGCTGGTCATCGCGGACGAGGTCCTCATCCCACAGGGCGATCTCGGTGAGCGTTTCCAGCGCGGTAGGCTCCACCATCGTCCAGGTCAGGCCGTTGCCGATGGGCGTCTTGTAGATGGTCGGAAGCCGCGTGGGCTCATCGCGCCCCTCCACGCCCACCTTCAGGTACAGGTCGGTGCGGGTGTCCAGGAGCAGACTCTGCAGCGTCATCGAGGCGGGCATGGGCTCGACGCGGATCGCCGTCACAACGCCGGTCTCCTGGAAGCGCAGGACGTAGAAGACCGAGGCGGCCAGCAGCAGCACGAAGGGGAGGGCCGGCCAGGGGAAGCGGGCGCGGCGTCGTGCCTGGGTGGTCTGCGGGGAGTGAGGATCCATGACCGGTCCTCCGTTGGGCTTGACGGCGATGCCGGCGATCATCGAGGCGGCGACGGCGATGCAGAAGAGTACGGTGCCCTCGCGTGCGGCGACAGTGGCGATGCCCTGCATTTTGGCGACGACGATGATGACGGCGAGCACCAGCACATCGAGGATCGACCACTTGCCCGTCGCCAGCGCCAGGCGGGCCAATTGCTCGCGACGGCGTGGCGGCAGGTGAAGCACGTGCGTGGCGGCAAGGATGATCGCGATCAGCTTGACGATCGGAAAGACGATGGAGAAGAGGCCCAGGATCGCCGCCAGCAGCCACTCCCCATCCTCAAAAAGCCGGGCGACGGAGCCGGGGAGCGTCCACTGATCGGTTCCGACAGGCGTCGTCGATTCGACAAACGGCAGGGCCAGCGAAGCCAGAAGCGCGGCCAGACCGGCGCCGGCAAGAACGGCGGCAAGGCCGTTGCGCTGCGAGGCGGAGTGGGCCGGGGTCGTCACGCCCGTGTCACCTGATCTTCCGGATGGCTTCATCGACCTGCGGATAGTCGGGATTCATTTCGACGTGGCCGTCGGCGAAACAGACCCAGCCGTCGCGAACAACCTTGCCCTCACGGACTTCAAAGAGGATCGGAGTGCGGGCCGGGTCTTCGAGTTCGAGGGCGGGCTTGTCGGGCTTGAGGTAGACAAAGCCGGTCGCCTCGCCCGTCTCGGGGTGCTTCATCAGCTCATCGAACTCAGGCAGGTACTGGCCGCGGAGCACTTCGAGGGAATCGGGCCATTTGCCGTCATTCTCCATCGACCAGATCAGCACGCCGACGAGCATCTGCCGCATGTGGGAGGCCGTAACTACTCGCTTGGCCTCTTCCTCGGCTCGCACAAAGGCGGGCTCGAGTTTCTCGCGCAGATCGACCGCCTGCCCCTGCGTGAGCGTTGCGTGGAAGAAGGGGCCTTCCTGCCGGACGCGGACGAACTGCATCAGCGCGGTGAGCACCGACGCCTCGGCCGGCGCACGCTGGCCCGGCGCGTCCGGAGCGGCGGAGATTCGGGCAAGCAGGTCGCGGGCGGCCTCATAGGAGCGGTGCAGCGCGAGGGCGGATTCGACATCCGGCAACTTCAGCGTCGCCTCGAGAATCAGCGCAGGGGCGGGGTCCATTCGGCCGGCGAACCACTCCGCACGGGGAAACTGCGTGAAGAAGTTCTCAACCTGATCCTCCTCAAGCTCCACGCCCTCCTCGGCGGCCCGGGCGCGGGATTCAGCGATCATTGCCTGGCGCTCTGTGTGCATCTGTTCATACTCAGCCCGCTCCTGCGGATGCATCGAGACGACGACGGCCCCGGCACGCGCGCCGCAGGCCTGAAACGCCTCCGTCAGCGACTGCACCTGGCGATCATCCTCGGCCGTTCGGGTGTAGGTCTCATCGGCGCCGAGCACCCGCTGCACCCACCACCCCTCGCCCAGCGACTCCAGCGCCTCGGGTGCGACGGGCAGCATCATCGGCAGCGTGCCGGCCGCTTCGGCCAGCGCTTCGGCTGACGCGGATTCACCGGCGCGCAGGGCGATGCGGGGAACGCGGACGGCGTTGCCGTAGGGCTCGGAGTTGGGAATGAGCATGACCGCGGTATATGCGCCGGCCTCCCGCAGCGCCTCGACGGCTTCCTGTGTGAGCGGAAACTCCTCCATCATCTTCGAGGCCGCGGAGACCCCGAAGATGGCTTCGGCCGTGGCGTTGACGGCATTGCGGTCAACGCGATTCAGGTCGATGACGACAACGATCATCGCCGGCCCTTCAGCGAAGACGCCTTCGGGCAGGCGGATCGGTTCAGGCGCTTCGGGCTGGGCGTGCGCCGGGGCGAGCATGAGGACAAGCGCGGCAAGGAGTGACAAGAGGGCGATTCGAGTGCGCATGAAACTGGCTCCGTGAGTGCGTTACAGCCCCTTCTCGGCGGCGGCACGGGCGTCGCGATTGTTCGGGCCCTGGCGGAGTCGGCCGTTGGCGTAGAGCACGGCTCCATCGGGATCGACGCGCCCGTTTTTGAGTTCATACAGGATGGGTGTGGTCCAGGGGTTCTCCAGTTCCGAGTAGGGCTTGTCGGGTTTGACGTAGAGGTAGCCAGGCTCGTCACCGGTGACGGGATTGCGCATGATGGCGTCAAGATCGCTGACGTATCCGCCCTCGCGGAACTCCTCCAGCGAGGCGGGAAACTCATCGCGCTCCTCAGAATGCCGCCAGCGGGAGAAGGCGGACTGGAACTCGCGCATGTTCGCCGTTGACGGAGCGCGCGCCCGGCGTTTGTCGGCCCGCTCGATCATCGGTTCGAGCGATTCGCGGATCGTCGGCACATGCTCCGCTGTGAGCGCTGCGTGGAGGTACGGCCCTTCCTGCGTGATACGGATGGTGTTGAAGATCGTCAGACCGACGTTCATCTCGTCGCGCTCTTCTTCCTCCTCGATCTGCGAGGAAGCCATGAGGGCCATCATGTTCATGAGGTTGCGGGCGGCGCCGATCTGCGTGAAGGTGGTCTGGGCGAGTTCGACGTCGGGCATCTTGGCGGTAATCTGCATGTCGAGCGCGGGAACCGGAGAGAATCGCATCGCGATCCACTCGGAGCTGGCGAGGTTGACCATCAGTTTCGAGAATCCCGAGGCCGCCTCGATCATCTGGCGTTCCTCTTCGCCCATCGCCTCGAGCATCTCTTCATCGACATCCTCGGCGGGGTCGAAGTCGAGCGCTTCGCGCGTCTCCTGCTGCGCCTGCGGTGCCTGTGAGAAGACCATCACGATCGGCTGCGGACCTGCATACTGCAGCGCCTCGCGGAGCCGATGAATCTGCAGCGTGTCGTCAGGGACGGCCTCCCAGGGGGCTTGGTCCTCCTCCAGCTCGATGTGCTGGATGTGCCAGCCGTCGTCGTAGGGCCGCATCGACTCGGGATCGACGCCGGTGTCTTCCAACCCGTCGATGGCTCCGATGATCATCTCAATATCAGCGCCCTGATCAATGTTGAGCAGAAGGCGGGGCTCATCCGGGCCGGAGGCTTCCTCGCGCCAGGAGTCGTTGGGCAGGAGAACGCCGAAAGCGCGGCCGCCGGAGGCGATGAACTCGATGTAGAGCTTCTCAAAGTCCGGCGCGCGTTCGAGCAACTCCTCGGTCCAGCCGTCGCCGATGAGACTGGCCAGACACTCGCGGAGGTCATAGGGGGTGAACTTCGCCAGATCGACCAGCATCACCGCCTGACCGGGGCCCTGCACAAAGGCCGCATCCGGAAGCACAAGCGGCGGGCGACCGCCGTCATCAACCGGCTGCGCCGGGGCGGGGCCGGCGAGAAGCGTCAATGCTGTGCATGCGGGCAGAAGACGGGACAGGATCATGATTTCTCTCCGGGTGAGCGGCCTCGCGTACCAATGATGCTACCACAAAGTCTTATTGGCGGGCGAGGAATGGCATTTTTGCCCTCGCTGGCGGGGGGAAGCCCCCGGCGGTACACTGGCCGCATGCTCACCGTACTGCTGGAACTGCTGTTTTCGTTTCTGTGGTCGGTTTTTGTCATCCTGCTGGGCGCCGGCATCCTGCATCTGATCCCGCTGGCCGGGCCGGTCGGGAAGACGGCGGCGGACAAGTTCGCCAGGGCCCCGCTGCTTGACGGCGTCGTGGCGTACTTCACGCTGCTGCCGCCGATTGTCGCCGGGATCATCGCCGGCTGGACGGGGCTGATCGGGGCGATCCTGGGGCAGGTCGCGGGGGTGTACGTCTGGTGCTTCCTCCATGAAATCGCCCACTGGAGCGACTCGCACGGGCCGAGGATTGTTAACGAGATCAACGACATCGTCGGACGGTGGCAGAACCACGCAGCGCTGTGGGTGACGGCCGTCGCGCTGCCGGCCTTCTGGCTGGTGCGGCTGCTTGAGATTCTCATCTACCCCCTGCTGCCGCGCCTGATCAATCTCCCTTCCTATGACCACGCGGAGTGGATCAACGTTTCCCGTCAGAAGTTCCAGGGACTCGTCGGACACGACCTCATCTGGTGCCTCTACTGCGACTGGATGACCGGAGTCTGGTCGCTCGGCTCGGAGATGCTGCGCAACGTCGAATCCTTCTGGTGCCCGATCAAATACGGCGATGTCACCAAGTGCGAGCGGTGCCGGCAGGACTTCCCGGATATCGACAACGGCTGGGTGAGCCCGGACGGGTGCATGGCCGAGGTCGCCGCCCTGATCCGGGAGAAGTATCGCGATGCGCCGGAGCACTGGTGGTTCGGCCATCCGGCGCGGCTGACCATCGAGGGCCGCGAGCCGGCGGAGCCCGCCGCGCCTGGGACCGGGGCTGCGACGGAGTCTGCCGAGGTGCAGGATCCGACGGAACCGAGGGCGGATCATGAGGCGTGAAAGGCAAACGACCCCGCGCTGAGTCCGGGGTCGTCTGCTGAGAACTCCCTGCCTGGAGGGGTCAGGTCTGTGACGGGCCGCGGCCGCGATTGCGATTGCCGCGCTGCCACTGCGGGCCGTTTTCCATCATCTCCCGGATCCATCGGCGAGAGCGCTCAATCCGACGCTCATCGTCATCCTCCTCAAGCAAGGGGATCTCCGGCTTCTGGACACCCGCCTGCTGATCGGGGCTGAGCACCGACCAGGCGGCTTCGATGGTCTCGCGGCCGAGGGTGCGGCGCTGCTCCAGGAGCGTACGACGCTGTTCGAACTGCTCGTCGGTCGCCATCACGTCCTGAGATGAGACGGGGGATCGGCCGCCGGGCCTCTGTCCCCACCGTGCCAGTGCGGCGGCGGTCCAGGGCGAGGCGGTGGGGTCGTCGGCGGTGATCTGCGCCTGGATGTCGCGCTCGATCTGCTTCTGCAGGTCGGCAAGCTGGCGGTTGACGTCTGCAACCGACTGCTCATACGAGGAGGTCAGCGATTCGAGGCGCTGTGCCTGATCATCGCTGAGATCGGGGAGGGCGGTGACGCTGTCGAGGAACCCCTGCGCTTCGGGCTGGCGGTAGACGCCGGGGAAGGTGGCCCGCTGAATGGCCTCCGTGAACGCCTCCCGGGACTCGGGATCCATCTGCGCTGCGATCTCGGCGGCGTAGTTTTCATTGACGGCAGCGAGCGTGACGCGGCGGCGGGCGACGGCCCGGACATCATCGAGGTACTGCGGGTCCTCCATCGCCTCGGGCTCGAAGTCCACATCGTCGATGCGTTCCAGGGCGGCATTGCGATCGACGAGCGCGGCATCTACCTCGGTCTTGTACGACTCGATGAGGCCAGCCAGCGATTCGCGCTGTGCGGCGGCAGTGTCGATCTCGGCCAAGACGGCGGCGACATCGACGCCTTCACTGGAGAAGAGTGAGCGGGGTGTAAGTTCGCGGCGACGGCGGCGCTCGCGTTCGTAGACTGACCATGAAGCATCCTGCTCGGGCGAGAGCAGAGCGCGAACGTCGGCAGCGAAGCTCTCATTCATCGACACGCGCGTCTGCGACCATTGCGTGCGCATTTCGCGAACCTTCTCGAAGAGTTCGCGGCGGTCACCGCCCTCCTCCCGAGCGGTCTCAAACATCGATCGCATCTCCGACTGCATCTGCTCCGAAGAAGTCCGGAAGGCCTCCTGGTAGCCGCTCAGCAGTGAATCGACCACGGCATACTGGTCTTCGGAAAGTCGCAGAATCAGGAGCATCTCATCGACGTCGGCCACGTCGTAGTCCGGACTGGCCTCCAACCCGCCCCAGCCGCCGCGGCCCTGCCCGAGGGTCGGACCGGCAAGGAAGAGGCTCAGGACAACGGCTGCCAATGCGTGCAGGGACCATGTGCGGAAGATCATTACTCGCTCCAGATTGAAGAGGCCGACGTCAGCGTCGCAGTATCGAAGTCCACGAGGGAATCGTACCGGCACAACGCCGTCCCGTTGCCGTTATTGCCCCTTGCTGCCTGGGAGACGCAAAACGCCCCGGCTGACCATGAGGTCAACCGGGGCGCTTCCCTTGTGGCTGTCCGCCCCGCTGTGGGCCGATCGGACCGCCCCTCCCGCGCCGATTCCGGGACTGGAGGCACCGGATCGTGCAGGTCTCTCACTTCAGGTTTGCATTCATTCAGATTCGCCGCTCTCACCCTGCTCGGTGAGGCGCTGGACGATCTTGCGGAGGTAGGCGTTCTCACGCCGCGTGGCTTCGAGATCAAAAACGAGGTATTTGACGCTCAGACGGAGGTGATCGAGACTGTCGGACAGTTCGGTGATGATCTGCTTCATGCGGTCCTGGCGCTGACGGGCCTTCTCCATGAAGTCATCGAGACGCTCCTGCTGACCGGCGGGAAACTCGCCCAGCACGTGCACCAGTTCCGACAGTTTGTCCTGGAAAACTTTCTCATCCATCGCGGCACTTGCCCTTTCTTCCTTGCGCATCTCTTCAGTTTCTCCAGAGCACGATTGAGAAGGGGCAGTCACCTTCAGATTCGTGCCACCATACCTCTCCGGTTGCAATGGCCGCGCCCCGGGGCGTGCCAGATCGGGGGCGCAGCGACAACCAATGGGCAAAAAGCCCTGTTTCGACTCTGAGATTCGGTTTTTATCGCCTTCGCAGCGACGGCTGCGAAAAATGCCGCGCCGTCAACGGGGGCCGGTCAGGCGCTGGTGTTGCCAGGCGTCAACGTCGACCGTTGAGTCGCCGCAGCGCTGTTGCTGCCGCTTCGGGCCCCTGGGCGACCAACGTACGGACACGCTCGGGATCCCGGCCCTGAGCTTCCCGGACGGTCTCGAAGAAGACGTCGTCCCGCCGGCTTGTCCAGCGGCGGAAGAAGGCCTCGAGTTCCTGGCGGGAGAAGCGGCTGAGCGGATCCGCCAGCCCGGACTGGGCGACGGCCCAATCGGTGAGACTCCGCGCTTCCAGCGAGAAGCGATAGAGCCCGATAATGAAACTCAGGCGATCCCAGACTGAGGCGAAGGGGTCGCGGGCCTGCTCGGCCAGCTCCGTCATCACCGTCTGCGGGTCCTTCTGTTCGAGTTCGGCCAGCCAGCCCCTGCCGGCTGCATTCATCCCTGAATCTGCCATCCCTGCTCCTTCGTCGGCCGGCATCACGGGTGCAATGCCCGTGTTTATGACTTTCATCCCCTCGTTGGCGAAACGCACATGCAGGCGCTGGGCCGGCCGGCCGTCCTGCGAAATGGTTTCAACCTTGGCGACGACTCCCCGGCCCCATTCGGGGCGTTTGGGGTGTATGACGACGTCGCCGAACCTGTACGTTCTCTGACCTGCAATCATGCTGGCAATCCTGCGGGCAACCCGGGGCGAGCCGTCGCCGAAGGTCTTCCGCGTCTCCCCGACGGCTCTGCCCGACGGGCAGAACCCCCTGCTGCTGAACACTTTCCCCACAACCCGCGCCGGTAATCTCCGGGCAGGCCTGGAATCCTTTCTCGTGTGCAACTGGTGCCGGCCGCTGCGAAAACCCCTCGCACGCCGACATTTCATTCTATCGGTCAGGACACCCGGAGTCTCTCCAGCGATCAGAAGCGAACCTGGCCGCCGAAGAAGATGCCCGCAAGGCGTCCGTCATAATCAAATCCCCCATCCTCCACGTTGTAATCCATCTGCCGGTACCCGAAGGTAAGACCGACGTTCTCGTCAATTTGGTACGAAATGGCGAGCCAGACATCCAGCGTCGTCAGATCTGCGCCCAGGCCGATCACCGCCGCCGTCGAGACGTCCCAGAGCGAACCGTCGCTCCAGTCGGGGTCTGCGAGGATGGAGAGCCGGACTCCCGCCTCTCCCACCGCATGCCATTGGTCATAACGGCTGTTTCCGACTCCCGATACGCTCAGAGAGTGGTCGAGGTTCACCCCGCGCAGGCCCAGCAGGCCGTGAATGTGCATCGACGCGGCATCGTCGGGCTTCCCGGCCAGATCGCCCAGCAGGTCGTAGCCGAGGCGACCGCCGACGCTGGTGACCCCGAACTCGGTATCGAGCGTGCTGCCGGCGGGAGCGGTGAGGCCATTGAAGGTCAGGGGGGCCGACGATGTAGTGTCGGCGGAGGTCTGGAAGTCGTAGGCGTCGGCCCAGAACATCCAGCGGTCCCGCTGCACGATGAGATCGGCGTTGAGGGAGGCCTCGTTGTCATCCACATCGAAGAAGGAGGAGAGGTCGGCC
>CAZPFK010000080.1:0-12780 GCA_964585855.1 uncultured Vicinamibacteraceae bacterium
CTGCAGTCGCTCGGCTGGGACGGCGGCATGACCGAGATCATGACCGCAGACCTCAACCTCGACGGCCACCTCGATCTCGTCACCGTCGGCGACCACGGCTCTCCCTTCGTCAACACCGACATGCACGGAGTGACCGTCTGGTTCGGAAACGGAGCCGGCGGATGGACGCTCGCCCAGACCGGCGTCTTCGGCTACGGCGGGCTTGATGTCGGCGATGCGAACAACGACGGCCTGCCCGACGTCGCCTTCGGCGTTCACCACGCCTACTCAAGCACCGACCTCGGCGATCAACTGATGGAAGTCATCCTCGGCGACGGCTCCGGCCGCGCCTGGACGCCCTGGGATGACGGCCTCGCGCTGCATGGCCAGTCCTGGGGAATGCACGGCACGGCGTTGCTCGACTTCGACGCAGACGGCTGGCTCGACGTCGCCTCCGTCGCCTTCGGCTGCTGCGACGGCATCCACGCCTACCGCAACAACACCGACGGCTCCTGGAGCCACACCTTCGGAATCCTCGGCGGCAACTCCCGCATGGAGCTCTTCACCGGCGACGTCAACAACGACGGCTACCCAGACCTCGTCGCCTCACACCAGAACGGAACCATCTGGCTCAGCAATGGGGCCGGCGGTTTTGTCAGCGGCGATGCCAACCTTCCCCCCGCCGGTTCGCTGGGCCGGGCCGGCGCCTCCCTCGGCGATGTCACCGGCGACGGACACGACGACCTCGCCTTCACCGAATCCGGAGGCGGCGTCCGGCTCTTTGCATGGAATCCCGGTCAGCAGCGCTGGGATGACCTCAGCGACACCCTGCCCCCGGCCTCAGGATTCTCCACCACCCGCCTGACCGACATGAACGCCGACGGCCGCGTCGATCTCGTTGCCTTCGGCAATCGCCAGGCCGTCGTCCTTGCCAACCTCGGCGGCGGCACGCAGTGGCAGTTTGAAGCCCTGCTGACCACCGGCTCGCCCGGCGATTACGCCGCCCTGGGCCTGGGCGACATCGACCACAACGGCTACCCCGACATCGCCGTCGTCGCCGATGAGGGCGGCATCTTCAACTCGCGCAACAAGCTCCGCCTCTTCCGGGAGACGTCGGTGCCGGAAACCCTCTGGGTGCGCGTGACCGCTCCGGTTCGTCACCGCGTTCATCGCACCGGCGGCGTTGTGATGATCGACTGGCTCGCGGCCGTGCCGACGGGCCTGACCGATGTGACGGCGACGGTGGAGTTTTCCGCGACCGGCCCCGATGGTCCGTGGACGCTCCTGGGAGCCGACCTGCCCAACAACGGCCGATATCAGACGACGCTGAGCGCAGGGCCCGGCGGCAGCGATCAGTGCCATGTGCGAGTGACGGTGCGCGGCCTCGACGGCCAGGGCGAGGAAGTCTCAGCCCGGCACGTGATCGGTCGCTTTGAGGTACGGGATTGAAGGGCGACCGAGGGGACTCGAACCCCCGACCCCCTGGACCACAACCAGGTGCTCTAACCAGCTGAGCTACGGTCGCCATCAACGCTTTTTCAGCGGGCCAACAATAGCCGCCCGGATTCCACCCGTCCGCGCCCCTCCGCCCCTTTTGCGACCCTCTTTCAGACGCTTTTCCGTGGCCCCGGCGGTTCAATTCGTCGAAGTAGAGCCTATTGTTCCGTTTACGCCGCCAGGGCCCCGAACGGGACCCTGTCAGGCGATTTTTCTCAGGGAGAGAACGGTTATGCCCACGGCCACCGCCTCGAAGATTGACCTCTCATCCACCACCGTTCACCGAAACCTGCCGCCCGCGCAGCTCATCGAACTCGCCATCCGCCGAGGCGAAGGCGAACTCGCCGCCAACGGCGCCCTCAACTGCACCACCGGCGACCGCACCGGCCGCAGCCCAAAAGACAAGTTCCTTGAAGACACCCCCGGGATTCACAACAGCATCTGGTGGGGCAACGTCAACCAGCCCGTGGACTCCGCAACCTTCGACCTCCTTCTGGGCCGCGCCGTCGAGCACCTGCGCAGCCGGGACGAGATCTTCGAGTTCAACGGTTTCGCCGGGGCCGACCCCGAATACCGCATCGGCGTCCGCGTCGTCACCGAGTTCGCATGGCACTCCCTCTTTGCCCAGACCCTCTTCATCCGGCCTGAGAATTCCGGCCGCACCGAGGGCTTCAGGCCCGACTGGACCATCATCAACGCCGGCCGTCTCCGCCTCAAGGATTACAAGTCCCTGGGCCTCAACAGCGAGGTTGCCATCGTCCAGTCCCTGGAGAAGAAGACCGTCGTCATCATCGGCAGCGAGTATGCCGGCGAGATCAAGAAGAGCATCTTCTACGCCCTCAACTACGACCTGCCCGCCCGCGGCGTCTTCCCCATGCACTGCTCGGCCAACGTCGCCGATGACGATGAGGGCAACGTCGCCCTCTTCTTCGGCCTCTCCGGCACCGGCAAGACGACCCTCTCGGCCGACCCCAATCGCCCCCTCATCGGCGACGATGAGCACGGCTGGTCCGACCACGGCGTCTTCAACTTCGAGGGCGGTTGCTACGCCAAGTGCATCCGCCTCTCACGCAAGGGCGAGCCGCAGATCTGGAACGCCATCCGTTTCGGCTCCGTGCTGGAGAACGTCGTCCTCAACGATCGGCGCGAGCCCGACTACGACTCGGCCAAGCTCACCGAAAACACCCGTGTGACCTACCCGGTGGACTTCATCCCCGGCGCACGCATTCCCTCTGTCGGCGGCCACCCGAGAAACATCATCTTCCTCACCGCCGACGCCTTCGGCGTCCTGCCCCCCGTCAGCCGCCTCACCCGTGAGCAGGCGATGTACTACTTCGTCAACGGCTACACCTCGAAACTGGCAGGCACCGAGGCCGACGTCAAAGAACCCCAGCCCAACTTCAGCCCCTGTTTCGGCGGCCCCTTCCTGCCGCGTCCTCCCCGCGTCTACGCCGACATGCTCGCCGACAAGATCGATCGCCACGGCGCCGGCGTCTGGCTGCTCAACACCGGCTGGTCGGGCGGGCCTTACGGCGTCGGCGAGCGCTTTGAGCTCGCCTGGACCCGCGCCATGGTCGCCGCCATCCTCGACGGCTCCCTTGCCGGGGCGAAGTACACGGCCGACCCCATCTTCGGTCTGGAGATTCCCGATCAGGTTCCCGGCGTTCCGTCCAACGTACTCCACCCCCGCAACACCTGGGGCGACAAGGCCGATTACGACGTCAAGGCGAAGGAACTGGCTGCCCGCTTCCGGGACAACGATGCCAAGTTCGACCTCTCTGATGCCATTCGGAACGCCGGCCCCAGGGGCTGAAATCGGCCCTCGTCAAGAGAAAATCTGCTGACATTTTCAAAAATTTTGCAAAAAATCCACCTTTCATTGTTGAAAATGGAAACATATCGTCGATGCTCTTCGTAGGTTAAATGCTTTGCAGGTCCGAGAACGACTGATTCGGACCACCGAACAGACAGCTTCCGCGAAAAACTTCGCTTTCTCTCCTTCCGATGTCGGTCGTGCACTCACGTGTGCGACCGATGTCGTTTTTGCCCGCTCTACGGCCGCCGCGACTCCCGCACCGTCCGCACCAGCCCGATCAGCGCGGCCACCGCATCCCGAATCTCCGCCTCATCCTTCTCGCTCACATCCCCGTCGCTGATAGCCGCGATCGCCTCCGCGCTCTCGCGTACGGCGTGGATGATCGCCGACTCCACCCCCTCCTCACGCACAAAATGGCCCCCCATCTCCCTGCAGAGGAAGTCAAGGGCCGCATCTCCCGCCTCCGGCGAGGCGCTCTGCAGACAGCGGATCGTCCGCTCCAGCGGATTGGGCTGCGAGCCGGAGAGAATCCGGTTAACCTGGCGGGTGGAGAGTCCAAGGGCCAGGGCGAACCGTTTCACCCCCACGCTCTCGACCAGCGCAGCAAAACGCTCGGTCGCCTCAAGCTCAAGGGCGGCATCCGACGACGCAACGGCAGTGGGGGGCAGGCGGCGATTCATGGCGGCTCCGGGGGTCGTCTTGCTGGGATTTTCAGGGCAGCGATTGCAGGTGGTATAGCCGGCAACTCCTGAAGTTGCAACGCAGTCGCACCGCCGCCTCGAATCTGATATCCTCCCAACCTCCGCCCCGCTCCGGGCGGACGACTCCGATTACCCTCAAGGAGACGGGCATGTCCGTATCCGGGCCGATTTTACGCAGACTTCTCCTCCACCCGCGGCGAGTCTGCTGCATCGACGATCAACGCTCGTGGAAGGGCATCGAGATGCTCGTCGGCGCCTTCCACCTCGCAGACGCCGTCTCCCGACTTACCGACCGCCCCCGCATCGGCATCATGCTCCCCACCAGCGGCCTCTTCCCCATGGCCGCCCTCGGAACGTGGATCGCCGGCCGGACCGTCGTCCCCCTCAATTACCTGCTCAAGAAGGAAGACCTGCAGTACGTCATCGACGATGCCGGCCTCGACCTCATTCTCACCGTGCAGCCGATGATCGACTTCATCGGCTTCGAGCCCGAGCATGCCCGGCTGCTGCGACTGGAGAGCGTCAACTTCAAGCGCATCCCCGAGCTGCGCTGGCCGGCCCACCTCCGCGACGACGACCTCGCCGTCATCCTCTACACCTCGGGAACCAGCGGCCGCCCCAAGGGCGTCATGCTCTCCCACGGCAACCTCTCGGCCAACATCCGCCAGTGCTGCCAGTGGGCGAACTTCACCTCCCGCGACGTCGGCATCGGCGTGCTGCCGCAGTTTCACGTCTTCGGCATGACGGTGCTGACCTTCCTGACACTCACCGTCGGCGCTCTGCCGGTCTTCTCAGCCCGCTTCGTCCCCCGCAAGGTGCTCGAACTCATCCGCACCCACCGCCCCACCGTCATGGTCGGCATCCCCACCATGTACAACGCCCTCCTGACGCTCAAGGACGCAGTCCCAGAAGATCTCGCCAGTCTCCGCTACATCATCTCCGGCGGAGAGCCGCTGCCCGACTCCGTCGCCGAGCGCTTTCGCGAGCGCTTCGGCAAGTCCATCAATGAGGGCTTCGGCATGACCGAGACCAGCGCCGTCTCCCATTGGTGCCGCCCGCATGAACACCGGCCCCACTCCGTCGGCCGCGCCGTTCCCGAGATGGAGATCCGTATCGTCGGCCCCGACGGGAAGGATCAGCCGCCCGGTCAGGAAGGCGAGTTGCGTCTGCGCGGGCCCAACATCATGAAGGGCTACTTCCACCTGCCCGAAGAAACTGCAAAGGTTTTCGACGAGCAGGGCTATCTCCGCACCGGCGACATGGCCCGCGTCGATGACGATGGGTTCCTTTACATCACCGGCCGCATCAAGGAGATGATGATCATCGGCGGGGAAAACGTCTTTCCGCGCGAGATCGAGGAGGTCCTCAATCGCCATCCCTCCGTTCACGAGTCCGGCGTGATCGGCGTGCGCGACCCCTCGCGGGGTGAAGTGCCCGTCGCCTTCGTGGAACTCAAGGAAGACGCTGAATTCGACGAGACGGCCCTTCGCTCCTTCTGCCGGCAGCACCTGGCACAGTACAAGGTGCCCCGCGAGATTCACCATCTGGAGAAGCTTCCGCGCAACCCCACCGGCAAGATCCTCCGCCGCGAGCTCAAATCGATGATCCCCGCCGGCGCGTAATCGCCTCAGGTCCGCGTGACGACAATCTCGACGATGACGTAGAGCCCCACGGCCATCAGCACCATCGCCGCGAGAATCTGCACGCTCATCCGCAGCACGTGCCACCAGTATCGCTTCAGCGAGGGCAGACGCACCGCCTTGTACGCCACCGAAACAGCGATCACCATCGGAATCGCCCAGATCCACCACGTTGCATGGACGTCCAGCGGGTCCAGAAATGGCCGCCACGCCGCGAGAAGCACCCTTATCGCCGACTCGCTCATGTCGTCTTCTCCTCGCGCCGGGCCGCAAGCCCGGCCGGCGCCAGCGCGATCAGGTCGAGGATGGCCAGGGCATTGATCATCCCGGCAATGGTGGTATACAGCGTGCCGATCTCGTTGACCTTGGCAAACGAAGGCGTGTACGGCGGAGGCGGATCACCCTCCTCAGGAGGCGGGGGGCCGTTGTACCCCAGCGCATGGTACCGCTCATCGATGCCGCCGCGCCAGGCGTTGATCAGGGGCGTGGCGGGGCTGGCCAGCGCCTGCCCGCAGTACCACCAGAAATCGTTTCGACGGTCAATCACATCTACGCCGCCGATGAAAAGTCCGCCGACGTAGAGAAAGCCGATGCCTGCCGCAATCAGCACGGCCCGGGTGCGGTAGCCGAGGTAGTAGTGCCCGAGTCCGGGCACAAGCCAGGCCAGCGCGGGAGCCAGGAGGTTGAACCGGCGTTCCGGGGCGGTCTGGTCGGTCACCATCAATCTCCGGAAGGGCTGGATGGGGGGGGGTCGAAAGGAGTGAAAACGGGGACGCAGGCGAGTTGACACGTGCGCGATGGGCTGTAGTCTACCACCGTTTTGGAGGGTGCGGCGCGTGCCGCCTCCGCGAGAGTCAAACGCCGACGCCGACACGATGGTTGGAACCCAGCGGTCGGGCCGGATGCAGTTCCAGAAAATGGGGATCAGACATGGCAAGCACGTGGTGGGATGATGCAGGCATGGCAACGGTGACACTCGAGGGTCTCGACCACGCCGGCCGGGTGGCGGAGCCCTTCGCTCCGGTCTGTAGCGATGATGACGATGATCTCGATGAAGACGACTTTATCGATGAGGACGACGACGACTTCGAAGACGATGACGAATTCGAGGAGGATGACGAATTCCTCGCCGATGATGACGAGGACGAAATCTGGGACGATGATGAATCGTCCGACGATGACGAGGATTGATCGCCGCGCGTGACCCGCTGTTGTCCCGGCCGGGCCCCGTGCGGCCCGACAGGAGCAGCCATGACGCAGCGTTCACCTCGCGGAAAGAAGCCCTCTCAGAACCCATCCTCCCCCGTCACCCCGGAACTGGAAGGAACCGTTGCCGATCGGCGCGTCCTCCCCGGTCGCCGACACGAGCCCTCGGCTGATTCCGACACCGGTCTGGAGCGCCGCCGCGGCCCCGGTCGGCGCCGGACCGACTTCACCCGAAACGCCGAAGAAGGCGAGATGAGCAAGGAACAGTTCCTGTTCCTGATGGCCATCGACGCCTTCAAACGCGTCAACGGCAAGACCTTCCCGACCTGGACCGACGTGCTGGAGATCATCCGCCGCCTCGGTTACCGCAAGGTGCAGGCCTGCACGCTGAACCTCCAGGGCGCCGAAGACTGGATCGAGCGGGCCGACGCGCCGCTGGCGATCGCCCAGTCCCGCGAAGCCGAGCAGGAGGATGATGCCTGGGATGAGGCCGCCTGAGCCCTCAGGATTCGTACCGGCGGACGACGTTGGGAATCAGGTAATCCCCGAAGGCCGAGGCGAGGTCCAGTGAAGGGGCGTAGCCCCAGTCACGCCGCGCCTGCGAGTCATCCACATCTTCCGGCCAGGTATCGACGATGGCCTGTCGGCGCTGGTCCGGTTCGAAGGTGATCGCTGCCCCGGGAAACGCCTCCCGCACCAGCGCGGCGATCTCTCCGGCACTGGGGTTGAACGCCGCGATGTTGTAGACGCAGCGCGAGAGTCGCTCCCGCGGCGCGGCAGCCAGTTTCAACATGGCGTCCACCGCGTCGGGCATCGCCATGAAGGGGATCCGCGAAGTCTCCCGCACGAAACAGCGGTACGCCTCACCACGTGCAGCAGCGTGAAGCATCTCCGGCGCGTAATCGCTCGTGCCCCCTGTGGGGAGCGTGAAGGCGGAGATCACTCCGGGAAAGCGGATGCAGCGGAAGTCCAGCGCCGCAGGAGCGTCGGCCGACGTGGGCCGATCCGAGAGTTGCCGGTAGTGCCGCGCGTAGTACCGCCCCAGGTGCTCGCAGGCGAGTTTGTTGGTGCCGTACATCGTCGCAGGCTCGAGGTGCGCCATCTCATCGACGGCTCCTGCCGCCGCCTTGGCTTCAAGCGAGGGCAGACCGTAGACGGCAATCGAGGACGGGAAGATGAAGCGCGTCGTTCGCTTCGTGGCCGCCGCGTACTCCCGCGAGAGTCGCAGCAGATTGAGTGTGCCCGTGACATTCACTTCGTGGGCCAGTTCCGGCGTTCGTTCCGCCTCAGTCGAGAGCAACGCAGCCAGGTGAAAGACGGCCGAAAATCGCCGCGCCTCGAAGATCTCCGCCAGCGCATCGGCGTCGCAGATGTCAGCCGACAGCGCCGAGGCACACAACGGCCGCAGCGCCGCGTCCAGCGGCCGTCTGTCCAGGGCCGTGATGTCGCGGCATCCGGCATCGGCGAGGTTGCGGATCAGGGCGTGGCCGAATTCACCGTTGGCGCCGGTGATCAGAACTGAGTCGAAGTGGAAGTCGGGCATGAGGGTGGCAGGGCGATTCCGGTGAGTGGGGTTGAAGCGGCGAAGTGGATTATCGCCGGATCATCGCCGCCGGCCAAGCCGGAGACGCTGCGCGGGTACGATAGCGGCTGTGAGCCTCGAAGCCGCACAAGAATCAGGACTTGTCCGCCGCCTCCTCCGCCTGCTCCTGGATCGGTGGGTGCTGGGGCTCTGGGCCATCCTCTGGGCGCTGGGAACCCAGAGTCTGCTTCTGGGCGAGTTCATCATCGCCGGCCTCGCCCTCGACACCCTCCGCCACCACGCCGCCCCCGACACCGCTCCGGCCCCGCAATGGCCCTTCGGCTTCGATCCGCCAGCCCAATGGCCGCTCTGGCAGACCGTCGGCCTCGCCGCCGCCATCGTGCTGGCCTTCACCGTCATCCGCGCCGTCGGCGGCTACGGCTCACGCGTCTCCTCCGAGCGCTTCATCCAGGCCATCGTTGTCGATCTCCGCTCACGCCTCTACCGCAAGATTCACCGCCTCGGTTTCCGATACTTCGACGCCAACGAGTCAGGCGGTCTCATCAACCGCGTCACCGGCGATGCACAATCGGTGCGCCTCTTTGTTGAGGGCGTCGCCGTGCGCCTCGTCATCGCCGGCCTCGCTGCCGCGCTCTTCATCGGCTGGATGCTCACGACGCACATCTGGCTCACGCTGGCCGTCCTCGCCGTCGTGCCGGTGCAGGTCTGGGTGATGCGCCGCTACACCCTCGCCCTCAAGAGCCGCCACAAGCAACTCCGCGAGGCGATGGACCGGCTCATCCAGTTCCTCGCCGAGTCCATCATCGCCGCAAAGGTCGTCCGCGGCTTCGGGCAGGAGCCGGCCATGATCCGGCGCTTCCAGGAGCGTGTCGACGCCGCGCAGCATGAGCACCTCCGCCTCGCCCGCGCCAACGCCGACTACAGCCCCGCCTTCACCGCCGCAGGGTTCCTGCAACTGGCCATCCTCGTCGGCTACGGCGGCGTCCTCGTCGCACGCGGCCCGGCCGAGGGCGGCATCGGCCTCGGGGCGCTGTGGGTCTTCCTGAACGTGCTGCGCCGCCTCTCCGGACAGGTCGAATCCATTGTGCAGACGATGTCCACCCTCCCCGACGCGCTGACCGGCGCATCGCGCGTCTTCGAACTTCTCGATGCCCCCGAAACCATCGCCTCTCCCGACGGCGGCGGCTGGAACGGACCGGTGCGCGGCCGCATCACCTTCGAGAACGTCTGGTTCTCCTACAGGGGCGACGGCGAGCCCTTCGTGCTGCGCGATCTCTCCTTTGAAATCGATGAGGGCGAGACGGTCGCCGTCGTCGGCCTCACCGGCGCCGGCAAGAGCACGCTGATGAAGCTCATTGCCCGCTGCTACGACCCCGATCGCGGCCGCATCCTCATCGACGGCGTCGATCTGCGCGAGTGGAACCTCCACGCCCTGCGCCGCGGCATCGGCATCGTCTTCCAGGAGCCCTTCCTCTTCTCCAACACCGTCAGCAACAACATCGCCTTCGGCCAGCCCGAGGCCGACCTCGAATCGATCCGCCGCGCTGCGGAGTCCGCCGCCGCCTCCGACTTCATCGACGCCCTCCCCGACCGATTCGATACTCGTGTCGGCGAGCGCGGCCTGACCCTCTCCGGAGGCGAACGGCAGCGCCTCTGCCTCGCCCGGGCCCTGCTGATCCACCCGCAGATTCTCCTCCTCGATGACGCCATGGCAGCCGTCGACGCCCGCACCGAGACGGCCATTCTCGACGCGCTCAACCTCTCCGATGCCCGCCGCACCACGCTGCTGGTCACACACCGGCTCAGTACCCTTGCCGAGGCCGACCGCATCATCGTCCTCGAAAACGGCGCGGTCACCGAGATCGGCCGCCACGATGAACTCATGCGCACCAACGCCCATTACCGGGAGACGGCCCGCCTGCAGCTGCAGGCCGTGGAGGAGGCCTCGACGCCATGAAATCCTCCGAACTCACCCGTGCTGAACTCATCGCCGCCGTCGCACCCAGAAGCGACATGGGCGAGCGCACCGCGCCGCTGGATTACCGCCTGCTGATGCGCCTCGTCCGCCGCATGCTCCGCCATCGCGCCCTCTTCTGGTGGATCATGCTCCTGGCCGTCCTCCTCGCTCTGCTCAACGTCGGCATCCCCTGGATGCTCGCCGCCGTCATCCGCGGCCCGATCGAAGAGGCCGGCGCCTTCACCAGCCGCTTCGGCATCGAGGCCTCCACGGGCGTGGCAATCGGTGCGGGGCTGATGGCCGCGCTGGCCTGCGCCTGGTATGCGATCATGCGCACCCGCGTCTACGCCGTCGGCATCCTCGCCGAGCGCGTCGTCCGCGATCTGCGCATGGAGGTCTACGAGCACCTTCAGCGCCTCGGGATGGACTTCTACGACCGAACCAAGGTCGGCCGCATCCTCGCGCGCGGCACCAGCGACATCGACGCCATCCGCAGCGCCACCGCCCGCGTCGCCCCGCGACTCGTCATCGCCCTGCTGCAGATCACCATCGCCGTCGGCGCGATGTTCACCTTCGACGCCGTTCTCACCCTCGGCATGCTCGCCCTGGCGCCCCTGGTCTACATTGTCAACTGGCGCCTCCGCGTTCGCCTCTCCGAGTCCTACCGCGTCGTGCAGGAGTCGTACTCCATCCTCACGGCCAATCTCGCCGAGTCGATCCTCGGCATCCGTGTCACCCAGGCCTTCGTCCGCGAGCAGCGCAATGCCGAGATCTTCGACGGCATCTGCCGCCGCCACGAAAAGGCCCACATGACCACCGCCCGCGCCCAGGGCCTCTACGTCCCCCTCCTCGACGTCGCCAGCCAGGCCCTCATCGGCCTCGCACTCCTCGCCGGCGGCTGGCGCGTGCAGACCGGCGCGATGACCGTCGGCGACCTCCTGGGCTTCATGGTCATGGTGGGCGTCTGCTTCCAGCCCGTCATGGTCATCGGCGATATGTACAACCTCGTCCTGCAGGCGATGGCCGGCGCTGAGCGCGTCTTTGCCCTCCTGGATGAAAAGCCCGCCGACCTCGATCCCCCGCCTGCCGAGGCGCTTCCCCTTCCGCGAACGAAGCGCGGCCTGCGCGTCGAGTTCCGCGATGTCACTTTTGCCTACGTCCCCGATCGCCCCGTCCTGCACGACGTCACCTTCACCATCGAGCCGGGTCGCACCGTCGCCATCGTCGGCCATACCGGCAGCGGCAAGACCTCAGTGCTCAACCTCATGGGCAAGTTCTACCGGTGCGGCAGCGGCGAGATCCGCCTCGACGGCATCGACATCAGCCGCATCCGCCAGGCAGACCTCCATGAGCAGATGGGCATCGTCCTGCAGGAGAACTTCCTCTTCTCCGCCCCGCTGATCGAAAACATCCGCTTCGCCCGGCCGGAGGCGAGCGATGCCGAAGTGGAAGATGCGTGCCGCCGTCTCGGTTGCCTCGACATTCTCCAGTCGCTCCCGCAGGGGTTGCACACGGAAGTGGGGGAGGGCGGCAGCTCGCTCTCACTGGGACAGCGCCAACTGGCGTGTTTTGCCCGCGCCCTCCTGGCCGACCCGCGCCTCTTCATCCTCGATGAGGCGACCAGCGCCGTGGACACCATCACCGAGCATGCCGTGCAGTCCGCTCTTGCGAATCTTCTCGAAGGCCGCACCAGCGTCATCGTTGCGCATCGACTGAGCACCATCCGTCGCGCTGATCTCATTCTCGTGATGCAGGCCGGCCGCCTCGTCGAACACGGCACGCACGAAGCGCTGCTCCGCGAGGGGCGCATCTATCACGGCCTCTACGAGGAGTTCGTGCGGCTTTCCGGGCGGGGCCGCAACGGCTCGCTCAGTTGAAGGGCACGATCCGCAGGTTGGACGCCGCGCACGCCGGATACGCAAGCGCCTGGAAGCGCACGTCGCGCCCGGCCGCCCGATTCGGCACCTCCACGCTGAAGCTCGCCTGACCCATCGCATTGGCGACCCGGCTGCCCAGGTACACCGGCGCATCGAGGTCCAGCACGATCTCCGGACACTGCGGAATCACCGTCGCCCCGTCAGAAATCGCCGCCAGCAGATGCACCGTCTCGCCCGGCTCCGCCCCGACGACGGCGATCTCGTTGATCTCCCCGGCCCGCGCCGGCCACGCGCCCGCAACGCCGAATGAAGTTCCCTGGAACTCGTAGCACCCCATGTCGGTCACAAACGGCCGGTCAGGCGTCGGCGCGCCGGTGTCGGGGGTGCCGAGGTCGTTGTGGAAGCGGGGCAGACCGTCGAGGTCGGCGGTGACGTCGGCCGGCAGGGCCTCATTGTCGCCGGCGTCGATGGCCGGTGAGTTGGGCCGGAGTCGGAGGTCACCGCCATCGCGGTCCACGAAGCGCGGGTCGGCGTCGAGGTTGCCGGCAAGCCAGGTGAGGGAGG
>CAZPFK010000081.1:0-12587 GCA_964585855.1 uncultured Vicinamibacteraceae bacterium
GCGTACGTGCGGATCACGCGGGGGTGCAACAAGTTCTGCACGTACTGCGTGGTGCCCTTTACGCGCGGCGCGGAGATGCACCGGCCGGCGGACCACATCGTCGATGAGTGCCGGCGACTCGCGGAAGCCGGGGTGGTGGAGGTCACACTGCTGGGACAAACGGTCAACCACTACCGTTACGAGCATGATGCGGCGGTGGTGATTGATGGAGTGGAGCAATCGCAGAAGGGACGGTCCTACCGGGGCGGACACGAGCGCGACCCGTTCGAGTCGGAGCGGGTGACGACGTTTGCGGGGCTGCTGCGGCGGATTCATGACGAGGTGCCCGGAATTCAGCGACTGCGGTTCGTGACGAGTTATCCGAGGGACTTCGGCAATGATGTGCTGGAGACGATCCGGGAGTGTCCGCGCATCTGCCGGTATCTGCATGTGCCGGTGCAATCCGGCTCGGACCGTGTGCTCTCGGCGATGAACCGCGGGTACACCGTTGCGGAATACCGGGATTTCATCGAGCGGATCCGGGAGTATCTTCCCGACGCACAGATCGCCTCGGATGTGATTGTCGGCTTTCCGGGCGAGACTGAAGAGGATTTCCAGGCGACGATTGATCTGCTGCGTTTTGCCCGGTTCAAGAACTGCTTCATCTTCAAGTACTCACCTCGACCGGGGACGCCTGCGTACGACTCGCTGCCGGATGATGTTCCGGAGGCAGTGAAACGACGACGCAACAACGAATTGCTGGCCGTGCAGGCGGAGATCTCGCGGGAGATTCACCAGGGGTACATCGGCGAGACGGTCGAGGTCTTCGTCGAGGGGGTGTCATATCACGAGACGCGCCGGCAACAGCGGCGGAGCGAGCCGGGCGGCGTGAGTCTGACGATCAATGGCCGGGAGACGGGAGCGGGCGCAGCGGTTGCAGAGATTGCACCTGCGATGGTGCAGATGTCGGGACGGACGCATACCGACCTGATCACAGCCTTTGATGCGCCGGCCGAGGAGGTTGAGGCGCTGCTGGGGCAGATGGTTCGGGTGCAGATCGAGTCGGCGGCGGCGCTGACGCTGCTGGGGGTTCGGGTGGAGTAGCCGCCTGATCAGGCAGCGAGGCCGTCGGGGTGGTCTTCCTCGTCGCCGAAGGGCTTCCACTGGCTGCCGTCATCGGGGAGGTGGCGATGATGTACGCGAATGACGTGGGCGAGCTGCCGCGTGAAGACGTCGCGCAGTCGCGTGAAGAGGGAGGCGGCCTCCTCCTCGAAGGGACTTTCAAAGGACCGGAAGAGGACGAAGATGGCAAGCGTCTCCTCGTCATCGCGGCAGGAGAAGGTGATGACGTGGGAGTCACCCAGCCACATCGCCTCCTGTCCCACCCAGGTTTCCAGGGCCTCGGCGTCGTGGAACTCGCGGACGGCGGGCTCCTCGATCATGAGCGGAGTGATGACGTC
This sequence comes from uncultured Vicinamibacteraceae bacterium, assembly GCA_964585855.1. Lineage (GTDB taxonomy): Bacteria > Planctomycetota > Phycisphaerae > Phycisphaerales > UBA5793 > CAZPFK01. The sequence goes on from CAZPFK010000081.1 coordinate 1,440, forward strand.
TGCCATGTGGTCCAGAACGTAGTCGGAGGAGTCGGGGGAGAGGTCGTAGTTGATGTAGGCCCCGAGGGAGAACTCATCGCCGGTTCCGGGGAGGTAGACGGCGGCGTTCATCGCGCCAAACTTGCGCAGGAAATATTCGAGGGTGGTGCGGAGCAGCTCTTCGACGTCGAGCTCCTGCTGGATGATGGCGGAGAACTCGGTGACGACGCCCATGCCGGCAACCTGTTCGGCGAGTTCCTGGTAGGCGCTGACGAGGTCGGTGCAGAGCGAGTCGACCTCTTCGGTGACGTGGAGACGGGCGTGATTGAGCCGTTTGCAGATGGCGCGGAGCTGCTCGCGCTCGCGGCTCTCGGCCCGGGCGGAGCGGGCTGACCCGAGCGCCTGAGCCAGCCGGTCGGCCAGTTCGGCGCGGTCGGCGGGCAGAGCGATGTAGTCGGACGCTCCGGCGCGCATGGCGGCGACGGCGCGAGGCAGCGATCCCTCGGCGGTGACGACGACGAATCGAGTGGAGATGTTGTTCCGGTCGGCATTGCGTATGACTGAAAGGTCGGCATTGCCGTCGTCGAGCAGGATCACGAGGTCGAAGCGATCCGAGGCCAGCGCCTCATGGTTGAGATCAGGGCTGGTGACGACTGTGCTCTCGACTGCCAGCTGGTTGAGGGCGGCTCCCAGGGTCCGGCGGAGCCGGGCGTCACCGCCGATGACCAGCGCCTGCGGTTGCGAGGCGTGATCCGAGGCGGCGGCCTCGACCTGCATGGGGCGTTCGCTTTCCTTGTCCCGCTTCCGCTTCACGTTCGACCTCCCTGCCGAATCAGACCTGCGATGTCAGGCGGCTGTTTCACGCGGCGTCGCGGCCGCAACGCCTGACTCCATCGAACCGGAGAGGGGTGTTCTCCAGTCTTCAAAGCACATTCGGGCGGTAGTTCCCTCGCCCGACCGGGATTCCAGTTCAATCCTGCCGCCATTGGCCTCCACAAGGCGGCGCGCCCGAGCCAGACCGAGCCCGGGCTGTCTGCCGGCGGGCTTGTCTGAGAAGAAGGGATCGGTGGCGCGGCGAAGAGTGTTCTCGCTCATGCCGCAGCCGTCATCCCGCACGAGAATGATCAATCGGTCGTCTGCGTCATCGATGTAAGCCTCGACGACGACAAACTGCTTCGGAGCGGCCTCAAGCGCGTTTACAATCAGTTCAAGCAGCGCCAGACTGACCTGATCATCATCGAGCCAGGCCTCGTGGGCGGTGTTTGCAACGTGCACACGGAGGGGGATGGCGCTTGCGACGCGCTCCTTGGCGGCCCGGGCAGCTCCGCCGATAAGCTCCAGCAGGTTGACTCGACGCCGGCGGGGTTCGGGTGTTTCCCCGAAGAGGCGAAGACTGGTGATGAGGTCGCTGAGCCGGTGCGACTGGTCGCAGATTTCTTCGGCCATCGCCTTGTGCTTCTGGTCGCGAAGACTGCGGGCGAGCACCTGGGCCCGGCCCGAGATGATGCACAGGGGGTTGTTCATCTCGTGGGCAGCGCCGGCGGCCATCTCGCCGACGGTGGCGCGGGCCTCGACGCGCGCCAGTTCGCTCTGGGCTTCGGCGAGTTTGCGGTTGGCGGAGACGAGCTGTTCGCCGAGGCGGGCGGTGCTCTCGTGCTGCATTGCAGAGCCCAGCGCGGTTCCCCAGACGGCGCTGAGTACCTCCAGGTGCTCGGGGCTGAGCAGGGCATCGCCGGAGTCACGGTCATGGACAAGCACGCCGACGATGCTCTGACGGCAGCGAAGGGGGATCACCCGCAGGCGCTCGGAGCGGAGGTCGCCCCGGGCGAGGGTTCCCAGCCAGGCGAGCGTGCCGGGAGAGACCGAACCTTCTGCGGCCTCTTCGCGCAGTTCGTCAGCGCGAAGGTAGTCGGCGGCCTCGATCGTGCGACACCACTCCATCTGCCCGGAGGAGGTAAAAAGCGCTGCCCGCCACGGGGCGTCGCTGCCGGAACCGGTCAGGACGGCAAAGCGACCTTCGCCCAGTTCGCGGCCGGCGGAGACAGCGATCTGCGCGCTGACGGTGAGGGTGGATTGCCCGGAGTCGGTGGCCTGCAGGAAGTCTTCGATGGCGTCCAGGGCGCGGGCGCGGCGTTGCGAGTCGTGCGAACGGGTGAGGAGTTTCTCGTTGATCCGGCTCAGGGCGCGGTTGGCCTCGATGACGGATTCAACGAAGATGTCTTCGGCGGGCTGATCGCCCAGACCGATGGCGGCGGCGCGCTCGGCGACCTGTTCGTGCACGCGCGGCATGAGTTTGACAACGACTTCCGGGGCCAGTCCAAGCGGTTCACAGAGCGAGGCGATGTTGTCGCGGCGGGTGTGATTGCCGGAGTATCCGATGTGCTGAATGCGCGTCAGGTGGTCGGCGAGGTTGACCAGCCCGATGAGACGTTTGTGGGGAACCTCGGGGAGCCCGGCGTAGGGCTGGCCGTGCAGCCACATGCAGTCGACCATGGTCGCCGGAAGGTTCCATCGTTCGCCGAGGCGCTTGCCGGCGGTGTGGTGATCGAGGCCGAGGACCTTGCTTTCAACCTGGCCGATGTCAGAGAGGTGGCGGTCTGTCAGGGCAATGACCTGCTCGTAACTCTGGGGCAGCAGGCAGTCGAGGGCGAGTTTGCCGAGATCGTGGAGGAGTCCGCAGACGAAGGCCTCCTCGGGGCTGAAGCGGTCGCTGAACTTTGCGTGGCGGGCGATGAGTTCACAAGTCACGGCGACGCCGAGACTGTGTTTCCAGAAGCCGACGCGGTCCAGGCCGTGTCGGGTTCGATCGCCCTGGGCATCGGCAGGGCCGAAGAGCTGGAAAGCTTCGAGGGAGAGGACGGCGTTGCGGACGGCGGTGAAGCCCAGGAGGGTGACGGCGCGATCGACGGTGACGATGCGTGTGGAGATGCCGAGGTCGGCGCGCTTGACCATCTTGAGGATGCGTGCGGTCAGGGCGGGGTCGGACTCGATGACCTCGGTGACCTGGCGGATGCTGGAGCGATCGTCTGAGGTGATGTGAAGGAGGCGGCTGGCGATGGTGGAGAGCGTCGGCAGGGCGTCGATCTGCTCGAGAATGAACTCGATGTGCTCGCGCCGGGTTGCCGGGTCAGCCTGTTGAAACTGAGTCAGGTCGTTCTGATTCATGTCACACGGGGCACCCTGCGCAGACATTGCGCGGAACAGCGCGACGGTCATCGCGCATCCTGATCATGAATCGGACAGGGAGCGGGGCGTGTGAAGCGGGGGCGACAGGCTTTGCGCAGGAATTGAGCAGCGGGATGGAGATCGACTCAAGACGTTTGATTCAAGGCCCGATATCTCGAGTGCGGCAAGAAGCAGTCAAAGGCCGATCCGAATTGAGCCGATGGCAGGAAACGCTGATGCGCAGGACGCAGCATTCAGAGTCACGACGACACCGGGCCACGGCCGGCCCGGGCATGGGACGAGCGGGAACGCAGACGACGGGCCAGGGACGGCCCGTTTCGTTCCATTTTCAGACCCTCCTTGGGGAACAGCCATGAGCGGCATCTCATCATCGATCGGACTCATCAGCGGAATCGATACGGCAAACATCATCGATCAATTGATGTCAATTGAATCGCGGCCGAAGGTTCTTGCGATCAATCGGATGATCCAGCTGCAGAACCAGCAGGGTGCGTTTCTGAGCATCAATTCACTGCTTCTGACGCTGGAGTCGGCCGCCAGCTCCTTCAACTCCAAGAAGGTCTTCTCGGCCAAGACGGCGACGAGCTCCGACAGCAAGGTGCTGACGGCGTCGGCTTCGTCCAGCGCGCAGCCGGGGTCGTACCAGTTCCTGGTCGAGCAGCTGGTCTCCACCAGCCAGAAGCTCTCAAAGGGTTACGCTGATCCCGACGAGACGGCCATCGGCGCCAGCAGCATCAGCTTCGAGTTCGGAAACGGCCGCCTCGAGACCGACACACTTCTTTCCGACCTCAACGGCGGCGAGGGGGTGAAGCGCGGCGTGATCCGGATCACCGACTCCTCGGGAGCCACGGCGGATATTGATCTCTCCCGGGCCGTGACGGTTTCAGATGTGCTTGAGGCGATCAACGCCTCGACAACCGTGGGCGTGACCGCCCGGGTCAACGGCGATTCGCTGGAGATCGTCGACGACCTCGGCGGCAGCGGCGGGTCGACGTTGAAGGTCGTCGATGTCGGCGATGACACGACGGCGTCGGATCTCGGCATTGCCGCAACCGACGACGGCGACGGCGTCATCACCGGCACTGCAATCAGCCGTATTGCGGGGGAAACTTCGCTGAAGAGTCTCAACGACGGCAACGGTGTGCAGATCAGCAGCGGTCTGAACATCGTTGACTTCCGCATCGTTGATCGCAACGGCAACACGCACGACGTCGTGCTCGGAAAGCGCACCGTCGGTGAGGAGACGGAAGACGCGGTGACGAACCTTCAGGGCGTCATTGACCGGATCAACGAAGCAACCGACGGGGCCGTTACGGCCTCGATCGGCGCCGACGGCGTGAGTCTCACGCTGACGGACTCGACCGGCGGGACGGCCGACCTGGAGGTGACGGCGGGATCGCTGGGCTCGACGCAGACGGCCGAAGACCTGGGGATTCTCGGATCGGTCTCGGCGGCGACGCTCGAGGGCGATCGCATTTTCGCGGGGCTGAACTCGGTTCTGGTGAGCAACCTCAACGGCGGAGCCGGCCTGAACGGGGCCACCTCGCTGACAATCACCGATCGCTCCGGCAACAGCGATTCGTTCACCCTTGAAGAAAGCGCCTCGCTCTCGGAGATCATCGATCAGATCAACGCGTCAAGCGCCATTGACGTCACGGCTGGACTGAATGCCAACGGAACCGGGCTGGCGATTACCGACAACACCGGCTCGACGATCAGCAATCTGATCATCACCGGCGACGCCGCCGCAGCGCTGGGCGTGGATACCGGCGCGTCGGGCGTGAGCGAGTCGTCGTACAGCGGGACGAACCTGCAGCACCAGTACGTCTCCGGAGCCAGTCTGCTCAGCGATCTGAACTATGGTCGGGGCATCAGCAACGGGTCCTTCCGCATTACCGACGCCTACGGCGGCCAGGCGACAATAACGATCGGCAGCGACGACAAGACGCTGCAGGATGTGATTGATGAGATCAACGCCGCCGATCTGAACCTGACGGCCTCGATCAACTCCACGGGTGACGGACTGCTGCTTGCCTCAACGGTCGAGGACGGGAGCACGATCCGCGTCGAATCGATCACGGGCACGACTGCCAAGGACCTGGGCATTCTCGGGACGGCCGAGAGCGTTGATGACAACATCCTCGACGGGTCGTATGAGAAGACAATCGAGCTTGAGACCTCCGATACGCTCAATGACATCATCTCAAAAGTGAACTCAGCAGGTATCGACGTGACGGCGACGCTGATCAACGACGGCGCCGGATCGCGGCCGTACCACATTTCCTTTACCAGCAAGATCTCAGGACTGGCCGGCGACCTGATCGTCGACGCGGGGGATGTGGACCTCGGCCTGACCGACCTGACCAAGGCGCAGGATGCGGTGGTCTTCTTCGGTTCCGGGAACCCGGCCGATGCGATCCTGATGACCAGTTCGACCAACAGTCTGGACAACGTGATCAGCGGCGTGACGATTGACCTGAAGAGCGCCAGCGATAATCCGGTCACGCTGACGATCTCGAACAACACGCAGAGCATGGTTGATTCGGTCAACTCGTTTGTGGACGCCTTCAACGACGTCATCAGCAAGCTCAATGAGCTGAGCAAGTACGATGCGGAGACGGAGGCGCGCGGCGTCCTGATGAGCAACCCGACGGTCGCCCGTGTCCGCAGCCAGTTGTACCGGACGATTCAGGAGGATGCGGTCGGCGTCGAGACGCAGTATCAGCGCCTCGCCCAGGTCGGGATCAACATCGGCGATGACGGCCTTCTTGAGGTCGATGAGGACACCCTCCGGGAGGCGATCAATACCGACCTGACGGCCGTCAACAATCTCTTTGCAGCCAAGAAGGTCAGCGAGAATCAGGATGACGAGATCGGCGACGGAATCACCGTCGAATCGCAGGAAACGAAGTACGACTCCCTCGGTGTTGCGGAGCTCGTCTCGCTGCTTGCCAAGGACCTGACCAACTCCGTGGACGGCACCCTGACGCTGGTCAACCGGAACTACGACACGCTGATCGGCATCCAGGAGGATCGCATCGAGTTCTTTGATGAGAAGCTCGCTGCCAAGCGACTTTCTCTGGAGCGACAGTTTGCCCAGATGGAGCTGAACCTGTCGGCCCTGCAGCAGCAGCAGGCAGCGCTTTCTTCGCTCCAGTTGATCTCGGCCGGTTGAACCCAGCAGAGCCGGGCAACGCAGCGCAAAGTGGGCGGAGAGGACGAAAGCCGAAGCCCTCCTTCGCCGATCAGAATTGTGATGAATCCCACTGCCAACGCCTATCTCCGCAATCGCGTCCTCTCCGCCAAGCCGGCGGAACTGCGCCTGATGCTCCTTGAAGGGGCGATCCGTTTTGCCACTCAGGCCCGGGATGGATTGAAGGAACGCAACTTCGAGAGGGTCTTTGAAGGCTTCGAAGGCGCCCGCAACATCGTCATGGAGTTGATCAACATTCTTGCGCCGGAGCACAACCCCGAACTGTGCAGGCGGCTCACCAGTCTGTATTCCTTCATGTACCGACGGCTGATTGAGGCGAGTCTGGAGAAGAGCCCGGAGATCGTGGACGAAGTCATCGGCCTGCTTGAATATGAGCGGGAGACGTGGGTGCTGTTGATCGAAAAGCTCAACGAGGAGCAGGCTGATCCCGCTCCGGCGAGCCTCAGCCTTCGCGGCTGAAAGCGGCCTTCCTATCGAGAATCGGTCAATCGACCGCACTCCGGACACGGACCCGAGGTCCGGCCGTGAAGGTCATAGCCGCAGCCCGGACAGATCGGCCCCGCTCCGGTGCGATTACGCATCACGGCGGAACGACGCTGGCTGTGCCAATTCCAGGCGATGACCAGGCAGAGCAGCGCCGTGGCTCCCGACGGGATCATCGTCGACCACTCAAGCCGGGACGGCGCGGGCAGGCCGATCAGGATCAGCCCAAGTCCGACGATGGACATTGACGCGGCCTGGCCGATGCCGCGGACATTCCAGACTTCCAGCGAAGTACGGTCGTTGCGGGCCAGCAGGATGATGCCGACGCCGTAGACACCGGTGATCATCAGGAAACTGACGGTCTGAAAGAGGATGTTCGGCAGGTCGGCGGGCATTTGTGTGGGGTGGATTCCGGGGGATTATCACGTCGGATTCCGGCCTTTCGATGCCCGCACGCTGTTGATTCTTTGAAAAATCACCACATCCTGTGCGAAACAGCCGCTGCGGAGGCGTTAGTGGAAGTGAGATGACTGTCTTTCAGACCCAACGACCATCCAGGAGATCTCCTGTGCCATCACGCCGCTTCTTCACCATGCTTCTTCCCGCCGCGCTTACTGCCGTGGTCGCGACCGCTCCGACCCTTGCCCAGAGCAGCGGATCACTGAACACCGCCGCACAGGTCAACACTTTCCCTGACACCGTGCTTCTGACCCTCGACTTTGACGGCGGAACGGCCGCGGAGTTTGTCGATGCGGTTCGCAAGGCGGCCGGCGACTCGGCCAACATTGTCGGCGATGAGCGACTCGCCTACCTGCCCATGCCGGCGGTGGAGTTGAAGAATGTCTCCGTGCAGTCGGCGCTTCGGCTGCTGGATGGAGCGGAGTTCTCCGGCGGCGGCTCTGAACATTTCGCACGACTGGAGATGCTGCAGTCCCATCCGAGTGAACTTCCGGTGCATTCCATCCAGATTCGTTCGCGAGTGGTGCGGGAGCCGCAATCACAGGAGACGGACATGGGCGTCTGGCCGGCGCTTGGCATCATGGAGCACGGCCTCACCGCTGATGACATCCTTACCTCCGTGCAGATCGCCCTGGAGATGGCGGCTGCAGGCGAGAACGAGCAGAAGAAGCTGCCGGCGATCCGGTTCCACGAACAGACGGGGCTGCTGATTGTCTACGGCACGCCGCACGTGCTGGCGCAGGTCGAGCGTGTGATGGATGCGATCGAGGAGTCCGCGCGGCAGCGGGCACAGTCTCACGCCGAGAGCGTCAGGGAGCGAATGAGCCAGATTGAGCATGAAGTGGTCACCAGCAGGGAACAGGCTGCCCAACTGGCTGAAGTAAACCAGGCCATGGCGATGGAGATGGCTGCCCGGGAGGCGGCGATGCGCACCGTCGAGGCGGAACTGGTACGCCGGACAGATGAGGTTGAGCGCAGCCGGCAGATGCTCGTCGAACTCGAACGCCGCGCAGCGCAACTGCAGGCGGAGCTCGAAGCGGTGCGGCAGCGACAGCAGCGCGAGCCCTCCGGCGGTGCGGGTGGCGGAGGCGGGTCGCGCTAGGCACGGGCTAGAGTTCTGCATGGCGTCTGCATCACCCCATCTCCCCCTCGGCGCGACGGCCCCAGCGGCCGCATCGCCGTCGGCCCCGCAGACAAAGGCGATCCCCGTGCCTCAGGAGCAGCCCATTGCACGGTTGACGGCGGATGTCGCGGCCGGTCGGCCGGAGGCGCTGACGACATTCTACGAGGCGTACTTTGATCGTGTGTATGCGGGTGCTCGGCGGGCACTGGGCGGCGATGAGGCGGCGTGTCTGGACCTGGTGCAGGAGGTGATGCTCAAAGCGATCCGTGCTTTGCCGATCATCGAGTCGGAGGCGGGCCTGGAAGCATGGCTTGCGCGAGTCGTGCGGACCTGCGCCATCGACGCTCTGCGATCACGGCAGCGGCGACTGAAGCGCGAAGCGACAGCGAACGCGCAGCGCGTCGAGGAACTCAAAGCAGCGCTGGAGCAGACCGATGAGCAACTGCAGTGGCTGCGCGAGGAGATTGCAGCGCTTGATTCCGAATCCGCACGCCTCCTCACCCTGCGATACCGCTGCGGCTGGACGCTCTCGCAGATCGGCCTTGCACTCGGGCTCAGCCCGGGGGCCGTTGATCGCCGCCTGCGAACAATCGTGACAACCTTGAAACGACGGGGAAGGGACCATCGATGAAGCCGACTGACCACGAAGCAATGCCCGACCTCCGCCTCTCACCGGCAGGGCACGACCGTCGCGAGGCCATGCTCCCCCAGCTCCATGCGGAGATGGCCCGCATCCATACCGCCCGCCGTGTGCGACGACGCCTGGTCGCCTCGACGGGCCTCATTGCCGCGCTCGCATTCGCAGTCGTCATCGCCATGCCCGGACGCGATCATCCCACCCCCGCACCTGTTGAAACGGTCGCCACGATCCCCTCACCCCCCGCAATGACGCCCAAGGCCGCCGTCGAAACGACGCGATCATTCGCCGCCCTCAAGGTCTCCACGGAGCAGGTCATCGACCGCGTTCACATCGAGCGCATCAGCGACAGCGAGCTCCTGCGCACGCTTTCAGCCGTCGGCCACCCCGTCGGAATCATCCAGGTCGCCGGTCAGGCAGCGCGTCTGACGCAGGATCTGCCCGGCAGGGAAGAGACCGAGCCCGACGACCGCTCCTCCGCCCTTCCCAACGCACTGGGCTGATGCCTTACTCTGGCTCGCGTCGAAGATATACCGGCCGCTCATCAACGGTCAGCGTCTCCACTGCCACGTACTGACGATCCAGCACATCTCCCATCGCCTCACGCAACGCATCCGCTCTCGGCGCGATGTAGACCAACACCGGCTCGGATGCAAGCAGCGACCGCGCATACCCAGCCAGACCGCCAGCGTGCGTCGCCTCCAGGAAGCGATCGCGGCCGTGAATCCACTGCAGGTCACGGCTGATCAGCGGCGCGCCGAGATACGCCTGCATAACAGGATCGCCGACGATCAGCATTGACTCGCTCGGCGCGAGATCCATGAGAGCCGCATACCTCGCCGCCTCCTCGCTTCGAGTCGGCCGCGCTGCCGGTGGCAACACCGCAACAAGCGCAGCACTGGCCGCAATGGTCACGCTGATCGCTGCGCCCCGCCTCCACGGGCACGACAGACCCTCGATCCCCGCGCCAATGACAGCCGCCAGCAGCAACGCGGCCGGCCCCGCCATGTTCAAGGCATACAACGGCCCGTGCGCCAGCCCGACGGCGGGAATCACGCCGGCAGCCAGCAATCCGATTGCCGCCGCCCCCGGAAGCGAATCCGCCCGCGCCCGCCGGGTCCGCCAAATCATCACTGCGCCGATCGCTCCCAGCGCAGTCACGATCAGAAGCGCCGGCGGCGTGATCCGCAGCATCATGAAGAGCGTCATTCCAAGATCGCTCTCCCCCGCCCGCGCCTCAACGGGCCGCACCTGGTGAATCAGCGGAAAGAGCACCGCCTGCCGAATGAAATCCTCAAACGCACCACCCACTGCAAGCGCCGCAACGGCCGCCGCCCCCGGCAGAAACAGGCCCAGGGCCATCGGTCGAATCGCCGCGCGCGACAACCACAGCAAGGCAGTCACACAGAGCACAAGCGCAAAGACCGCCGAGACCTGCCAGGAGAGCAACGCCCCAGCCAGCAGGACCGCCATGGCCGCCGCGCTTCGACGCATCAGTGAGACGGCAGCAAGAGTGACCAGCGCCAACGCCAGCAGATTGGGCCGGCCGCCATAGGGCACAAAGGCCAACACACGATCCCACCCCACCACCGGCGAGGCCGCAAGCGCTGCGATCACCGCGGCCGTCGTCGCCTTCAACGGTGATGCAGCAAGCGAGGCCGCCACGTGCAGCGCAGCAAGCGCGAGTGAGATGCCGAGCAACCAGGCGACGCAGACGCCGGCCACCATCTGCCCGGCCTCGGGCCCGAAGAGCGCGGACGCCAGCGAGACGACCCAGTAGTGCAGGGGCGTGTGCAGGATGAAGAGATCGCGATAGGGCGTGGCCCCCTCGTGGATGAAGCGATGGGCGAGATCGAAATAGGCGGCATCATCACTGGCATAGGCCAGCGACCAGGGGGCATTGAGCGCCAGGGCAACGGCCAGAAGGAGCGTGACGGCGAGGAGGGCGGCGACGATGGCGGCCCGGGAAGGAAGTGCGGAATGATGCATGGGGATGGAGGGTAGGAGGCGAGGTGAGGCGATATCCTTTCCCCACCGGCCGCTCCATGCGGGCAACGACGCTCATGC
>CAZPFK010000082.1:0-12487 GCA_964585855.1 uncultured Vicinamibacteraceae bacterium
CGCATCTTCTCCCGCGTGCGGTCATCGTGCGAATCGCAGAAGTTGTCGTAGACATCGGCCAGCTTGATCAGCCGCGCCTCCCACGGCCCGGCCGCCAGTCCCCGGTCATACTCCGCCTCGCGCTGCGCCTCGGGCAGACGCATGTCCTTGGTCATGGCGGCCACGATCTCCGCGACGTCAGTTCCGCACGCCTCGGCGACATCGTCGTAATCTGCGGGCGTGTCCTCGATCACATCGTGCAGCAGGGCAGCGCAGAGGATCGTCTCATCGGAGAAGCCGAAGATCTCGCGGACGATCATCGCCACGCGGAACGGATGCGCGATGTAGGGCGTGCGGCCGTCCTTGCGGACCTGTCCGGCGTGGAAGCGGGCGGCGAGGTTGGCGGCGGTCTGCCAGCGGCGGGTGCAGTCGGTCACAGGCCGGCTCCTTCCCGGCGCTGCAGGAGCACGATGCAGTGGACGGCAACGCCGCGACCCTCTCCGAGTGCATCCAGTCGTTCGTGGGTCTTGCCCTTGAGATTCACCTGCGAGGGGGTGATCTCCAGAAGTTCGGCGATCCGGGTGCGCATGGCGTTCTTGGAGTTGGAGAGTCGGGGCCGTTCGAGGATCACCGTGAGATCGACATTGCCGACGGCGTAGCCCGCAGCGCGGGCGCGGGAGAGGGCCTCCCGGAGGAAGAGGTCCGAGGGGGCATCCTTCCACTTCGGCGAGGTGTCGGGAAAGAGTTCGCCGATATCCGGCAGGGCCAGCGCCCCGAGAATGGCGTCGGTGAGGGCGTGGAGGACCGCATCGCCGTCGCTGTGGGCAATCGGGCCGGCGTCGTGCTCGATCGGGATGCCCCCGAGGATGAGGGGTCGGCCGGCCCCGTCGGGTGGGCGGGGCTCGAGGCGGTGGAGGTCGAAGCCGTGTCCGATGCGGAATGGCAGGGGCGGGGGGGTGGTCATGGCTGTGGAATGGAAGGGTATTCAACCGGGGCGCACCCGGCGGGGGGACGGTCGCTACAGTTTGCACACGGATTGAACCGACGGACTCTGAGGACGCACCATGGCGATCAACGGGGCAGCATCGATGCGGACAGGACATCTTTCCGGCTGGCTGTGTGCGGCGACGGCGGCGATCGCCCTGTCGGGCTGCGGCGGTCTCGGCGGCGGCAACTACAGCGGAGCTCCGCACACCTGGGCCAGTGAGGCGCACTCGCCGAAGGTGCTGACGCTGCAGGACACGCGGACAGGCGAGGATGTCTGGACGGTGGAGATTCCCGTGGGATCGTGGCTGACGACGCGCTTCCTTGAGGGAGGCGGGGCCGACCCGGAGCTGTACCCGGATCGGCTGGCGTGGCGGCTGCGCGAGGCGGGCAAGAGCCAGGGCGGCACGGAGCATGTCGCCAGCGTCCCCCCGGCGGACTCACGCAAGTGGGTGCTGACGCTGCGGGAAAGCCCGGAGATTCCCGAAGACCTGCGCAGCGGCGGGTAAACGCTTTTAATCAGGGTGCGGTCGCGGGGCGACGGTGTCCCCGGGACTGAAGCAGCACGCCCGCCCAGACCAGCAGGGCGGCGGCGGCGACGATGATGGTGCGCAACCAGTCGGAGGCGAGGATGATGCCCTGGCGGGCCGAGGCGCTGATGACCCAGGGCGCGGAAACGGGCGACCAGTAGGACCACTCGATTTTTGAGGGATCGACGGTGGGGGAACTCCGCGAGACCGCGACGGCGGGGCCGAGCCCGACGACGACGAGGCAGAAGAACATGGCGTAGAGGCGGCTGCGCGGCGCGCGGGAGCGGAGGCCCAGGGCGATGATGCCGGCCAGCAGCAGCGACCAGGAGGCGAGGACGGCGTCGACGAGGGCGACGCGCTGGGCCGTCCAGTTCGTCGAGAGGCGCGTCGGCCAGAGCACAACCTGAAGGGTGACGATCAGGGCCAGCCAGTCGATGAAGGCGAGCCGGCCGGCGTGGTGGTGCTCGCGCATGGAGAGGCGGAACATGGGCCAGACGACGGTGAGGCCCAGACTCACCGAGAGGAGCATGGTGCGCATGGAGGTGGCGTAGGTCTCCGGGGTCTGGGCCAGCGGCCGATTCCAGACGAAGGCCTGCGCCCACGAGGCCAGCAGCCACAGCGACCACCACAGCAGCAGGAGGCGCGGCAGGCGGACGCGACCGTGAGGGTGGGGGGCTGAGAGCGCGGGGGTCATGGTTCAATTGTCGGCGGATCGAGGTGTACGCAGTAGGTCCCGCTGGGGGTCCCCAGCACGCCGCCGTTGGCATCGACGAAGGCGCTCAGTCGGCGGATCTTCTCTGCGGCGGCGACCTCGATGCCCGCCTCTTCGCCGACGGGGCGTCCCCAGCCGATGCGGTGGCCGTGACGGGTGACGAGCACGAGCCGGGGCTTTCCGCGCCGGTTTCCGTCGGCGTTGGAGACGTCGATCTCGATGACCTGAGACAGCCAGGCGGGGTTGGAGGCGCGCAGAAATCGTTCGAGACTGACGGCCGCGGAGAGGTCCCGGCCGGGCCAGCGGGCGCCGACGGCGGGCTCCGGGCCGAGAGCGCCGGTGACTACGCGGAGGACGTCGACGGCTCCGGCGGTGTAGGTGAGGTCGAGACGCACGCCGGCATCGTCAATGACGCGATCGCGCCCGTCACGGCGGACCATCAGCAGCGGCCGGCGCAGCGTTCCGTGAACGGTGATGCGGCGAATCCAGGGAGTCGTCTCATCGCCTTCGACGAGGTCCTGCGCGATGCGCAGCGAGTCGTGGAACCAGCCGGTGGCGGCAAGGCGGCGGTGAATCTCGTCGCTGGAGGCCAGTGTCGCCTGCCTGACATCGGCCGGTGCGTCGGGGGCGCGGCGGGCGGATTCGTTTCCGGCGATGACGATCTGGCGGAGGGTTTGCTCGAGATTCTCGACGCCGGTCACTGGTGTGGCGAAGACGACCTCGACGGGCGCCTGCCTCGATGCGTGGACGAAGGCGGCCACCTGCGGGCGATAGCGCACCCAGCCGATGCCCCCGGCGATCACGGCGCTCAGAAGCAGCAGGGCGAGGAGGGGGACGATCGCCTCGCGGATGCCGAGGCGGGCGCCGGATGAGTTCTTGCGCGCGCCGCGGCGCGCCCACCAGCTCTCTGAAGGTGTTGATTTTGAGCGGCGTTGCTTCCGTGCTTTGGCCACGATGTTGCGACTCCGTGCTGGTTAGGGATTCAGATGCAGGACGCTGCACCACGGCGCAGCGCTGCAAGAGTGAGGCGGCGGCACAGCGCGGGCATCTCCTCGCCCGCAGCGGCCGCTCCCATCGGAACAAGCGAATGGCTGGTGAAGCCGGGAATCGTGTTCACCTCGAGCATCCACAGGCCGGCGGTGGGAGAGCCGGCGTCGGGATCGTAGCGGAAATCGAGTCGCGCCAGGTCGCGGAGGCCCATCGCCTCATGCAGCCGCAGACTTGCTTCGACAATCTCAGTGCGGATGTGTTCGGGGAGATCGGGATCGACCTCGTAGGCGGTGTCATCGCGGAGGTACTTGGCTTCGTAGTCGTAGAAGGCGACGCTGGGGACGATTTCGATGACCGAGTTCACGCGTCCCTCCACCATGCCGACGGTGAGCTCGCGGCCGGGGATGAAGGCCTCGGCCATGAAGCGCGTCCGGCGGGCGTGCATCTGCGCGCGCGCGGCATCGGCCTCATCGCGGGAGCGGCAGATGAAGATGTCGACGCTGGAGCCGTCATCGACGGGCTTGAAGACCAGGGGCGGGGCGATCGGGCAGGCATCACCGGGGGCACAGAGCAGGGCGGCCGGCGGCGTGGGAATGCCGAGGCGTTCGGCAACCTGCTTGGTGGCGATCTTGTCCATCGCCAGCGCTGAGGTCTTTGAGCCGCTGCCGACGAAGGGGCGGCCGTCGGCCTCGAGTATTTCCTGAAGCGGGCCGCCCTCGCCCCACGGGCCGTGGAGGACGGGGAAGGCGACATCGAAGTCGATGCGTGCCAACTGCTCGGCGTCGAGGCGATCGATTTCGTGGTAGACGACCTCGAAGGTGCCATCGATCCGCAGCGCCTCGGCGACGGCGCGTCCGGAGGTGAGACTCACCTCGCGCTCGGCATCCGGTCCTCCGGCCAGCACAAGCACCCGCAGCCGCCTCGTCGTCCGTGACTCGTCGTGCATCAGGCCACCTCTGTTTGATCCGTCTCCCGTCGCCTCCATACTACCAGTTCCCGCTCCAGACGGAAACCCGTTTCCTCGAAGACGCGTGCTTCTACCCGTGAAATCAGCGCCAGAACGTCGGCCGTGGGGCACCCCTTCTCCGCGACGATGAAGTTTGCGTGGCGCGAGCTGACCTCCGCTCCGCCGATCCGCAGCCCGCGCAGGCCGGCGCGATCGATGATGCGTCCGGCGCTGATGCGAAAGCCGGTCGTCTCGGGGTGGGGCGGGTTCTTGAAGACGCAGCCGGCGCTGTTGTCGCCCATGGGCTGGCTTGCGGTCTTCTCGCGCATGATCTCGGTGTAGTCGGCGTAGACCTGCTCCGGGTCATCGGGTGTGAGCGCCAGTTCCGCCCAGAGGATGACCGGGTCGATGATGCTGCAGCGGCGATAGGCCCACTCGATCTCGCGCCCCTGGTAAACGACCTGCCGGCCGTTGAGGTCGATGCAGCCGACGAGCGTGATGAGGTCGCCGATCTCGCCCCACTTGCCGCCGGCGTTCATGCGGATGGCGCCGCCGAGGGTGGCGGGAATGCCGGCGAGGCGTTCGAGGCCGCGCATGCCGTGGCGTGAGGCGCCTCGGGCGAGCACTTCGAGGCGGGTTCCGGCCATGACGCGGAGGCCGTCGCCCTGTTCACCGCCTCGGTTGGGACGATGGCGGTGGATCCACGAGTCGGCGCGGAAGACGGGGGCGGTGAGTTCGACGACGACGCCGTCGACGCCCTCATCATCAACGAGGAGGTTGGCTCCTGCGCCGAGGACGCGCAGCGGGGTATCGCTCTCCCGGCAGCGGGAGGTGAGGGTGGCGAGGGCTTCGACGGTGTTGGGGCTGACGAGGTAGTCGGCGCGGCCGCCGATCTTGAACCAGGTGCGTGGTCCGAGGGGTACGTCGGTCTGCACGTTGACGTCGAGATCGGTCAGTAATGACGCAGCGGTGGCGCTCACGAGCAGAGTGTATGGGGGCTGAACGAAGCCGACGCCCTGAGGCGGTCACTCTTCCTGCGATTCCCAGGTCATCGGCGGGGCCTGGCCGCAGGTCAGATGCAGAAAGAGCAGAGCCAGCGCGGCAAGGGCGGAGCGGCGACGGACCGCCTCGCGATCCCCGGAGATCCGCAATCGGCGGACATCGAGGGTGTCGGGCGCGGCCAGGGCGATGTAGACGGTCCCCACGGGCTTGGCCTCGCTGCCGCCCCCGGGGCCCGCGACACCCGTGATCGCCAGGGCGCAGTCGGCAGGGCGGCCTCCTGCTCCGCTCGCTGCGCGTGCGGCTCCGCGCGCCATCGCCTCGGCAGTCGGCCGGGAGACGGCGCCGTGGGCGGCGAGCGTCGATTCCGGAACGCCAAGCAATGTGGCCTTCATCTCGTTGGAGTAGGTGATGAAGCCACCGAGAAAGACGTCGCTGGCGCCTGCAGGCTCGGTGAGCAGACTGCCCAACAGTCCCCCCGTGCAGGATTCGGCGACGGCAAGGGTGAGCCCGCGCTCCCGCAGCAGATCGAGAACGGCCTCGGCGAGGGTCATCTCATCGCGACCGTAGACAAAGGGGGCCAGCCGCCGGGCGACCTCGTCGGCGGTCTGATTGACGGCGGGCTCGACGGCGTCGGCGGGGCCGGTGTCCCGGATGCGGACGACCACCAGCGAGTCGCGCACCATCGTGCCGACATCGGGGCGGCGGCCGCGCTGCATTAAGTCATCGAGGCGCTGGGCGACTTCGGCTTCGGGAATGCCGACGGCATTGACAAGGCGCGTCGCCATAACGGTTCCATGGCCGGCAAGCGTGCGAAGATCTGCGGCGACGTGCGCCTCCCACATGCCGTGCAGTTCGACGGGAGGCCCGGGCAGAAACCAGGCGCGGGCTGAAGCGCTGAGGTCGGCGACGAGTCCCGGTGCGGTTCCTCGCGCGTTGGGGATCAGCGATGCCGAGGGCGGTCGCAAGGCCTGGACGGCGTTGGTCGGAGGCATCTCGCCGCGGCGCTTCTCCCAGTATCGGCGGAGTCGGGCCAGCGCTTCCTCATCGGTCATCAGGTCTTCGCCGAGAGCATCGGCGAGTGCCTGTCGCGTCAGGTCATCGCGGGTCGGGCCGAGGCCGCCGGTGGCGATGAGGATGTCGGCGGCGGTCGCGGCGGTGCGGATGGCGTCGGTGATATCGCGAAGGTCATCGCCGACGGTGGCGCGGCGGACGGTGCGAATACCGAGTTCGCCGAGTCGAAGCGCAATCCAGGTGGCGTTGGTGTCGTGGATCTGCCCGGTGAGCACCTCCTCACCGATGCTGAGAATGACGGCGGTCTTCATGCGACGATGCTAGGGCCGTTACGCGGTGCGCCGGCCGGCGGCATCGGGGGGATAAGCCTCATCGAGGGCGCGTGCGAGGGCGTGCTCATCATCGGCCAGCCACAGAAGGGCGGGGGTTTCGACGCCGTCGTCCAGAAAGGCCAGGGCGCGGGGCAGGTTGGCGCGGGAGGTTACGCAGATGAGGTCGCCGTCCTGATAGCGCAAGGGGAGCAGGCGGAGGCGGCGGGCGTCCTCGGGGCTGACCTCTGAGGCGGCGGCCGGATCTCGATGCTGCGCGGCGATTTCGACGCGCGGGCAGCAGGCGGCGTACTGCTCGGCCCAGGCCTTCCAGACGGCCTCCTGCGGCACGTTGAAGCGCTCGGCGGCGATGATGCCGAAGGCGCGGTATCGGCGATTCTGCTCGTGCAGAATCTCATCAAGTTCGTGCGGTTGCAACTCGCCCCATTCCAGGAGCAGTTCGCCGATCTTTCGCAGCATCGAGGCGGCTTCCTTTCATCCGAACAACGCACTCAGCGGCGCGGGCGGATCGGTCCGCCGGCGGCCTGTCTCCGGGCGGCGGCGGGTCGCGGCGGCGGGGCATCTCCGGCATGGGCGTAGTGGCGCTCGATGCGCGGAGAGAGGCCGCAGACGACGTCATGCAGGATCGTCTTCCCGGCGGCGGCGAGTTTCGGGAGGTGGGTGGCGGTCGCGGGGTCCTTGCCGATGAGTTCAACCTCGGCCCCGATGCGAAGGGCGCCCCGGTCGGCGATCTTTGTCACGTCGATGGTAATCTGATCCATGCTCACGCGGCCGACGACGGGCGCGTCGTACCACTGGCCCTCGCAGGAAACACGGACGACGCCCTTGTTGCTCCAGGAGAAGCGGTAGCCGTCGGCGTATCCGACGGGAACGAGCCCGATGACGCTGGGCCGACGGGCCGTCCAGGTCGACCCGTAGCCGACGCTTTCGCCGGTTTCGATGGTCTTGAAGTGGATGATGCGGCTGGTCCAGCGCAGGATGGGCGCCAGTTCCTGCGCCTCCTGCAGGACGTCGCCGGGCGCGAGGTCCTCAGCGCCGTAGCCGAGCCAGCCCATGCCGATGCGGACCATGTCGAGGTGAAACTTCGGATGTCGAAGCGCCGCATGGGTCGCCGAGGCATGCGCCACGCAGCGCTGCGGAATCAGGTCGGCGTGCCGCAGACGGAACTCGTTGAAGGCGTCCAGCTGTGCCTCGGCTGCGAGCGGATCGACGTCAGCAGCGGCGAAATGCGTCATCACGCCCGCCAGCGTCAGGCGAG
Organism: uncultured Vicinamibacteraceae bacterium; assembly: GCA_964585855.1. GTDB lineage: Bacteria > Planctomycetota > Phycisphaerae > Phycisphaerales > UBA5793 > CAZPFK01. The sequence goes on from CAZPFK010000082.1 coordinate 7,742, forward strand.
GATCGGCGGCGATGATCTCAAGGGCCTGCTGCGCTTCCTGTTGGTTCATACCGCCGCGATGGATGCCGGTGTCGAGGTCGATGTGGACCGGGGCGATGCACCCGAAGCGCTCGGCGATGGTGTGCAGGGCGTCGAGGTGGGCCTTCTCGTGGACGACGCAGTGAAGTCTGCCCTCGCTGAAGGGGCGGTAGAGCACGTCCATGCGCTGAATATCCTCCAGCGGCATGAAGACGAGGATCGGCAGCGTGATGCCGACAGTCACCAGCCGACGCGCCTGCTCCATCGTGTACACGGCCAGCAGGTCCACGCCGGCGCTCTGCAGTCGTTGGCCGATGCGCTCGGCGCCGAGGCCGTAGCCCTCGGCTTTCACGACGCAGCAGAGCAGGACGTCAGGGCCGAGGATTCGGCGCAGGACCGCGACGTTGGCGTCGAGTCGCGCCAGGTCGATTTCGAGAACGCTGGTGCTGGACATTGCGTGCATCCGTGCGGGCAAGGCCGGGGGCGGAACCGTAGGCGGGACAACGGCCACTATCGTGCCGATGACGGCGCAGGCGTGACCTTTTCGCGCGCAAAATCGCAGCCGCGCGGGTTATGGGAAAATGCCCCGGACGGTGTAGGCCGCGGAGATGTGCTCCAGCGAGGCGATGTAGGAGGCCGTCCGCCAGTCCACGCGGTACTTCGACTTGGCCTGCCGGACGCGCTGGGCGGCGTTGTTCATGTGCTGCCGCAGGCGGGAGTCCACGTGCTCTTCGGTCCAGTAGGTCGAGGTCTTGTTCTGCACCCATTCGAAGTAGGAAACCGTCACCCCCCCGGCATTGCAGAGAATTGCCGGCAGCACCTCAACGTTTTTTTCCAGCAGTGCCCGCTCCCCGGCCGGCGTCGTCGGGGCGTTGGCCGCCTCGGCGACGAGGCGGGCGTTGATCAGGGCGGCCTTCTCCGGCGTGATCATCTGCTCCAGGGCGGCGGGAATGAGTACATCGACCTTCCGGGCGTAGAACTCGTCAATGGTGATGGAGTCGCCCGGGAAGCCCTTGACGCCCCCGTGCTGCTCGACGTGTTTGGCCAGCTTGATGGTGTCAAAGCCGCTCTTGCTGTAGATGGCGCCGGTATGGTCGAGGACGGCGACGAGCTTGGCCCCCAGCGGGCTGAGCAGGCGGGCCGTCCACGACCCGACGTTGCCGTAGCCGATGAGGCTGTAGCGCATCGAGGCAAGGTCGATGTCCAGCTCGGGAAGGATGGCCTGCAGGACGTAGACCAGCCCCTGCCCGGTCGCCTTCTCCCGCCCCAGCGACCCGCCGAACATGACGGGCTTGCCGGTGACGATGCGGATGGTGTCCTGGCTCTCGTGCTCCGGGCTCATCTGCTGGTAGGTGTCGGCCATCCAGGCCATGATCTGCGCGTTGGTTCCGACGTCAGGGGCGGGGATGTCGTAATCCGGGCCGATCTGGTTGCTGATGGCGAAGGTGAAGCGTCGGGTGATGCGGCAGAGGTCGTCCTGGCTGAGTTTCCAGGGGCTGCACTTGATTCCGCCCTTGGCCCCGCCGAAAGGCAGATGCGCCAGCGAGCATTTCATCGTCATCAGGACCGCCAGCGACTTGATGTCATCGAGGTGGACATCGGGGTGATAGCGGATGCCGCCCTTGTACGGCCCCAGGGCGTTGTTGTGCTGCACCCGGTAGCCCTTCATCAGCGCAAAGGAGCCGTCGGCCATCTCCACTGGGAAGTGGACCATGATCTCGTTCTTGGGCTGGGAGAGAATCAGCCGCTGGTAGTGCGGCAACTCCATGATCTCGGCGGCGTGCAGAATCTGGCTGATCGTCTGCGTGTAGAGATTGTCGGGATCACGGGGCAGGCCGATCTCGTCGTAGATGGGCGAATCGAAGTTGGGGCCGTTGTTGTTGGGGCCGGCGTGGCTCACCTCACTGTTGCCGGTCGATATCGAGGGCTTCCTGGTGGAACGGGCGCCTTTGGACCGGGTCTTGGCCATGGGTTCTCAACCTCCGAGGAGAATGCAGCTTCGGGTCGGCTCCGCGATACGCCGGCCGCGGCAATCAGGGAGTATAGTGACCGTCCCAATTCGGTCGAAATCGCATCCGCATGATCCTCTGCCACGTGCCTGACCTCATCTTCGCCTCCCGCATCGCGCACGCCGCGTCGGATCTCGGCCTGATCTCCGCGCCGCTGCGCAGCGCTGCGGAAGCGCCGGCCCGGTTGAAATCGCAGCACCCGGTGACGGGGGTCATCGTGGCTCTGGAGAGTGAGCAGGCCCTGGAAGTCATCGCAGCAGTGCGACGGGCCGGGCCCGAGGTGCGCATCGTGGGCTTCGGACCCCATGTGGATCAGGAGGTGATGGAAGCAGCGCGGCTGGCGGGGGCCGACGAGGTCTATCCCAGAAGCCGGTTCGCGGCCGGTCTCGGGCAGATCCTGCAGTCGCTTGCGGTTCCCAAGTAGCGTGTCCGGTCAGGGCGAGAGGTTGGTGCGTTCGTAGGGCACGCGCAGGACCGTCGGCAGGATGTAGTTCTGTCCCCGGTAGGCGAAGACGCGGCCGGAGAGGAGAAACTGCGTGCGGTCGCCGCTGTCACGGATGACCGTCGCCGCCCGATCCAGCGCCTGGCAGGGCAGGACCGCCATCGGGGGATCGCTCTGGCCGCTGCGGTCGGCCTCAAAGACAAAGAGCCAGACATCGCTCGACCCCTCGCGGACCAGCCGCCCGAGGCGCGAGACCATCATCGTGCCCTCCGCCCGAAGGGCCGCCTGCGACGGTTGCCCGGATGAGCCGGACGGCGGCGTCGGTGCGGCCATCTCCCCGGTTGCACCGGGGGCGGAATCAAGTTGCTCAGCGGCCCGCCGGGCCAGTTCCATCAGCGTCGTACGCTGCTCTGGTGAGGCCTCAAGCGGCGCCGCCGGCGCGGTCATGAGCAGGGCGTTTCGCTCTTGGGTGACAAACACCTCGCCGGAAACGGAGAAGACCGCGCCACTCCGCCCGGCCGTGCCCGCCTGCCGCTCGAGTCGTTCCAGCGCCAGGCATGGGAGCAGGAGAAAGACAGGCATGGGCCGGTCGCCCGGTGCGGGGACAAAGAGCCACTCATGCCGCATCTCGTCGTAGAGTGCGATGCCCGGAAGCGTCGCCACGCGAGTTCCCTCTGGAATCAGCCGGGCCTTGCTCACCCCGCCCTGTTCGAGGAGTTTGCGGAGTTCATCCTGCTGCGGAAGCGTCGAGGGGGCGACGCCGCGCTCGCCCAGCGGGTCATCACGCTCCAGGTCGCTGATGATCTCCTCAACGGAGCGCTTCGGCGGCGTGTCCTGCGGCTCATCCTGCGCCTGTGCAGCTGCGCCCGAGGCGAGCAGCAGGAGCGCTGTCGTGAGCCGGAGAAGATGCGTCATGGCAAGACCTGCCTTTCTATTGGTCGAGTAACGACCGGAGTACCTTATGGGACACGCGCGACTTTCTCTCGCCCGGCCGCCCTGTCGCGGTCGATGCAGGGGCAGCGATGTCCGTTTCACCCCTCTCACTGCACGCAGTCGCTGCCGCCTACCGAACTCCATCGGCTCAGCGGCCCGCCGATCTCCTGCATCGCTCCGTGACGACCAGAGACACCGTCGATCTCGGGATGCGACCGGCCGGCCACACCCTTTCCCCCGACGAGGCGCTTCCGACGGAGGCGGTCCGGGGCCTCTACGGCACGCCGGCCGCGCGGGTCGGGGCCTTTGTGAATCTTCGAGCGTGAGTTTCCGGACTCGCCAGCGGCAATAATCCCGACAGTACGCCTGACCTCCGCACTCTCGACTGGCCCGGTCGCCGTCGGCAGCCGATACCAGAGATCGAATTCCTGCGTGGTGTCAAGACGTGATCCAGCCCTGGCCCAACCCGAGACTTGCCCCGGATGCCGTGAGACCTGCTCACCTTGAACACCTCTGGATTCCCTCCGGTGAGCACTGGCTGGCCGCCTCCATCGATCTCCCCACCGACCACGCCGCCCCCTGGCCTGTCGCCGTCATCATCCACGGCTTCTCCGGCAACCGCATGGGGCGCAGCTACCACTTCGTCGAGTTCGGCCGCCACCTCGCCTCGCAGGGCATCGCCTGCCTGCGCTTCGACCAGGCCGGCTGCGGCGAATCGACGGGTCCGCAGCGGGAGTACAGTCTGCCGACGATCCGGCGCGACTGCCTGGCCGTCGGCGACTTCCTGGAGCAGGATGAGCGCTTCGACCACGATCGCCTCGGCCTCGTCGGCGCGAGCATGGGCGCCATCGGAGCGCTGACGCTCGACGCGGCGCGGCCGGCGCGATGCATCTCGCTGTGGGCGCCGGTCTTTGACCTGGCAAACCTCGTGCGGGAAAAGACCGGCGGGCAGCGGATCGAAGAGTCCTTCCATGCCCTGGGCTTCGTGCCCTATCGCGGGTTGCGCCTCGGCCCGGCGTGGTTTGAAAACCTGGCCTCGGAGGACCCCGCAGCGCTGGTGGCCGGCAACCCGCACTCGCCGATTCTCATCATTCATTCGCGCCGCGATGAGGTCGTGCCGATCCGGCATGGCCGGCAGTATGCCGAAGCGGCTGAGGCGGCGGGACGGCCTCATGAGTTCGTGACCATCGATGAGTCAACGCACGATTTCCACGAACAGCCCGAGCGTGGGAAACTGCTCTCCAACGCGCTGCGATTCATGGTCAATCACCTGCTGTAGCGGCGCGGCGTCCTGGGGTTCGAGTTTCAGCGCGGCCGGCTCACACTTCGGATGCGCTTCGTGTG
>CAZPFK010000083.1:0-4068 GCA_964585855.1 uncultured Vicinamibacteraceae bacterium
CCGGCGCTGGCAGGCCGTGCTGAACGCCGAGGCGACGACCGCGTTTGCGGCGTGAGTTGTGATTGAATCAGAATTCAGATCGGCCGCCGCAGCGGCTCGCCCGGACCCTGCACTGGCGGACGCGTAATCGGCGGGGGGTTGCCTGTCGAGAAGCCCGTCACGCTTGCCGGCGGATGCGACATCGGCGTCTGCAGCAGCGGAGCCGATCCGTCAGCGGCCGTCACCGATCGCAGGGCAACACCCGATCGCCCCGAGTTCATCTGGCTCGTCGCAGCGCGATTACGCGCCTCGGCTTCGATCGCCAGTTCAAACTCCGAGGGACCCTCGAGAATCTCCCGGTTCACGCCGGTCCGGAAGTGGCCGGCGATGATCGCAAGCGCCGCCGCACCCGCCAGGGGCAGCAAGAGGAAGTGGCCGTAGAAGGCCCCCGGTGAGAGCGCATCGGCCGCGCCCGCCATGAAGGTCTCTGAAGCCGAAATCATCGTGTAATAGCCCGTGAGGATTCCCGGATACGGTGATCCGGAGACGAAAAGCCCCCACGGAACGGCCAGGGCGCAGAGGATCATCGCCCAGGTGTGCGAGCGGATGATCGAGGCGATCCCCGCCGCCCCGGTCATCGCGCCGACGACGACGGCCAGCGTCATCTGCACCAGCAGCACGGCAAGGCCCGCAAGCCCCGCCACGACCGCACCCTGATGCACGCGCGACATCCACACGTCGTAAGGCCCGTAGACCCGGTTGATGTCTTCCGGCGAAAACGAGACCGGGCTGGCCATCGTCGCCCCGTGGACAAACGCCTCCGGTTCACTTGCCGGGTTGGATTCAGGCGCTGCCGTCTCCGGAGCCGCCTCGACGGCCTCGCGGCGAATCGTGTTCTGCCGGTGCCGCTGCCGGTCCTTCTCCAGGCCGGAGACGATCGTCGGCTTCTGCACCGACTCCGACGGCGTGAGTTCGCGGTATCGAATTTCCGTGTAGTTGGTGAAGGCCCAGGTGATCGTCTGGGTGATGAAGGCCAGCCCGATCAGCCAGCAGGCCACCGTCGCCCCGAAGCGCAGGCTTCGAAGCGCATCGGATGTGTGCTGCTGCGGTCGGTACGACACGGTGCTTCCTCGCCGAAGTGCCCATCCGCATCGCGCCGGGCGCGAAGCGTGAGCGGAGTGACCCTTGCTCTTCTCCGTTTATCGGCGCATCAGTCCGACGTGTGAGCCGCACGACCCTCCGCCCGGCAGTCGCCGCCGCGCCAGACCCTACAACCCGCACAGTCTCCCGCGCCCCGACGCCCTATCATCCGCTCTGCCCGGCCGACGCCCCGCAGAGGGAACCCGACAGCCATGAACCAGCCGCACTCCTGGAGCCTCTCGGTCGATCCCGACCCCGGCCGTTGCGATCCTTTTGACGCCGGCCACCTCCGCGCCGTCATCACGGGCGAGGCCCGCCTGACCCGCGAGGAGGCCCTGCGCCTCTACCACGAGGCCTCACTGACGCAACTGGGGCGATGGGCCGACCTGCGCTGCCGCGTCCTGCACGGCTCCCACATCCGCACCTACGTCATTGACCGGAACATCAACTACTCCAATGTCTGCACCGCCCACTGCACCTTCTGCGCCTTCCGCCGTGATGCCGACGATGAGGATGCCTACACCCTCGATCCCTCCGCCATCAACGAGAAGATCGAGCAGCTCCGCGCCATCGGCGGGACGCAGATCCTGATGCAGGGGGGGATGAACCCCCACCTCCCCCTCCAGTGGTACGAACACCTGCTTACCGGCATCCGTGAGCGCTTCCCCGATATCCACATCCACGCCTTCAGCCCGCCCGAGGTTATCGAGTTCATCCGCTTCTTCGACGCGCCCGGCGACTCGCTGGCCGCACGGGTCGAGTGGGTGCTGGCCCGCCTCAAGGCCGCAGGGCTTCACTCCCTGCCTGGCGGCGGCGGAGAAATTTTTGCCGAGCATGTCCGCAGGAAGATCGGCCTGGGCAAGTGCACCGCCGACGAATGGCTCACCGTCATGTACGTCGCCCACAAGCTCGGCATGAACACCTCCGCGACGATGATGTTCGGCCACATCGAGGGCGTCGCCGACCGCATCGACCACCTCGACCGCGTCCGCGCCTGGCAGGACCGCGCCCTGGCCGACTTCGGCCGCGACGGCGGCGGGCGCTGCATGGCCTTCATCGCCTGGCCTTTCCAGCGCGAAAACACCCCGCTGGGCCGCCTCCCCGAGTTTGACCGGGAAACCGGCGAACCCTTTCCGGGCGACCTCGCCGCCCTCGGGCAGCCCGCGGAGCGCTTTGGCAAGGTCGTCCGCATGGCCGGCGCCAGCGAGTATCTCCGTGTGCAGGCCCTCTCCCGCCTCTACCTCGACAACATCTGGTCCATCGGCTCTTCCTGGGTGACGATGGGCCCCCACATCGGACAACTCGCCCTCTTCTACGGTGCCAACGACATGGGCTCGGTGATGATGGAGGAAAACGTCGTCTCCGCCGCAGGCACGACCTACTGCCTCACCGAAGAACTCATCTGCCACCTCGTCCGCACCGCCGGCTTCCTTCCCGCCCAGCGCGACAACGCCTACCGCGTGCTCCGCCTCCAGGGCGGCCCCGACGCCCCCGATCTCCGCGTCTCCGACTGGTCCACGCAGCGCGCCAGAAAACTCGCCGTGCAGAATCAGCCCGTCTCTGAGCCGCAGGGTGTGCAGGTCACCCTCGACAACGCCCCGATCAGCAGGTAGGACCGCCTTGGCGCACGATCGACGTGAATCCGGCTCCGCACACTGGTGGCAGCGCGGCTCATTGCTTTCGCTGCACGACCTGCCGACCTCCGCCATCCACGAACTCTTCGATCGCGCCCACGCCTGTCTCCCCGTCGTCGAAGCCGAGGAGCCGCGCCGTTCGACGCTCGCAGGCCGCACCATCGTCAACCTCTTCTTCGAAGACTCCACCCGCACCCGCGTCTCCTTCGCGCAGGCCGCCAGTCTTTGCGGGGCTGATGTCATCACCGTCACCGCGACCGGCTCCAGCGTCAACAAGGGCGAGTCGACCCTCGATACCGTGCGCAACGTCGAAGCGATGGGCGTCGATGCCATCGTCATGCGCCACGCCGCCTCCGGCGCCGCCCTCAATGCCGCTCGCGCCCTGGCCATCCCGCTGATCAATGCCGGCGACGGCCGCCACCAGCACCCGACCCAGGGACTCCTCGACGCCTTCACGATCCGCCAGGCCATCGGCCGTCCGCTCACAGATCTCCCGGTCGTCATTGTCGGCGATATTCTCAACAGCCGCGTCGCGCGCTCTGCCATCGCCATCCTCTCCACCCTCGGTGCCCGCCTCACCGTCGTCGGCCCGCCCGCCCTCGCCCCCCGCTCGCTGGAGACCCTCGGCGTTGCCGTTGAGCGCGATTTCGACGCTGTGCTGGGCGATGCCCGCATCGTGATGATGCTGCGCATCCAGTTCGAACGCATGGGCGGCCGGGGCATCGGCTCCCTGCGCGAGTATCGCACGAGGTACGCCCTCACCGCCGCGCGGGAGACACGGATGCGGGACGATGCGCTGGTCATGCACCCGGGACCGGTCAATCGCGGCGTCGAACTCGACCCCGAGGTCGCCGACGGCCCCCGCTCGCTGATCCTCCGCCAGGTCCGAAACGGTGTCGCCATCCGCATGGCTGTCCTCGAACTGGCCGTCGAGCGCGGCGGGCGCGGCAGCCCGGGCGAACCTCGCGGGTCAGAGGGGCCGGGTCGCCGGCATTGATCGGGTCGTGTCCCCGGCTGGTGATGCCCGCGCCCCGCAAGGACGATGGTGGAGGGCATGATTCCGCACACATTCGCAAGAGCCGTTGTTATCACCCTCTGCGCCCTCTTCGTGCTGGCCTGGACCGCCGCCCCGGCCTCCGCGAGAGCCGCCTCGGCCTTCTCCATCGCCCTCGATGACGATGACGACAAGGGCAAGGGGAAAGGGAAGGGCAAAGACGACGACGACGACGATGACGATGAGGATGAGGACAAGGGCAAAGACAAAGACAAGGGCAAGGGGAAGAAGGACAAGCCAGGCCACTCTGACAGCAAAACC
>CAZPFK010000083.1:4168-12397 GCA_964585855.1 uncultured Vicinamibacteraceae bacterium
CAAAGACAAGGGCAAGGGGAAGAAGGACAAGCCAGGCCACTCTGACAGCAAAACCTTCTACGTCCGCACCTCAGGCAGCGACTCTGCCGACGGCCTGACTCCCGCAACCGCCTTCGCCACCATCGAGAAGGCAACACAGCAGTGCTCCTCCGATGGATACACGATCTACGTCGGTCCCGGCTCCTACTTCGAAGAGGTCAATCTCAAGACCAAAGGCGTCTGGGGCGCAGAAAACGGCTCGGAAGACAACCCCAATCGCATCATCGGCGACGTCACCGGCGCGTTCACCGGCGAGAGCCCGGGCGCGGTCATCATCGACGGCGGCTCAGCGCGCAATCACTGCATCGACGCCATGTGGATGCAGCACTGGCGATTCGAGAACCTCACCTTCCGCGATGCAAAGAAGAATCGTGCCCTGGTCAGTCTCTCGCAGTGGACCGACGGCATCGTCTTCTCGCAGTGCACCTTCGAGGACTTCTCCGGGCCGGCCGTCCAGACCAACCTCGCCCTGGCCACGACTGTTGAGGACTGCACCTTCCGCCGCTACCCCGCATTCGAGAGTGTCCTGGAACTGAAGAACTCCCAGGACGGCGAGACCCGCATCCTGCGCAACTCCTTCATCGATCCGCAGTCAGCCGGCGGCAAGGGCGATGGCCGCGTCATCGACTACGACGGCAAGTGGTCTCAGGTCGTCATCTCCGACAACCTCATCGTCGGCTCCGGGGCTTCCGGTTCCGTCGGCATTCACGTGACCAACAGCCACTGGGGAAGCCGCACGACGATCGTCCACAACACCATCGTCGATGTGAGCACCCATGTGGACCTCAACCGCCCCGGCAAGGTCGGCAAGTGGTCTGACGTTGTCTGCATCGTCGCCAACAACGCCTTCGTGGACGGCGCCAGGGGCGTCCTCGCCGCCGACAAGCGGACCTGGCTCTACAACAACCTCTTTGCCGACGTTCTCACCCGCTACCCCGATGATACCGGCGCAACCATCGACGGAGATCTGGTGGAGGCCGGCTCACTCTTTGCCGATCGCACCGCCGGAAACTTCAGGCCCGCCGTCGGCTCGCCCCTGCTCGACGCCGCCTTCGCCGCCCATGCGACCTCCTCCGATCTCGCCGGCTTCGCCCGCCCCGCCGATGACGACGGCGACGGTCTGGCGCAGGCCGACATCGGCGCCTACGAGGGCAGTGGGGGCGCGGGGGGAACCATGACCACCGTCCCCAGGATCGTCACCTGGTCGGAAGTCGAAGTGCAGGAATGACGGCGCTTACGCAAACATCGAATCGATGAACTCGCCGGGCGAGAACGGCTCAACATCGTTGAAGGTCTCTCCGACGCCGATCAGTTTGACCGGAATCGCCAGTTCCTCGCGAATGGCGATCACGATCCCGCCTCGGGCCGTGCCGTCCAGTTTCGAGAGAAAGATGCCGGTCACCCCCACGGCCTCGGAGAACTTCCGCGCCTGTTCGATGGCGTTCTGCCCCGTCGTCGCATCCAGCACCAGCAGCACCTCGTGCGGCGCGCCGGGAATCCGCTTGCCCACAACATCCCGGATCTTCCCCAGCTGCTTCATCAGCGGCGCCTGCGTGTGCAGCCGGCCGGCCGTGTCGATCAGCAGCACATCCACCTTTCGCGAAATCGCCGCCTCGCAGGCGTCGTAGGCGACCGCTGCCGGATCGGCATTGGGCTGGCCGCGAACGATCTGCACGCCCAGCCGCTCCGCCCAGATTTCCAGTTGATGAATCGCCCCGGCCCGGAAAGTGTCGCACGCCCCCAGCAGCACGCTTCTCCCCTCATCCCGCAGCGACTTGGCGATCTTGGCCACGCTGGTCGTCTTCCCCGAGCCGTTGATTCCCGCCACGAGGATCACCGTCGGTGCCGAGGGAGCCGTCGCCAGCCGGCGGTCCTCATCCGTCCACATCGCCTTGAGTTCGTGCTTGAGGTATTCGATCACATCATCCCCGCGCGTCACCTTCCCCGCGCGGTAGTCGGTACGCAGCCGGCCGATGATCCGCCCCGTCGCCTTCACGCCGACGTCGGCCTTCAGCAGCGCCGCCTCGAGGTCGTCGATCACCTCCTCGGAGAGCGCCCGGCCCTGAAGCAGCGAACGCAGCCCCCCGGCCAGCGCCTGCCGCGTTCGGCTCAGACCTTTTCGCAACGCGGAGATCGTCGAGCGGAAGAGTCCCATCGTTACTGATCGCTCGTCCAGAAGTCCACCGGTTCCGAGACCTCAGGACCCATCGGAAACTGCGGCTCATCCCCGCCGGAGCCGCCCTCGCCCGGCTCAGCCGGCGGCCCGTCAAGGACGCGGCGCAGCATCTTGTCCAGCACGACGTTCAGAAACGGTGCCGACCGCTCCGTGCCGAAGAGCTTCGCCAGCTCCACCGCCTCGTTGACAGCCACCTTCGGCGGGATCTCACCTGAGTTCATCTCGTACCACGCCAGCCGCAGAATGTTCCGGTCAATCGCCGGCTGCCGGTGCGTCGGCCAGTCCGGGCTCAGTTCCGTCGCCAGGCGATCGGCCTCGGCCCGGGCTTGCCACGCGCCAAGCGCGCGCTTGAAGGCCTCATCGTACTTCGCCGGATCGTCGATCCCGACAACGCTCCACGCGCCCTCGAAGCGTCCCGAGGGATCGTGCGCTGCCAGCTCCACGCTGCGGCGGATGTCGTCGAGGTCCTCGCCGTTGCGGGCCTCGATCTGGTAGAGGAATTGCAGCGCCAGTCGGCGGATGGTGTGAAGTGAGCTGGACATCAATGGTTCCGGGTGCTTCATTCAGCGGACTGATTCGCTCCGCGCCACATGGCGGCACGCGACAATCGTCTCAACCAGTGCATTCATCGCCTCCGCCCCCTTGTTTCCCACAGCCCCGCCGCTGCGCGCCTCAACCTGCTCACGCGTCTCGCACGTCAGCACGCCGAAACTCACCGGCCGCTTCGTCTCCACCATCACGCCCGGCAGCCCTGTTGCCAGCGCCTGGCAGATGTAGTCAAAGTGCGGCGTCTCCCCGCGGATCACCGCCCCGATCGCCACCACCCCGTCGAGATCAGCCCGGCTCGCAAGGGCATGCGAGACGGCGATCAACTCCCACGCTCCCGGCGCCGGAGCCGTCACGATCGCCTCGGCCGACCCTCCCAGGGCCACAAACCGCTCCACCGCCCCGCGATACAGCCGGTCGGTTGCCCAGGAATGATACCGGCTCAAAGCCACTCCCACGCGCATCGCGCGCGCATCTGCCGGGATGATCGGGACTTCCGCCATGAGCACGCCCAGTGTAGGGTTCGACCCCCCGACCTTCCATGAGGAACGATTCCCCGCACCGTCGGCTACGATCAGCCCGATGCCTCGCCGCATGATCATTAACCTCATCACCACCATTCAGCTCACCCGGCTGACCAATGCCTTCGCCGGTGTTGCCAACCTCTGGCTGGTGGTCCTCTGGACCCGCGCCCAGGAACACGAAACCGCCTACGACGCCTTCAATCGCCGCCCCCTCTGGCTCCTGCTGGGCGCGTCGGTCGTCCTCGGCGTCGGCCTCTCCATGTACGGCGGGAGTCTCAACGACGTCTTCGACGCCCGGCGCGACCGCGCCCTGGCAAAGGGCCGACCCATTCCCGAAGGCCGCGTCTCCCCGCAGTCGGCCGCGCTGATCGGTTTTGCTTCGCTGCTGGCCTCGCTCGTCGCCGCCGCCGTCGTCGGCCACATTTCCTTGCTGGCCTGCCTCGCCTGCGCCACGCTGATCCTCTTCTTCAACACCACCGCCCGCTACGTCCCAAGTCTCGCCCTCACTTCCGTTGCCGCCATCTACGGCTCCCACATGCTCATCGTGAACCTGCAGATGCGATTCATCTGGCCCATCGTGCTGGTCATGGTCCACGCCGCCGCCGTGCACGGCGTCGCCCATGTCCTGGAGCGCAAGCGCCCGCGCTACACCATCCTCACGATCATCGGCGCAACCCTCGGCATCTCCCTGCTCGTCACCGCCCTGATCGCCCGCCTCGGCTGGGAGGGCCCGCTCTGGACGCAGGTCGTCTCGCCCTACCTGCTCACCTGGCCCGCCGCCGCCGTCATCCTCTTTGTCCTCAGCAGCATCCAGAAATCCCGCTACGCCTCCGGCCCCGCCTTCGCCGCAGAAAAACTCCGCCGCTACGGCTCGCTGTGGATGGGCCTCTACGGCGTTGCCTGGCTTCTGGGCGCCGGGTTTCTGCACGAGGCCGCGATCCTCGGCGCGCTGGTCATCATGGGCGTCCTGTGGATGATGCTCGTCCGAGATGTCGGCGGACTGCTGGAGCGGCCGCTGGGCTATCGCTGGTAAGCGCTCAATCCCACCCCAGCGCAAAGAAGACGGTGGTGAAGATCAGGTCGGCAAAGATCACCGACACCACCGACGCCACCACCGTGTCCGTCGTCGCCCGTCCCACCCCCGCCGCGCCGCCGGTCACGCGCAGCCCGTTGAAGCACGCAATCAGCCCGATCAGCAGGCCGAAGACGACCGCCTTGAAGAGGCCCGTCATGAAATCCTGCACGGAGCACTGCGCCAAGGTGTTCGACCAGTACAGATGCCACGGAACCTCGTGGATGTACACCGACACCGCCGCACCCGAGGCGATCGCCACGATGTCGGCAAAGATCGTCAGGCACAGCAGCGAAAATGTCGTCGCCATCACCCGGGGAACGACGAGAAACCGGATCGGGTTGAGGGCCTCGGCCTCCAGCGCCTCGATCTCCTCGCCCACCACCATCGTGCCGATCTCCGCCGCGATCGCCGCACCCGCAAACCCCGTCAGCACCACCGCGCTGATCAGCGGTCCGAGTTCGCGCAGCACCGCGATCCCCACGATGTTGGCGATCTTGTCAACTTGGCCGAACTCGGCAAGCGGCGGTTGCATCTGCAGAGCCAGAATCGAACCGATCGAAATCGAAATCAGCGTGATGATTCCGATTGCCCGCACGCCAAGACGCACGACCTGGCTGATGATCGCCACCCGCCCCAGGCGGATGCGACGATTGGCCAGCGACCGTCCGATCCACTTCAGCACGTCGTAAAGCAGGTACGTCGTCCCGCCCACGGCCGCCTGAAAGGTCATCCACCGCGAGCCGAACTCCTCCAGCAGGCGCAGCAGAACCGATCTCGGGCGAGACTTCTCAGCGTCAGTCCACTCGGCCACGGTGCGCCTCGCCTCGTGCAGCAGAAACGTCAGCCGTGAGCGTGCGCCTGCTCGCGCCCGTCCACGATCGTGAAGATGGTGTCCAGTTTGGCGATCTCGAAGATCGAACGCACCCGTGGCTGCAGCGCGCACAAGACAAGGTCAAACCCGTTCCGTCGCGACAACTGCATCGCCTCGACCAGCGTCGCGACCCCTGAACTGTCCATGTACGGCACCGACTCGAGGTCGATGATCATCCGCTCCACCTGACGATGGCCGTACTGCTGCACGACTGCACGCAGATCCGGTGAGTGTCCCAGATCAACCTCGCCGACCGGCGAGAGCACGACGGACGTGCCGTTGTGTTCAATGTTGACCCTGAAATCGCCCTGCTCACCCATTCGAACACGTCTCCGATCCGGAGCCACACGCCGCGCCCGCCCGGCCCCCCGTCAGCCGCTTTTCCATCAGCAGCGACATGCCTTTGCCGTTGCGCGTCCGGAACTCCACTACATCCATGATCTGATTGATGATATAAACGCCAAGCCCCCCCGGTCGGATGTCGTCAAGGTCCCGCGACCGGATCGACGCAGGATCAACCTGCTCTCCCTCATCTTCGACCAGGATGCGAATCCCCTCCACAGGTTCGCCCATCGGCCACACCGAAATCCAGATCGGGCCATCCTCCCGGCGGTGATACCCGTGGTTGATCACGTTGCACAGCGCCTCATCCAGCGCCAGCGCAATCTGGCTGCACGCATTCTCCGAAAACCCGAAGCGCAGCGCCAGCGAGGAGATAAACGCCCGCACCCCCGCCAGATACTTCGGCTGGCTGGGCATCTCGATGCGCAATTGGCGCGGAGTCTCTGTCATGGCTGCGTCGTGCTGCTCCCGGACCATCGGCCGCTCTTCCACGCCGCTTCCCATCGTTCAATCGCCTCCGAACGCTCCCAGGGCGGGTCAAAGTGCCGATACCCGAAGGTCTCGCCCGTGATCGACTCCAGCGCGTGAATCGCCGTGAACCGCACCGCCGGGTCATCGCTCTCCAGGTCTTCGATGAGGTACGGGATCGCCGAGGCGTCGGATCGCGCCGCCGCCTCCTCCGCCGCCGCCATCCGCGCCGACGGGACCGGCGAATCCGGCGTCGCCGTCAGCTTCGGCGCGCAGCTGCTGCCCAGCAGGCAGAGTCCTGCACCAGCCGAAGCCCGGATCAAGGTCTCGATTCCCGTGCCAGCCATTGCGTTCATGGTAGACAATCGGCTCTCAGGCGACAGGAGCCCCTCTTACCGGGGGTTATCGGTGCGTCAATTCGCCTATGTGCAGTTGCCGGGCCGCCCGCAGCACCGATACCATCCGCTTTTCATCAGATGGAGTGGCCCGCCATGAGCGCCGCTTCCCCTCAGCTACAGAGGCCGCCCCATAACGAAATCGTCCTGATTCTCGACTTCGGCTCGCAGTACGTCCAGCTCATCGCCCGCCGCATCCGCGAGGCCGGCGCCTTCAGTCTCCTCGTCGCCCCCTCCATCTCCGCCGACGAAATCCGTCGCCTCAAGCCCATCGGCATCGTCCTTTCCGGCGGGCCCTCAAGCGTCTACGACCCCGGCGCGCCCCAGTGCGACCCGGAAATCTTTTCCCTGGGCATTCCCATCCTCGGAATCTGCTACGGCATGCAACTGGGCTGCCGGCACCTCGGCGCCGAGGTGAAATCGGCCTCCAAGCGGGAGTTTGGCCGCGCCCGCCTCGACATCCTCCCCCGCGGCGCGAAGGGCCTGCTGGCCAGCCTTCCCTCCTCAACGACCGTCTGGATGAGCCACGGCGACCAGGTCGACGATCTGCCGCCCGACTTCGAGCCCCTCGCCACCACCCCGACCTGCCGATACGCCGCCGTCGCCCACCGCAACGGAACCTTCTACGGCGTGCAGTTTCACCCTGAAGTCACCCACACCCCCCACGGCGTGGACATCCTGCGAAACTTCCTCTACGAGGTCTGCAAGTGCCGCGGCACCTGGCGCATGGCCGACTTCCTCGAAACCGAGTGCCGCCGCATCCGTGAATTCGTCGGCTCCGACCGCGTTCTCTGCGGCCTCTCCGGCGGCGTCGATTCCTCCGTCCTGGCCGCCATGCTCCACCGCGCTATCGGCGATCAGCTCACCTGCGTCTTCGTGGACAACGGCCTGCTCCGAAAGGCCGAGCGCGACCTTGTCGAAACCACCTTCCGAGACCACTTCCACATCGACCTCCGCGTTGTTGACGCCTCGCAGGACTTCCTCGGCGATCTTCGCGGCGTCACCGACCCGCAGGAAAAACGCCGCCGCATCGGCCATCGCTTCATCGAGGTTTTCCGCGAGGCGGCCCGGGGCATCGGGCCGGTGCGCTACCTCGCCCAGGGAACGCTCTACCCCGATGTCATCGAATCCGGCCACGGCCACGCCGGAACCGCCGCCAACATCAAGCTGCACCACAACGTCGGCGGCCTTCCGGAGGACCTGGGGTTTGAGCTCCTCGAACCCCTCCGCGACCTCTTCAAGGATGAGGTGCGCAAACTCGGGGCCGTCCTCGGCCTGCCTGACCAGATCGTCTGGCGCCACCCCTTCCCCGGCCCGGGTCTTGCCGTCCGCGTCCTGGGCGAAGTGACCAAGGACCGCCTCGAGGTGTTGCGCGATTGCGATGAGATTGTGCTGGAGGAGATCGTCGCCAACAACCTCTATCGCGCCACCAGCCAGGTCTTTGCCGTGCTGCTGCCGATCCAGTCCGTTGGTGTGATGGGGGACGGGCGGACCTATGAATCCGTCGTGGCCGTGCGGGCCGTGGAGACGCAGGACTTCATGACCGCCGACTGGGCCCGTCTTCCCTATGACGTGCTGGCGACGATTTCTTCGCGGATCATCAACGAGGTCCGGGGCGTCAACCGCGTCGTCTACGACATCTCCTCCAAGCCCCCGGCGACGATTGAGTGGGAGTAGGACGAGCACTCCCGGGCGGGCCGGCAGGCGGCGTTCAGGTTCTCAGAGGGCGGAGTCTGACCCGGAAATTGACTTGTGCTTTCCGGCGAAATCCGCTAAGGTGGGGCGGTGGGCGG
>CAZPFK010000084.1:0-12343 GCA_964585855.1 uncultured Vicinamibacteraceae bacterium
GGGGCTTGGTACAGCGCGCAGGCAAGATGCCTACGCCACTGACAATCCGCCCCCATCCCGGCCCTCCCCCGCAAGCGGAGGAGAGAGGAGAATGCCTCGCCAACACTCACTCCCACCTCATCTCCACCGCCTCATCTCCCTCGCCCTGCCAGCGCAGCACGAAGCCGCCGCTCTCCGTCGACTCATACACCATCGCCGAACCGGCCGGCGGCGCCCAGCTGTCGGCCGGCGGATAGACGCCGGTTTCCACTTTGGCGGCGCGAAGGTCGATCGCGGCGAGGGTGAGCAGGCGGCGGGCCTCGGCCTGTCGAGCCATCGTCACGGCCCGCTGCAGCATGGCCACGTAATCGGTCATCACGCCCCACCAGGCAATCGGCGTCTCCAGGGCCGTGACCGACTCGGTCGTGATCGGCGGCGCGTCGTCGGCCAGCAGGGCGGTCGCCTTCTCCAGGTAAGCATCGACCTCCATCAGTTCCTCGGGCGTGAGGCGGGAGAGGGCCTCGTCGAAGGAATCGAAGTCGCCGGTGTAGGCGCGGAGGTAGCCGGCGGTGACATAGGCCACATCTCCACGCAGGGCGCGGGTCAGCTCGGCGTTGAAGTTGCGCTGTGCGAGCACGGCAGCGATGGGCGCGAGGTCGGCCCCGGGGCGGGAGGCAAAGTGCGCATCGAGGGCCTCAAGGGCGGCAATCGTCTGGGCGCAGTCGGAGAGCAGCGTCTGCGCCAGCGGATCGCGCGAGGCGTGCCAGGCAAGGCGCAGGGCGGCCTCCAGATTCGCCGCAGCGCGGGCCGCATCGCCCTCGGCAATGGCTGCCTCGGCGTCGGCGCGGAGCAGGCGACCGGCATCGCGGACATACATGGGATACGGCAGGGTGATCTCGACGGTGGTGCGGAAGTCAGTCTGCCAGTCGCAATGTTCGATCGCAGCGGCAGCGCGGATCGCATCCAGCAGCGGAGCGAGATCCTCGGGCGGGTGCTGCACCTGTTCGTAGAGGGCGGCGTGGGCCTCGGCAGCGTTTGGCGAGTCGGTCTCGGGAGCGTCGGCCCGGATCACCATGTCCAGCGAGCCGCAGGCCGATTCCCAGGAAGCGACGGCCTCATCGGCGGCGGCGCGGGCCTGGGCGGGATCGGGCCCGGCGGGTGTTTCGGGGGCTTTGGAGCAGGCGGTTGCAAGCAGCAGAGCGGACAGGAGCAGGGCGTACAGGAGCAGGGCGAGACGGGTCGTCATGGCGTTCCTCGACAGGGAGGGAGAAGTGGCGGGATGATAGTGCGCCGAGACGATTGCGAGCCGCTGCGGTGGGAGGGAGGAGAAGGCCTCGCTTGCGCTTCAGCCTGGTACAGTCCGTGAGACAATCACTCCTGCGAGAGAATCAGCACCGAGTAGGGCGCGATCGTCACAAGCCCGCTGGTCGGCATGCCGTGCAGCGCGGGGCCGTCGGCCGTCACGACCTCCGAACCAACGCCCGTGTAATCCGGCGAGTACATCATCGCATCGGAGTTGAGCCGCGTCAGCCACTGGCCCTCCTCCGGCAGCCCGAGCAGGTAGCCGTCGAAAGTCTGCCCGCTGAAGTTGGCGAGGATGATGACATCGTCGCCGGGGCCTCCGAGATCGCGGCGGTGGATGGCGATCACCTTGGAGAGGTTGTTAATGTGATAGACGTTCTGGTATGTGCCGGTCAGACCGGCCGTCGTCCCCGTGCGATTGCGGCGCAGCGTGATCAGATCGCGATAGAGCGCGACGATGCCGGCATGCTCATCGGCCAGCGACCAGTCCAGCGGCGTGCGCGGATCGAAGATGCCGGGGTCGAGAAACTCCTGGCCCTGCCAGAGCATGGGAATGCCCGGCGTGGTCAGCGCGATCGCCGCTGCGAGCGTGGAGCGCTTGCGAGCCGCCCAGGAGAAGGGGTCATCGGGATCGATCTCGACGGTGAGGCGCTCGTTGCCGCAGCAGGGCTCGTTGTGGCTCTCAGAGTAAACGATGCGCTGCCACGGGTCGCCGTTGTACTCGTGGCGGATCGCGTAGGCGAGGAAGTTCATGTCGCGCTGACTGTCGGCACGTGCGCTCACCACGGGCCGCAGGTGTGCAAAGAGGAAGTGCCATTGCGCATCGAAGCCCCCGCCGTCGGGCAACGGCTCAGTGATGATCTCCCCGGTAATGAGGTCTTCGGCGATTGTGATGAGGCCCGGCCAGGCCGCGTGCAGCAGGCGGTTGGCATCTCGCAGGAAGCGTGCGCCGTCGGGCAGGTGCAGCCCCCGGCCGGAGTTCGTGTTGTAAATATTACTTGTGGAGTCGAAGCGGAAGCCGCTGACGCGATACTCCTCCACCCACATCTTCAGGTTCTCCAGCAGGTAGCGACGCACCATCGGCTCCGAGTAGTTCGGCCTCGGGCCCCAGGGCGAGTTAATACGCTCGGCATCGTGCAGGTAGATCCCGCCGGGATACTCATCGGAGAACCAGCCGTCGAACTGGTGCGTGGCGAGGTCCCACGGCCCCCAGTGGTTGTACACCACATCAAGGATGACGTGCAGCCCGCGCTGGTGACACGCATCGACGAAGCGCTTCATCGCATCGGGCCCGCCGAGGCCGATGTTCTCAACGGCGAAGGGATCGGCGGGGTTGTAGCCGCCGGAGTAACGCCCGATGTATTCGTTGACGGGAAGAATCTCAATGGCGTTGACGCCGAGATCGACGATGTGATCGAGGCGTTCGATGGCGGAGTCGAAGGTTCCCGGCCCGTCGGGGTTGGTGTCGTTGAAGGTGCCGATCTGCATTTCGTAGATGACCAGGTCGGTGCGCGGTACGGGAGCGGGGCGTGACGACTGCCACCGGTACGCCTTCGGATCATAAATAATACTCAGGCCGTTGGCGTAATCGGAGTCGGTCACGAGGCGGCTGTAAGGATCGCGGCGGGTGACTTCAACTTCACCGCTGCGGATGACGTAGCGATAGCGATCGCCGACGGCCGCGCCCTCCACATCGGCCGACCACAGGCCGCCAGCCTCGCGGACCAGCGGATGAGCGGTGGGCGACCAGCCGTTGAAGGAGCCGGCGACGTGAACGGCGTCGGCGTTGGGTGCCCAGACGCGGAAGGCAGCGCCTCCGGGGTAGAGGGTGGTCCCCATGCCGGTCCGCTGCGACTGGGCGCAGGCGGTCATCGCCAGGGCGAGGCAGAGCACAGTCAGGAGCAGGCGTCGGGTCATGATGATCATGGTACCCGATGATGCGGGAAAACGGGCCGGGCGGTTGCGGGAAAGGGAAGAAACCCCGGCTCCTGAGCCACAGAATGCGTCCGGAGCGCCCAATAACCGGACCGACATCGCCCGCATTGCCCCCGGAATCACCGGTCATGCAGCTGTGGAACAGTAAAGTCGGGTCTGCGCAATCGCGATCTCGTTGCGCGCAATTGCGAACCGGAACGTTGCAATGGCGAGTTGACCCGTTGAACGTGCAAGTTCCGGCGTTGAGTGTGCGAACTGAACCGTTGAGTTGACGAACTGAGGCGTTCCGCCTGCGAAGTGAAGCGCAGTCTATGCGAACTCCCTGCACCAACTCGCGATTGCATACGGTGAACTCGCAATTGCACACTGCGAAATAGCAACCGCACACAGCAGCATCAGAGGAACACACGGCTCAGCAGGATCAGGTCATCATCACCATCAATCAGACCGGCGCAAGGCGGCCTCGGTGGACCGTCAGTCTGCGAAGATTCCGAGAATAACGCTATTTCCACTTGACAGACACCAGAACGACGGTACATTGGCCATATCGGGTTTCGTCGTCGGTTGCTGTATCGACCATGGATTGGCGGCGGGACGGTCACATTCTCTCGCCACTCCTGCATCAAGGAGACTTCCATGGATCGGACGCGCCAATTCGGCAATGTGCTTTTTCTCTGCGTACTTATGGTCAATCTCTAGCTGGACGCCGTGGTATCGAGCGGCATTTGCGCAGTCGATACCTGCCGCCTCAGCGGCGATAAGTACGAATGCGGTGGCTATGACGCAGCCCGGACCGTCGAATCCTGATCCTTGCAACGGGATCACGCCGCCGCCGCCATCTGCCGAACTTGACGCGATCTACGCAGCACAGGAGGCAATATCCGCTGAAGTGTTTGTTGCGGGCGTGCAGGAGTTTCAGTACTGCCACGAGGGCGCATGGGTGCTTGATACATCGCCTGTCGTGATAGAGGATGCGACATCAGGCCCTACAACCGGCGAAACTCTTGATGAGGAGTATCTTCAGCTCTTTACGTTTCTGAAGATCGATGTGGATATGGAGGAATCGCTCGAGGGTGATGATCTGCAATGGGCGATCGATGAGAATTATGACGTATCGTTGATCGGCGGAATCGTGTCAAGCACCATGGGGAGCACGGGTTTCTTTGGTCTCTATCAGGCGATCGACGATGGACAGGACCGCGTGCATGTCCTCATTCCGTTTGAGCAGACGACCGCATTTGATCCACTGTATGAAGCATGGTTCGGGGGAGGAACTGCTCATGTCGGGCCTCTTGGAGACTGCATACAGGCGGCCTACATTCAGTACCAGGCGTGTCTGGATATTGCGAAGAACTCACTTGATGGATGTATGGACAACCTTTGGCCGATGATGCTCACCGGTGGCGCAATCGGATGCTTGCGAGGAGCCGGCAAGGGTGGATACCTGGGCATTCTGGGAATGCTGATCGGATGCGGGCTTGGCGCACTTGCATTTGGTCTTGCCGCGATATCGGTCTGCCTGAATAACTACAATGCCGCTGTCGGAAACTGCGCAATCCAACTCCAGGCAGATATTGATCAGTGTCACCTTCTGCACGGCTGACCTGCGATGTTGATGAACAACTTGCTATTCGGCAACCTAATGGATGACGCGGGAAAGAACAAGTCCCTGCATCATCCGAGATTCACAGCATTTCAGTACCGAATCCTGATGCTTGCCGGATGCATCATTACTCTCTTTGCGTTCTGGCTTACCACGGACGATGAGTCTGGTCTTTGGCTCATTCCATTGTTGGCATTGATTCTCATCGTCCTCGCGGGATGCCTTATCTGGAAGTACAGGGGATTTCGAGCAACGCACATTGAGATCACTCTCGCACTCGGACGATGCCCCGCATGCGATTTCCCACTTGGCGGATCAGGGGATGAGGCGTTGTCCCGATGCACGGAGTGCGGCGCGCTCTGGAGACCGCGTGAAGTGTCAGCCGCTCGGACACCAGGCAGCAGTCCAGACATTGAATTAATCGGCATGGGCGCGCTCACCGCTGGCGTGGTCCTGCCCGGGCTCTTCAGCGGGATGTGGAAAGAAGGACTGCTGCTGACCGTACCCGTTCTCTGCCTTATCGCCTTCCGTGTCTGGCAGAGGCGACGACTTTCCGAAAGAGACTCGCGGGCTCCATAAAGGAACGTGCCTCATCTACATCCGTTCGAGCGTTCGGATGCCCAGTAACGAGAGGCCGTCGGCGAGAATCCGGGCCGTCAATGTACCCAGCCGCAGGCGGGCGTCGCGCTGCGCGGCGGTGTCGGCCTTGAGCACCGGGCAGTTGGTGTAGAAGACGGAGAAGGAGCCGGCCAGGTCGTAGAGATACTGGCAGAGGCGGTGGGGCTCCAGCGTTGCGCCGACGGAGGCGACGACGGCGGGGTAGCGCAGCAGCACCAGCGCGAGGGCCTTCTCCTCCGGCGCTTCGACGGCGAAGGGGGCGTCGAGGTTCACCTCCGGCGGGGCCTTGCGGGCAATGGAGCGGATGCGGACGTACTGGTTCTGCAGGTACGCGCCGGTGTTGCCCTCGAAGGAGAGCATGCGGTCCCACTCGAAGATGTAGTCCCGCACCAGGTGCGTCGAGAGATCGGCATACTTCACCGCGCCGATCCCCACCGCGCGGGCCACCGCCTGCTGCTCGGCCCCGGAGAGCTCGGGGTTCTTCTCGGCCACGATCGCGCCGGCCCGGCGGATGGCCTCCTGCAGCAGGTCGAGGAGGCGCACGTTTTCGCCGGAGCGGGTCTTGAGGGGCTTGCCGTCAGTGCCGCAGACGGAGCCGAAGGCGGCATGCTCGAACTCGGTGCGCCGGCCGTTGGCGCGGAGGTCCCAGCCGATCATGTGCGCGGCTTTGAAGACCTTGGCGAAGTGGTCGCGCTGGCGGGCGTCAACGACGTAAATCGCGCGGGCGGCGTCAAGCTCCTGCACGCGGTAGCGCACGGCTGCGAGGTCGGTCGTGGCGTAGAGGTAGCCGCCGTCGGACTTGCGGATCAGCAGCGGCGTCTCATCCCCGGGGGTGCGGACGATCACCGCGCCTTCGGAGACTTCGGCGATGCCGGAGGCGAGGAAGTCATCAACCACGGCAGTCAGGCGATCGCGGTAGAAGGATTCGCCGCGATTGTGCTCGGCGGTCACCGTCAGGTCGAGGAGATCGTAAATCTCGTAGCAGGCGTTGAGCGTGACGGCGATGATCTTCTCCCAGTCGGCCACGAGCGCCGGGTCGCCGGATTGCAGCCGCACGAGCGTGGCCTTGGCGGCGGCGAGGGCCTCCTCGGCTCCGGTGATCTGCGCCTCCCACTCCGCGATGCGGTGCGGCCCTGCGCCGATGCGGCGGGCCGTCTCCAGGGCGCGGGTGTCGGCGGTGCAGGCGAGGTTGGCGCGGCGGTAGGCGCGCTCGAGTTCATCGAGGTTCAGCGCGTCGAGATTCGTCCCGGTGGCGCGGAGCGCCGTCAGCACCATCGCAATCTGCAGGCCCCAGTCGCCGAGATGATTCTGCGGGATGACGTTGTAGCCGAGGCGCGAGAGGACGCGGCAGAGCGTGTCGCCGATGATCGAGGAGCGGAGGTGGCCGACGTGCATCTGCTTGGCGATGTTGACGCCGACAAGATCGATGACCACCGTCGGCCCCGGCTGCGGAAGCGGCTGCACACCCAGCCCCGGGGCATCGAGCTCGGCAAGGAAACCGGCGAGCGCTTCGGGTCGCAGACGCAGGTTGATAAAGCCCGGCCCGGCCTTCTTAGGTTGTTCGCAGAACTCGTCCAAGTGGAGGTGCGAGATTATTTTCTCGGCGACCTCGCGCGGGTTCTTCCCGACGGCCTTGGCCAGCCCCATGGCGACATTGGACTGGAAATCGCCGAACTTCGGATTCTGCGAGGGGCGGATGAGGGGGTCGGTCTCGCGCAGCGACTCCCCGAAGGCGGCGGCGATGGCGTCGCGGAAGCGTTCATCGAGGAGTTGGATCGGGTCAACAGGCATCGGCGAAGGCGAGTGTAGCGAGGGGGGAACCCACGGCAACGCCGCAGAGACCAACCGGAGGCGGGGCTCGCTAGGATTCTTCCCCCAATCGTGGAGATCAGCCGTGACAACCCGATTCACCGCCCGACTCATCGCCCTCCTGTTGGCACTCGGCTTCACCGTCGGCCTTTCCGCCCAGTCGCAGGAGGACCGGGATGCGGGCTGGGTCAACGTGCGCGAGCAGCAGGAGGAAGCGCCGCCGGAACCCGAGGAAGTCGTCGAGATTCCGCAGGAAACCTTCGTCCGCACCCTCGACAACGGCCTGCGCCTCATCCTCCAGCCCATCCCCGACGCCCGGCGAACGGCGGTGCTCATTCACTTCGCCACCGGATCCGCGCACGACCCCGCCGACGCCCCGGGCCTCAACGATCTGCTCTTTCGCCTCGTTGCCTCGTGTGCCATCAGCGGTCGGCCCGACTCCCCGCGAACGCCGCAGGGCTGGCAGGAGCAGTACCGCTGGGGCTGGCAGTTCAAGTCGTATCCCACGCAATCGGTCATGGGGCTTGTCGTTGACGGCGAGGCAACGGCCGACGCAATCGCCCACCTGGCGGCGATGGTGACCGGCCTGACCATTTCGGCCGAGGATCTCTCCACACAGATCGGCGACCTGGCTGCGGAGGAAGCCGAAGTCGAATCCGGCCCCGGCCATCTCACGCCGATCCGCATCATCACGGCACGGGCCTTTCCGCACTCCTCGGGCTATCCCGGTGCGCTGGACCTCGACGCGCTCAAGCGACTCGACCCGGCACGCATCATGGATGAGTGGCACACGCGCGCCTGCGGGCACAACCTCACCGTCGTCGTCAGCGGCGCGATGGCCGAGGACCGAAGCGCCCTCGAAGCCGCCCTCGACAGCGCGTTTGCCTCCCTGCCGGCCGGCTCCGAGTCACCGCTGCCGGTCACCCGCCGTGCCGCGGGTCCGGGTGTAACGCAGGAGACATCGGCTCATCTTCCGGGCGATGATGATCATGTCGCCGCCGCCTTCTTCGCGCCGCCGATCTCCTCGGAGGAGCACCCGGCCTTTCTGACGGTGGCGATGCTGCTGGAGGATTACGCCAAGTCGCTGCCGGGCGTGAAGGTGCGTCTGCCCTTCCAGTACGCCCTGCTGCTGGATGAACGCGCTGCCTGGCTGACGCCCCATGCCTGGCGATTCCCCAAGGGGGCCGGTCAGGCGCTGGGCTTCTGGAAGCTGCGCATCGACCGCCAGCCCTTCTCCGCCACCGACAGCCGCAAGGTGCTCCGCGCCATCGGCTGGCAACTCGGCGGACCCATGAGCGAGGACTTCATCCGCCTGCTGCGCAGCCGGCCGGCCCTTCTCTTTTCCGTCGCGCAGGCGACGGCGTGGCGCGCCCGGCACGGCGATGAGGCCTTCTGGAACGAGTACCGGGAGCGGTTGCAGACGCTCACATGGAAGCAGCTCTCCGCCGCGCGCAGCCGCTTCTTCCACGATGAGAACCGGCGCCTGGTGATCCTGCGGGCGGAGTGAGCCCGTCAACCCCCCGCTGTCAGTTCGTCATACACCACGCCCAGCGCATTGGAGAGAAAACGCTCGTTGCCCAGGTCGGCCACTGACTCCGGCTTCATCGCGCGCACCTCGTCACGCGATCGACCCTCATCAACAGCCCTGCCGACGGCCTCGCGCATCTTCGCGAAGTACTCCTTCTGCCCGCGCAGGCCGGAGACATCGGTGATCTCCCCATGCCCGGGAATCACCACCGTCTCGGAATCGCACAGGGCGATCATCGCATCCAGGCAGACATCCCACCCCGACGTCGTCGCACCGGCCGCGGCGTCGATGAAGGGATGAAGCCGGTGAAAGAGCAGGTCGCCGGTGTGCAGGACATTCTGCTGCGGCAGGTGGACGAAAACATCGTTGTCCGTATGCGCCGGGCCTCGATAGTGCATCATGATCGGCACATCATTGATGAAGAGCCCGTCATCCTGCTGCACCCGCCCCCGGGGGATGAAGTCGGCGGCCGTCAGATCCGCCTCGACGGAGATCGCCTCGCGCAGGGCCTCGGCCAACTCCGGCTCATGCAGCGCCTCGGCTTCGGCGAGCATCTCCGTCGCGGCTGAGCGCAGTCGCTGCCGCGCAGCATCAATCTGCGACTCGACGCGCGGCGCAAGATTGGCATGGGCGAAGCGGTCGGCCGCATCGCGAAAGGCCCACGATCCGCCGGAGTGGTCCATGTGATGATGCGTCAGCAGGTGGTGCGAGACGTGCATCCCCCGCTTCTTCAGCTCCGCCCGCAGCAGCGCCCCGGCCGCCGGCAGCTTGCTGTCAGAGACAAACACCGCGCCCCCCACCCGGCACACCATCACGTTGCCGCCGTGGCCAATGACCGCCCAGACATTGTCACGCACTTCCGAGAAGGTCAGCAGCTCCAGCCGCGAAGCGCCGCCCGCAGCCGCCCTTGCCGCCGAGGCCAGCAGGCCGGAGGCGGAAAGCCCCGCGATCGAGCTGATCAGAAACGCTCGTCGATCCATCATCGGCCGCCTCGCTTTCGTCAGTTGCCGTCGCCTTCGATCTCCGCAATCGCCCACGCCGCCCAGTCGCGATGCCAGGGAAGCGCACGCGTCTCGGCGATCCGCTGCAGGGCGGGAATCGCCCGGGAATCGCCCAGTCGCGCCAGCGCATCCATCGCGGCAGTAAAGGACCGTTCCTCCGGATCATCAAGCAGCGCTTCGCAGACGGCATAGGCGCGCTGCGGATCGTGATGCGCCAGAGCCGCGACCTTCGAGATCGCATCGGGCCTCGTGCGGAAGGGATAGCCGTAGGCCGTGTACTTCACCAGCAGATCAAACGCCTCAGGTGTGTCAAAGTTCCCCAAGGCGTCAAGGGCCGCGTTGTGAATGATGTTGCGGCGGAAGTCGATCTCCTCGGCCGCCGACGCCACGACATCAAAGTACTGCACCGCCTTCAGCCGCCCAAGCGCCCGAATCGCCGAGGCGCGACAGGCCGGGCTCTCTTCCGTCTGCGAGAGCGCGGCAAAGAGGGCGGCATCATCGGCCGACTCATACGCTGCCACCGCGTCGATCACCGCCCGCCGCACGCGCGGATCGTCAACGCCCGCCGAGAGCGTCTGCCGCAGCAGCTGCGCCGCGCGGTCGGTCTTCTGTGCCGCAAGCGCCGACGCGCACGCCGAGCGCAGCGCCTCGTGCTCTGCGGCATCGTTGAGCGTCCAGGCCAGCCGCGCCGAGATCTCCTCATCGCCCTCCCCTGCCAGCGCATCGGCCGCATTGATCCGCGACACCACCGTCGGCCCCTCCACAAATGCGCCGGCGTGCCAGTCGCGGTTCATCTCCGCCTTGCGGATCTTCTTCAGCAACGTCACGTGCGGGTCGATCGCCACGGCCGTGGGCGCGGCCGGCGTTTCGACGGTCCGCTGCGCCGTTCGAGCATCGCTTTCGATCTCGACGATCCGCTCCGATCCATCCTCAAACTTCACCCATACCGGCAGCGTGAAGCGGAAAGCCGGCGCCTCCCGGTCAATGTGCTGCACCTGTGTAACGTCGATGGACATGGTAGAGTCGGCCGGGTTGTAGGCAATCGCCGTCTCCAGCTCCGGAACGCCCGAGCGGTAGCACCACTGATCGAAGAACCACCGCAGACTGCGCCCCGTCGCCGCCTCCATCGCCTCGCGCAGGTCGTGCGTCTCGACCACCGAGAAGGCATGGCGGTTGACGTAGTGCTTCACACCCTTGAAGAAGAGCTCATCGCCCAGGTGCGCCCGCAGCATCGCCAGCACGCTGCTGCCCTTTGAATACGGGTTCGCACCCGGCGTGCGGATCGTGTCCATCGAATACTTCCAGTCGTTCCACACCATCGCAAAGCCCCGGCCCGCCCGGTCGGAGTTCGCCACGCCGCTCATCGAGCCGTTGATCGAGAGAAGATAGTCGTCGTAGCCGTGGCGGTGTTCGTTCCACAACGCCGTCGAATACGTGGCGAATCCCTCGTTGAGCCAGATGTGGTCCCAGGATTCGCAGGTCATCAGGTCGCCGAACCACTGATGCGCCAGCTCGTGGCTGATCAGCCCGTCGAGGTCGCCGTCGGCCAGCTCCGCCTCCGTGTAGACCGCCCCCTCCCACATCGTCGTCGCAGAGGTGTTCTCCATGCCGCCGAAGAGGAAGTTCTCGATCACCACCTGCGCATACTTGTCCCATGGATAGGTATACCCGAATCGCTCCGAGAAGAATTCCAGCATCTCCGGCGTGCGCTGATACGTCGCCATGCCGTCTTCAGCCCGGCCCGGCGGCACGTAGTAATCCACATCCAGCCCGCGCCACTCATCCTCCACCACATCCCACTGCCCGACGCAGAGCGAGACGAGGTAGACCACGTGCTCCTTCTCCTGCCGCCAGTGGTACGTCACCTCGTCGCCGCGATCGATCGTCTCCACCAGCACACCGTTGGAGACGGCCATGTTCGGCTTCTCCACCGTCACCAGCATTTCCGTCGCCAGCTGGTCGTTGGGCGAATCGTGGCAGACCATCCAGTAGCGATTGAGAATGTCCTCCCCCTGCGAGTGCATCACCGTCGGCCGATGCGGGTGCGTCTCTCCGCCTGGTGCAAAGTACAGCCCGGCCGGCGGATCCTCGCACACATACTCAATCAGCAGCGCACAGGGCCTGCCCGGCTGCAGCGGCTCGTCGAAGAGCGCTGTCAGTCGCTGTCCGTCGTAGTAGTGCCGCACCGGCCCGCCGTCTTCACGCGCTACCGAGCGAATGTCGAGGCCGACGGCGTCAAGCGAAAGCGAGGCGATCGGCTCGGCGATCGGCACGAACCGCAATGTCTCATTCACCTCAAGCCGCTTCGCCTCCAGGTCGAGATCGATCTCGAGGCGCAGGTGCGTGTAATCGACGAAGAGATCGGGCGGATACTGCCGTGGATTCTCTCCCGTCTCCGCATCGAAGGCGCGCGGCTGGATTCGCGGGCCGAAGACGGCGCCGTGATTGTGATGCGCGCAGAACTCGTGGGCCTCCTCGGCCCCGGCGGGATTGAGACACAGGAGGGCGGCGAGGATCGGAAGGAGAAGGCGAGGGTCTCGGGGTCGCATGGAAGGCTCCTGGGCGGGG
>CAZPFK010000085.1:0-12234 GCA_964585855.1 uncultured Vicinamibacteraceae bacterium
CACCTGCCGCCGGACGACCCGCTTCTTGATCTCCGGATCGATGGGGAGCAGGCTCTTCGACTCCGCGACTGCGTCCGCCTCGGCGACGGTCTCCATGAACGCCACGCCTTCGATCACGAGCCGATCGCCTTCAAGTTCAGCGATCTGTTCCAGTGAAACTACCGCCGGAACTCGGCCAGGCCACACGCGTTCGTCGGGCACCAGCCGCGGCACCAGAACTACCGACCGCCCGCCGACGCCGACATGGACTGCGACCGAGGCTCCGTCGGGGTCAGCCAATCGCATCGCAAGCATGACCCCCCTTGTCTTGCCTTCCCATGGGATCCGCCCCAAACGCCAGAGCCGGTTGGGCACCACTTCCTTGGGACTTCCGGACAATTCAAGGGCGCGGCCGACGACCCTGGCGAACCCATCCAGATTCAACTCCCAACCGCGGCACATGTCGCGTGTAACAAAGTGCCGCCCGGCTTCATCACAGATGATGAAGTGCCGAAGTTGTCCATCGGGTCCATCGCACGAATGCACATCCTCAACGTGGCGATCCGGACAACTTGGACATGGCGCGGTGAGCCCGCAGACCGCCTCGCGAAGCAGGTTCATCGAGACCGCAAGGTCAACCACTCCTTCCGGCCACTCGCGACAGGCGGTGTGATCGATGATGCACCCGCTGTCATCGGCCATTGCCAGCACCAGCGGGAGGATGGGCTCAAGTGTCAACGGCCACCCCCCAGCGCTTCAGGCACCGCTCGGCCACAGCCCGTCGCTCATCGGGCATGTTCTTGAGATTGCATGTGCTCGGTACGGTGACGTCGAATGTGCACCGCGCCTGCCGGCCGGGCCCGCACTTCACGAAGCGAATGGTGAATGTCGCCTGCGAAACCCGGAATGCAGTAGCCGGGAGCCTGTCCAACTTCAGCCATCGCTCCATCTTCTGATAGATGTCACCCCGCTCAGCACGAGGATCAGCCTTGATCTCGACATGGCCAGCACCGGCGATGGGCACAAGACGCAGTCGCACGATGCGGGCATCCTCAACCCCATCATCGGGATCCGTCGGCAGCGGGAAGTTCGCCGAGCGAAGATGATCCAGCTGGTAGCACGGGCCAGTGACCACCTTGGGTCGCTCCGACACGCCAAGCACGGTAGTGCAGAACGCCATCTGGATCGGCTCAAGCACTGCTTTGCCGCCCCTGGCGTAGACCTCAAGCGAGCCGTCAGTTGGGTTAAAGGCAAAGTAGTTCTCAAACGCAGGCCGTCCGTGCAATGGTGTCGGCTCGCCTTTGCCATCCTCAAAGAACAGGCCGCTCTTCGCGAAATCATCGAGGTGTGCGAAGAAGAAATGCGTGCCATCGCATCGCTGGTGATGTGTCACATGACATCGCCTCCCCCGGCCCTGGGTTTCGCTGTAGTGGGTCGCCAGCGCATTGCCAAGTGCCTTGCCTTTGACCTCAATCTGTGTCAGAGGGATTCTGGGAAGGCCGATTCCTCGCTCCCAGCCGAGCCCACCTCGCAACGCCAGCGCCCGTGCAAGGTGGACTGCCTCGTCAAAGGCGCTCCGGACGTGCAAGTACGCCCACATGGCGGCGGCATGGAGCCCCGGTTGTGCATCGAGTTCGGGTCGACGGTCGGGTGCACGGAACGCGACTTCCTCGCCAAGGACGACACGTGCCGGGGTCGTCGCGAGATCCGCAACATCGCGAAGGAGAAGGTGGACCTCCGTTCGCTTCTCATCGGGAAGCGCCTGTATTGCGTGAAAGACGGGTTCAACATCTCTATCCCGCAAATCATCCCACGGTACATCGACGAGTTCACCGCGTCGGGAGAAGTACTCCTTGAGGAGTGAGTTGCTGATCTGCTTCAGAGTCTTTCGGGGGTCGAATGGTGTAGGCATGAAGCCATCTCCTGTTGCTGCCTCGCCCGTGGCCGGGCAAGCACCGGGAACAAGTGAGAGATACACGCACACTCCATCAAAACAGCCTCGACTCCTTCTCCTTGACGACGAGTCCAAGTTGCAGAAGCCGAATCCGCATCGCCTGCGCAGAGACTGCGAACTGTTCGGCCAGCGGCCTGCAGAATCGTTCTATGGCGGAGTGCTCATCGGCCTGTCGATCTCCACGGGAGGTCGTCGCCGGCAATTCCCTGATCTCAACCGCCTCATCGCTGCCGCGCCACACCTCCCATGCCGCGCGCAGCATGGGCCGGGGCATCAGCAGACAGGCGGCGAAGTAGTTGGCCTGCCATTCCTCCGGCGCAAGATCGCCATCCCGACAGATGACCGTCGGACGCCCCCGCCCCTCGAACAATTCAGGAACCTCCGGGTCGCCTCCGAGGTACTCGCGATGCAGCCGCCAGTGCCCGATCTCGTGCGCGAGTGTGAAGTTGAAGCGGCCGAGCATGGATGGATGGACCTGCGGATCCAGCGAACTGTCGATCCCGATGATCCTTTCCTTCAGCCAGATCGCCCCGAGGATGTCCGGATTGTCGTAGTCCTGACGCAAGTCGGACACCTCGTAGGTCAGACCGAGGTGGAGTTCGACGAGATCATCCAGCGGAACCGGAGCGGTGATCTCCTGGCCCTTGGCCTTCCACTCAGACAGAAGGCACTCAGCATCGCGCTCGATCTCCGCCTCCGTACGATACGGCACGCGATACCGCGACCCGATGCGGATTGAGCGCTTCACGACTTCTTGCCCCTCCGCTTCCCCCGCTCAACTTGCTCGGTCAGACGCCTGATTTCATCATCTGTCAGATTCTGCACCGCCCGCAGCAGCGCCGGCATCGCCTCACGCTTCTTGAGAATGATCCGCTTGAGGTCCTCGGGCATCCGGCCGGCCAGCGCGATCCATTCATCCGGGTCCTCGCCGAGCGCTTTGGCCATGTCCCGGACCCGTTCCGCACTTGGCGGATACTCCGCCTTGCCGGTCTCGACCAGAGACAGGTAGGTGGGGCTGACCTCGACAAGCGCGGCGAACTTCCGCAGGCTGTAGCCCTGGGCGAGCCGTCGCTTCCGCAGCACGGCCCCGAAATGCTGACTTGGGTTGCTCAAGTGCGAGTGTCCCCCGACTTGACCGCAACATGCGGTCACGTTTACGATAGCCTGCACATAACCGGCGGGTCAATCAGCGACATCACAACCGTAGAAGAATCCCGGTAGATGCCGGAGTCAGTATTGGCGATCGAGCACGACCATTCACACGCACGATTGACGTTGCTCTGGGCGAAGATTGGCGCAGGGAGGTACGAAGACCGCCATTGCCTACTGTGGCACATGATCGATGTTGCCAAGGTCGCGCACCATATCTGGTGCGATGTCCTCCAGCCGGCGGTACGGTCGTACACCAGTACGGCCTTGTGCGCCGAGCCAACGGTGGCAGGTGGCTGGCTGGCGTTCTGGGCTGGAGCTCACGACATCGGCAAGGCGAGTCCCGGTTTCCAAAGTCGAGACGCATCCGGCGACGCGAAGCTGCAACTCAACGCTGTGGGGTTCGACTTTCCCGGTTTCGATTCTCCCCCGCACGGCGTAGTGACGACAGCGGTGCTCGGTTTCGAGCAGGCGAATCACGTCCCGTTGAACGGCACCGAAACGGATGTGTGCCGTCGCATGGCGACCGCGGTCGGCGGCCATCACGGCCTGTTCGCGCAGCGAACCCAGCTCCTAAGCATTGTGCAAAACGATGACGTGCTGGGCGGGCCGGCGTGGAAGCAAGCACGAGAACAACTGCTTCGACACCTCGGCGAAGTGCTCGGTCTAGCGGAAAGCACAGCAAAGGTCAAGCCGGACTCGCGCGAGCACTGGCCGTTCATGTTCGTGGCAGGGCTGACGAGCGTTGCGGACTGGATCGCATCGAATCCTGGCTACTTCCCCCACCGGGCAGGTGAGGCCTCCATCGATGAATACGCTGCGATGGCGGACTCCCAGGCTCAGCAGGCGCTGAACGACCTCGGGTGGATCGTCCCGGTAGGACCTGCCGATGGCCATCAGCAATTCACGAAGTTGTTCCCAACCTGCGATCCGCCGCGCCCGCTGCAGCAGGCCATGGTGGATGCCGTTGAGGAGCCGCAGCGTGCTGGGCTCCTGCTCCTTGAAGCCCCGACCGGCGAAGGAAAGACCGAGGCTGCATTCTTCGCCGCTGAACGATGGCTCCACGGCGGTGGTGGCCAAGGGGCGTACATTGGCCTGCCGACGATGGCGACCGGCACCCAGATGTTCGAGCGTTTTGGCCAGTTTGTCCGCCACCGATACCCCGGCGAGCGTGTGAACATGCATCTGCTTCACAGCGGCTCTGTCCTAAACGAGAGATATGAAGCGTTGCAGCGAGCGGCCGCTGTTACCCACCCTGGCCCGCCGATTCGGGAGATTTACGATGATGCTGAGGGGCACGAGCAAGCCCGCCTGGTAGCCGATGCCTGGTTCGCGGTTAACCGCAAGCAGGCCATGCTTGCACCATTTGGTGTGGGGACAATTGACCAGTCGCTGCTGTCGGTGCTGCAAGTGAAGCATGGCTTCGTCCGGTTGTTTGGACTGGCGGGCAAGGCCGTCATTCTTGATGAGGTTCACGCATACGACGTGTACACATCGACGCTCCTTGACCACTTGCTGACATGGCTTCGGGGTTTGGGCTGCCGAGTTGTGTTGCTGTCGGCCACGCTGCCAGCCGCTCGTCGAAAGGAATTACTCGATGCGTGGATGGGCCGTGAGTGTCAACTGCCCTCCGCGACATACCCACGGCTATTGGTTGCTGATGAGCGGGGCATTAGCGCCTCGACTTTCTCCGCGTCGCCCGGCCGAGAAGCGAGGATACAACTCGCAACCGTCTCGGAGGAGAACCTGCCCGCGAGGCTGGTACAGGTGCTGGAGCATGGCGGGTGTGCCGCGGTGATCCGGAATACCGTCGGCCAAGCCCAGGACACCTTTCGCCAGCTACGCGACCTGCTCGGCGCACACGGCATTGAGTTGGAGCTTCTGCATGCCCGCTATCCGTTCGATGACCGGCAACGGCGTGAGACGGCCATCGTCAGGCGGTACGGCAAGGGCAAGGATGGCCTAGCTGACAGCACACATCGCCCGCATCGGTCGGTGCTCGTGGCGACGCAGGTGATCGAACAGTCATTGGACTTGGACTTCGACGTGATGGTCAGCGACGTGGCCCCGATCGACCTGCTGCTCCAGCGTGCCGGCCGGCTTCACCGCCATCACCGCCTGGACCGCCCGGTAAAGCAGGCCGAGTTGTGGCTGATAAAGGCTGAGCCGAATGATGACGGTGTACCAAACTTTGGTGCAAGCGAGCGGGTATACCTGCGCTCGGTGCTGCTTCGCACTTCACTGCTCTTGTTAGACCGATCGATGTTGCGACTTCCTGAGGAGACGGAGGGCCTGGTCGAAGCCGTGTACGGCGACGATCCGCAGAAGATGCTTTCCAAGCCTGATGCCGTGTGGCGGACTGCGATTTATGAAGCGGACCGGGGCGCTCACCGCCAAGCGACTGATCATAAGCGACTGGCACTGCAGTTGACGATCGGCGATCCCCAAGGCGGCCGGGACCCACTAACCGAGTTCTGCCAGCAGCTTGATGAAGACAACCCGGAGGTTCATGCATCCTTGCAGGCCGCCACCCGGTTGACCCGGCCTAGCGTGTCGGTGGTGCTGCTCTATCGCAACGATGAGGGCCTGTCGTTCAGTCCAGATGGTGATGACCCGGTCAACGTTGTCGCCGCCCCCTCTCTCTCGCTCACCAAACGATTGCTCGGCCGCTCGGTCTCGCTGCAGCACGCTGGTGTGGTAAAGTCTTTGCTCGACGAACCATCGCCGACCGGTTGGCTGCGATCAAGTCTGCTCCGGTTCCACCGGCTGGTCTGTCTCGACGCTGAGGGCATCGGCTGTGCCGGCGACTGGTGCATCCAACTCGACGACGACCTCGGTATCACGATCACACGCCAATCCCCGAGTGACAACCATGGAATATAGCTTCAACCTGATTGACGAACCCTTCATGCCTTGCCTGCTTCCGGATGGGTCAAGAATGGAACTGAGCCTGCGCGACGTCCTAGCTCGGGCGCATGAGTTGCGGGAAATCCGCGACGACTCGCCCATCGTGACGATCACACTGCACCGCCTGCTTCTGGCTATCCTTCATCGTAATTTCGGGCCAGCGGACATGGACCAGTGGCAGGCGATCTGGGAAGCGGGCCGATTCAACATGGACATTGTGAGTGCGTACTTAGATGAATGGCACGAGCGGTTCGATCTGTTCCATCCAAAGTGGCCGTTCTATCAATCAGTCGGCGAAACGAAGAACCCGCTTCCCATGATGGCGCTCTTCCAGGAATTGGCCGAAGGCAACAACCCCACGCTCTTCGACCATAGCACCGAGGACCGTGAGCCAGGCGTCACGCCGGCCCTGGCCACCCGCGGTCTGATCGCCCGCCAAGCGTTTGCCCTCGGGCTAGGCGTCAGTCCCGCTTGGACCGTCAGCGAATGTGCCATTAAGACCGGCAATCGAAAGGACGGCCCGATCGCCCGCGGGCTCCTGCTGCTCGTCCGCGGTGAGAACTTGTTCCAGACCCTGACGCTCAATCTGTCGCCACCCGACGTACTGGGAACCACAGATGACTGCCCCGTGTGGGAGCATGACACACCCGAAGAGCTGATGGATCAGACCATGCCCGCAGGTCGGCTCGATCTGTACACCTTCCAGTGCCGACGTATCCGGTTGGAACCTCCGAACGAGGACGGCCTTATCCGACGGGTGCATTTCGCTCAGGGCCGGGCTCTCGCTGATGACCAGTTTGATGCAATGAAGGCCTACCGTCGAGACGAGGAACGTGGCTGGTGCACCATTGGCCTTCAGGAGGAGCGGGCGCTGTGGCGGGACTCCGCCACGTTGTTCCAGCTGGCTCATCACCGCGGCCAGCAGGACCGCCGCCCCATACCCGCGGTGGAGTGGATCGCTGAGGCCGCGCTCGACGGCGTGGTGAGCCCCGGTGCCAGGCTCCGCCTCGTAGCCGCGGGCGTGGGCACGCAGGCTGGCAAGGCGACCAGCGTTAGCCTCTGGCGGCAGGAGGAACTCCCCCTCCCAGTGGGATACCTCCACGACACGGCACTACTCGGCAACCTGCAGACGGCGCTCTCGACGGCCGAGACCGTCGGGCGAGCTCTGCGTTACGCCGTGTGGCAATGCGTCAGGCAATTCCTGCACCCGGACAAGCCGGACAAACTCCCGAAGCAGAAGAGTCAAGAGGTCTCCGCCATGGTCGAGACCCTCGCCCCGTTACGTCACTACTGGCCTCGCCTCGAAATGCCGTTCCTCAATCTTCTGCAGACGCTTCCTGCACCGGCTGACGCATCGACCGAGCAGGACCAAGCGCACCGTCGGGCCCAACTGACCCGGTGGTTCCACGATATCCTGCGCCCGACCGCGCGCGAGGCATATGACATGACCGCCGGCCGGATGGACAACACCGCCCGCGCCCTGCGGGCAGCGGTGCTTGGTCGTCGCAACCTGGAGCAGGCACTCAGCAAGATCGCCTCACAGCCGCCGTTCGACGAATCACCGGGCCAAACAGCGCCCGACATAGAGGAGACTGCAAATGTCGCCACCGAATCATGACGATTGGATCGGACCGTTCATCGGCCGGCTCAAGTCCCTGATGAGCACCACCGGTCGGGGCATGGACCGGGCCACGCTGTCCCACCTACGGCGTGGTCTTGGCAAGCCGATCGACGCCATACTCGCCGAGGCGGGTTGGCTCTTCACGAGCGTACCGGACCACCCTCGGTCAGCGCTCGACAACTCCTGCCTCGTCGCCGGCCTGTTCGGACTATGTCACCAGGGCCGTGACGCGGTCGCCGACGATCCGCCTCGCAACATCGGCGCATCGCTGCATGCCTTGGCCGCCGATGAGCGCCGCCGCACCGGACGCGGCCCGGAGGAACCGGTGGACTCCGCCGAACGCCGGCTCGCCTCGCTGCTACGGGCCCCTCGTGAAGACCTACCCGGGCATCTCCGCCAAACTGTGTCGCTGCTCAAGTCACGCGGCGTGGCTATCGACTGGCATCGCCTGCTTCGTGATCTGATGGCTTGGGATCATCCCGATCGCTATGTCCAGCGCAACTGGGCCCGTGCCTACTGGACCCCCAACCGTGCTGAGAAACTCACCGCCCCCTCCGACGAGGCGGCCTGAACCACCGGAGACCCATTAATGTTTGTTGAACTGCACAT
Organism: uncultured Vicinamibacteraceae bacterium; assembly: GCA_964585855.1. Lineage (GTDB taxonomy): Bacteria > Planctomycetota > Phycisphaerae > Phycisphaerales > UBA5793 > CAZPFK01. The sequence goes on from CAZPFK010000085.1 coordinate 8,220, forward strand.
ACTCCAGAACTTCGCCCCGTCCTGCCTTAACCGCGACGACACAAACAGCCCCAAGGACTGCGAGTTCGGCGGCTACCGTCGGGCGCGCATCTCCAGCCAATGTATCAAGCGAGCGATTCGCAAACATTTCCGCGAGTCCGAACGTCTCCAGCCCGACGAACTCGCCTGCCGCACCAAGCGGCTCGTCGAAGAGTCGATCGTGCCACGGCTGACCGACAAGGGCCATAATGCCGAGGCCGCCACCGCCGCCGCAGCGGTCGTCCTAGAGCAGCTCAAGTTCAAGCTTAAAGACAAGAACCGAACTGAGTACCTGCTCTTCCTCGGCACGAATGAAATCGAGCGGATTGTCGAAGCGATCGACGAGCACTTCGACGCCCTGGCCAAAGCCGCCGACAAGAAGGTCAATGCCAGGCTGCCGAAGGAACTGGCCGGCCAGATCGACGGTCTGCTGCAGCAGGGCAAGGCCGCCGACCTCGCACTTTTCGGCCGGATGCTCGCTAACCGCCCTGAGGACAACGTCGATGCCGCCGCCCAGGTCGCACACGCCTTCTCGACCAATCGCATCGCAGCGATGGAGATCGACTTCTTCACCGCCGTCGATGACCTGCAGGAAAGCGACGAAGCGGAAGGAGCGGGCGCGGGCATGATGGGCACCGTCGAGTTCAACTCCGCCTGCTTCTATCGCTACACCAGCGTCCATTTGCCAGAGCTGCTGGCCAACCTGCAGGGCGACGCCGACCTCGCCCGCCGGTCACTGGAGGCATTCGTCAGGGCCAGCATCGAGGCCGTGCCCACCGGCAAGCAGAACACCTTCGCCGCCCACAACCCGCCCGACCTGATTCTGGCCGTCGTGCGCGAGCGCGGGCAGTGGTCGCTGGCCAACGCGTTTGTCCGGCCAGTCCAGCCCCGCGGCGAGCAGGACCTGGTCGCTGGCTCTATCGCTGCCCTCGACCGCTACTGGGGCAAGCTCGCCACCGGTTTCGGCACCGATGGGATCATCGCCACCCCGTACTGGTCCATGCTGGACGAGCCGTTGGCCAGCCTCAACGGCAGCCGCGTCGAGACTGTCGAGGCGCTCGTCAGCCGGACCATGGACGCCGCCAGCTTCAACACCGAGGGGAAGCCGTCATGAGCGTGCTGATGCTCCGCCTCGCCGGCCCGATGCAGAGTTGGGGCACGCAGAGCCGCTTCATCGTCCGCGACACCGGGCTCGAACCAAGCAAATCCGGGGTCGTCGGCCTGCTCTGCGCCGCCCTCGGCTGGCAACGCGATCGCGAGAGTTTCCCGATTGACGGCGACGATATGACCGTCGAGCAACTCGCCCGCTCCCTCCGCATGGGCGTCCGTGTGGACCGGCCCGGCACCGTCGCCCGCGACTACCACACCGCCGGCGGCGAGCGCCGCGAGGGCTCCGTGCTCGGTCAAAACGAGAAGGGCAAGCCCATCCCTTACGGCGTCGCCAAGGCCGATGGCAGCAAGCCCGGTACGGTCGTCTCGCAACGCTACTACCTCGCCGATGCTGATTTTCTAGTAGCGCTCGACGCCGACGGGAGTCTGCTTGCCAAACTCGCCCAGGCTGTCGCCGCGCCAAAGTGGCCCATCTTCCTCGGCCGCAAATCCTTCGTGCCCGGCCGACCCGTGTACACCGGCCCGCCGCTCGACGACGAATTGTCCCACGCCCTCGAAACGACGCCCTGGCCGTGCCGACCCCACGAGTCACCGCCCGACCAGATCCGGCTGGTGATTGAGACCGACTTCGGCGCCGGTCCCGAGATTCGCCACGATGTCCCGATCAGCTTCGCTCGCCGCACTTTCGCCCCGCGGCATGTCGAAACCCGCTTTGTCAACCTCCCGGCCGTGGAGGACGACCCATGCTGTATTTGAGCCGCCTGTTCCCCAACGTGCGCACAACCGCCGCCCGCCGTGACCTGGCAAACCCGTACGACATGCACCGCACGCTCATGCGAGCTTTTCCAGACCGCAACGAGGGCGGACCCGGGCGCGTCCTCTGGCGCGCTGACTCGAACTCCCTTGTCGGTGGCCTCCACCTGCTCGTCCAGTCCACGCTGCCGCCTGACTGGTCCCAACTTGATCCCGGCTGGCTTGCCACTTCGCCCAAACATCGGAAGTTCGAACCTGCGTTCCGCCCCGGCCAGCAGTTGCGGTTTCGCCTCCGCGCCAACCCGACACGACGAGCGGGAAAGTACCACTCGAACACCGTCCTCCTCGGCAAGCGCATTCCAATCGTTGAACCCGCTGAGCAGATAGCCTGGCTTGCTCGAAAGGCCAAACCATGTGGGTATCGCTTAATCGGACACCTCGGTGATGGCGAAACCCCCAACTACCGTGTGGCCGTCAGCAACGCCGGCATTGCTCGCAGCCGCAAACCCAAATCTACCAAGGCGGCCGCCATCGACCACTTCGCGGCTGTCTTTGACGGTCAACTCCAGGTCACCGATCCCGACCTCTTTGCCCGAGCTCTCATCCAGGGCATCGGCCCAGCCAAGGCCTTCGGTTTCGGCCTCCTCTCGATCGCCCCAGTCCGATAGATAATCAGACTCACAAAACTCCCCTGTGAAAGGGGCCGATCTTTGACAAGTGAATACCTTCGCGGTTCACCGGAACCGCTTCCGCCTGGCAAGGAGCACTCGGCATGAAGACGAGCCTCCATGAGATCGGTCGATTTGACGATCGCATGTCCTTCCTCTATGTGGACCGCGCGATCATAAGGCATACCACCAACGCCATTGCAATTCATGAGTTCGACGGCGTAACAGATGTTCCTGTCAGTTCGCTTGCGACGCTGATGCTCGGTCCCGGCACCAAGATTACCCACGAAGCAATCAAGGCGCTTGCCGACAACAACTGCCTCGTCATCTGGGCAGGCGAGTTCGGCATTCGCTTCTACGCGTGCGGCATGGGCGGCAGCAGACACAGCCGCAACCTTCTCAGGCAGGCCGGGCTCGCCCTGAATGAACGAACCCGTCTGCAGGTCGTTGTCCGAATGTATCTCCGTCGGTTCGCCGGAGAACAGATCGACCCGGGGCTGACTCTTCAGCAACTTCGCGGCAAGGAGGGCATTCGAGTTCGCCAGGCCTATGCCGCTGCGTCGAAGGCAACTGGCGTTGCGTGGGAGGATCGGGCCTACAACCGCAAGGAATGGTTTGCCGGTGACGACGTCAACCGAGCATTGTCGGCGGCGAATGCCTGCTTGTATGGCATTGTGCACGCGGCCATCATCTCCGCCGGCTACTCCCCTGCAATAGGCTTCATCCATACCGGGAAGCAGCTGTCCTTCGTGTATGACATCGCCGATCTCTACAAGGTCGAACTGACCATCCCCCTGGCCTTTGAGATCGCCGGTCGCCACCCCGACAACCTTGAGCGCGAAGTACGTACGGAAGCACGCCGGCGATTCCACTGGGCCAAGCTTCTTGATCGGATCCTCCCCGACATCCGCCATTGCCTGAATGTGCCGGCCGAGGAGAAGGATGAGTATGCCGAAGATCCGGCCCTTCCGGCGGGGTTGTGGGAGCCGGAGTCGTTTTCGTCGGATACACCAATCGGGCAGATCCTCTCATCGACTTCAGGAGACCCCGCGGCATGATGGTGCTCATCCTTCGCAACATTCGCCCAGGTGCCCGGGGCCGAATCACCAAATGGCTCGTTCAGCCCCAGACCAACGTCTATGTCGGCCATCCATCCGCGCGGATCCGGGAGGCGATCTGGAAGTATGTTCGCAATGAGATTGACAACAAGGGTGGCTCCGCCGTCCTGATCCATTCCGATGACTCGGAGCAGGGGTATTGCATTCTCACGCACGGAGAGACCCCAAGGTTGATGCGAGACTTCGACGGTCTGATCCTTCCAAAAACCGTCGGGAGGCGATAGAATCCAGTGATTTCCCCACGCACGTGGGGGTGAACCGTTGCGGGCAACGGCTATCTCGACGTCGTGGAGGATTTCCCCACGCACGTGGGGGTGAACCAGATGCTCACCGACAAAGGGGATGTTC
>CAZPFK010000086.1:0-12124 GCA_964585855.1 uncultured Vicinamibacteraceae bacterium
GGGCGGGCTGGAGTGGGCCGGGCGGGGGTGAGGGCCGCGTAGCCGTCTACTCGCTGCGCGTAGTGCGCCCGCGACTCCAGAAGCGAACGTGCCGTCTCGCGGATTCGATGTCAACGTCGGTGGCGCTCTCATCCGGTTCACCGCCGTCCCTCCCCGCGGGCGGGGCAGGGGGACGGAACCCGCTCCCTGACGGTCGCGGCTCGTATTGGAGCGTAACGCACGGCCGACTCGCTGCGCTCGCTGGCCGTGGCACCCGAGCAGCCGCCACTGGTCAGAATTACTCAGGCAAGATGCCGGTGCTACTGGTCAGGATCATACAGGCAGGACATCCATACGGATGATTGTGGAGCGGGAGCCACGTGGCCTTCACTCGCTCCGCTCGTTCAGGCCACGGCACTCACAGGCAAGATGCCTGTGCTACTTTTTCGGGCTTGCGGGCGACGAGGAAGAGGGTGCGGCCGAAGAGGGCGGCCTTTGAGTTCTGCAGTCGCGCCCCCTCGGCGGAGCCGAACTTGAGGCGTGTGCAGAGGCGGACGATCGGCGCAAGACCTGCAAGTGCGAGCGAGGACTTCTGGTACTTGTCGGTGGCGACGGCGGTGAGGGTGAGGCCGGCGCGGCCGAGCATGAAGCGGTATCGGTCGACGGAGAAGGGGGAGATGTGCTGGCTGACGGGGTCGAACTCGTCGGGATTGAGGGGGCCGAAGGAGTAGTAATAGCCGGTGGAGAGGAAGCGAAGGCGCGACTTGAGCGACTGCATGTTGGGGGTGGTGATGATGAGGGTTCCGCCGGGCTTGAGGACGCGGCAGACTTCGCGGAAGAAGTGGCCGTGGCCGTCGAGGTGTTCGACGACTTCGATGGAGGCGACGAGGTCGAAGCGGGCGTCGGTGTAGGGGAGTGCGCCGGAGGCGTCTGCGGGCCGGCACTCGACGCCGGGGACGCGGAACATCTCGGGGTAGAGGTCGCAGGCGTGGACGTCATAGCCGGCCTCGAGGAGTTTCGCGGAGAGGGAGCCCTGACCGGCCCCGGCATCGAGGACGCGGACGTCGGGGCCTGGCGGGACTTCGCGGGTGATGAGGCGCACGACATGGGCGTGCATGCCCGGGAGGGCGAGTTCACGCGGGGGGCCGGGGCGGGCAGCGGCGGCGGGCGGGGGAGAATCTGCGACCGGGACGGCCTGTGGCTGCATATGCGGATGGTAGGGCGGGTGTGGAGGCGATAGAGTCGGGCAAAGGAGGTGCGGTATGCGGCGACTTGCGAGTGCGGTTGCGTTGAGTGCGGCGGCGGTGGTGGGAGCGGGGTGTGAATCGACGAGTTTCGAGGGCGGGGTGCAGTTGTACTCCGGGCAGAGCGCGACGGTGACGTTCTCGGGCGACCTGGTGGATGCGGAGTATTACAACGAGGGGCCTTCGGAGGTCACGCTGCTGGAGACGCGGGTGTCGGACGGTCGGCAGTGGCCGGCGATGGTTCTGCCGGTGGGGGTGTCGATTCCGCGGTCGTACCGGGGCGAGCACGAGTTACTCTTCTGGAACGAGTCTGGCAACTCAGCGCTGGTGCGGGTGAGTCTCGAGGGCTTCGTGGGCTTTGCAATGACACAGGGCGGGGAGTCGCGGCGAAGCCGGTAGGTTTTACGGTCCGAGGCCGAGGTCGGCACGGGAGAGGAAGCGGTAGCCGTCGGGGCCGCCGTGCTCTTCGGCGATTTTCTTCAGTGTTTCGAGGGGGTCGTCGTGGACGAACTGGATGCACTTGATGACAGCGCGGCGTGAGCCGTCGGAGGCGCGGTTGAGGGTGTGGATCATGCGGAGGAGGTCGTTCTGATCGACTTCGAACTCGCCGAGGCCGGTGATGTCGGTGGAGAGGATGTAGACGAGGTCGGGGGGCGGATCGATCTCGTTGAGTGCGGTGGTCAGCGCGCGGATGGGGTTGGACTTTCCGGTGGCGCGGATGTTGCCGGCGTCGAGGTTGAGCCAGTCGAAGACATGGAGCTTGACGGCCTCGGTGGCGGGGAGGATGGGCAGGGCGCGGGAGCGGGGGCCGGGCCGGCCGGACTGGTCGGCGTCACCGGGGCCTGGGACGACGAGGGCCTCGTTGTTCTGGAAGAAGACGATGCGGAAGGACTGGGTGGCGTCGAGGCGGTCGATGGAGGCGATGAGTTCGTCGATGATCAGCGGGAGGTAGGAGAGCATGGAGCCGGAGGCGTCCACGACGTAGACGATTCGGTTGGCCTGCTCAGCGCGGAGGCCTCCGAAGGAGACGGAGGGGGTTTCGCGTCTCGGGGCAAAACCGCGGAGGGCGTCGGGTGAGGCGCGCGGGCCGATGATGGCGTCGGTGGGGTCGGCGGCGTGTGCGGGGTCGAAGCGGTCGAGATCGGAGGCGAGTCGATCGGAGGCGCGATCCTGGTAGAGGGGATCGGTGGAGCGATCGGTGAGGTCGGGGGTGCGCAGTGGGGTGAGGGCCAGCGGCTCTTCGGATGCGGCGGCGAGGCGGGCCGGGGGCGCTTCCTGCCGGTTGAGGAGGACGGAGGTGGTCCAGGGGATGAAGAAGCCGAAGATGACCAGCAGCGCGTGGAGACTGAGGGAAATCAGCCAGGGGAGGGTGCGCGCTTCGAGGGTGATCTCGACGTCGGCGTGGCGGCTTGTGGCGGGGATCGTGCTCGGCGTCGGGGAGTCGGTCATATCGGGGAGCGGGCGTTATGCGTTCTTGTCTCCGGCAGTCGCGCGCGGCCGGAAGAGGAGACGGTCGAGACTCAGCGCGCCGGGTCCGGTGAGGAAGATCGAGGCGGCTGCGGCGAAGAGGGAGAGTTGCAGGAAGAAGGTTGAGCGGGTCTGGAATTCGAGGTCGGGGATGTTTCGGAGCGACTCGTAGATGCGGTAGAGACCGGTCTCATCGACGCCGACGGTGAGGATGGGGAGGTAGATGGCGAAGTAGAAGGCGTAGGCCATGGCGACGGCGAGGCCGAGGGCCCAGATGCGGGTGAGGAGGCCGACGATGACCAGCGCACCGCCGACGACTTCGGTGATGACGGCCAGCCAGGCGAAGGCGACGGGGTAGGGGTGGCCTGCCTTGTCCAGCATGATGGTGATGTTGTGGAGCATTCGCGCTTGGACGGGGCCGGTGGGGGTGAGGAGATCGGGGCCTGCCTCCGGTGTGTCGTCCTGGGGGGCGGGAGGTTCCGCGTTCTGCGGGTCGGGGAGGGTGGCGCCTTCGACCGGAGCCTTCTCGACGACGCCGAGGTCAACGAGTCGGGAGGCCTCCTGGCCTTCAAAGGTTGTGGTTTCGAGTTTGGGGAGTCCTGCGGCGATCATGACGGAGCCGAGGACGATCCGCAGGAGGATTGGGGAGAGGTTGAGGGCGACGGATTGACGCAGGGCCATGATGTTGTTTCCTTCCGTGGAGGGGCAATGGTGGGCGCGCCATCAGAGTCATTGGGGCGTCGGGGCCTGCGATTGCAGTGTTATTGTACCTGAGGATGCGGAGTCGGCGCGGCCGGGGCGTCCATTACGCGATGGCCTGCCGGACTTCGCGGGCAAACTGGCGCGCGGCGGCGGCGACGTCGGACTCCCATTCCCGCTGGTCATCGTCGAAGGCGTAGATGATCGAGCGGCTGGCGGTGATGAGGGCTCCCCGGCCGTCGCTGTTGAAGCAGTCGCCGATGTCATCGGGGCCGGCCCCCTGGGCTCCGTATCCGGGGACGAGAAAGAGGGTGTCGGGCATGAGGGCGCGGAGGTCGGCGGCTTCGGCCCGCTTGGTGGCGCCGACGACGGCTCCGAGGTTGCTGTAGCCCTGCGTCCCCATGCAGGCGCGGCCGAGGTCGGCGACCATGGCGGCGACGTGCTGGGCGACGGTGCGGCCGGATTCGAGTTTCGCGGCCTGGAGAAGGTCACCTGCGGGGTTGCTGGTGCGGACGAGGGCGAAGGCGCCGCGGCCGTTTCGGCAGAAGGGCTCGATGCCGTCGGCTCCGAGGTAGGAGTGGATGGTGACGGCGTCGATGAGTTCGAGTTCGCCGGCGTCGAGTTCGAAGTCGTCGCGGGTCTGCAGGGGGTCGAGGCCCAGGGGGTTGAAGAATCCGTCGGCGTAATGTTCGGCGGTGATGCCGATGTCGCCGCGCTTGGCGTCGAGGATGACGATGAGGCCTGCTTCGTGTGCGTGGTGGACGACGTCGTACATCATGGCGACGCCTTCAGCGCGGTAGCGTTCGAAGCAGGCGGCCTGGATCTTGACGGCTGGGACGAACTCGGCGACGGCGGAGATGACGCGGCAGGAGAACTCCATGAGGGCGGCGGAGGCCTCGAGGGCGTCGTCATCGTGGGGGGCGACGGAGTCGGGGAGACGTTCGAGGACGGGGTCGATGCCGACGCAGACGGGCGAGCCGGTGCGTTCGACGGCCTTGAGGAGTCGGTCGGAGAAGTGTTCCGGCACGGTCTTTCCTTCTGCGGAGGTCGGTGGCGATTCAGAGGTCGATTGGCGCACTAGTGTAGAGCGTTGAATCGGAAGCGCGGGTGAGCATGTCTGAGAGTCGCCGAATCAGCCAGACGCTTTTTGTTGCCGCGGTCGTTGCGGAGCTGCAGGGGCTGCTGCGCGAGCCGCACCTGGCGCTGGACGGGCCGTTTCCGCTGTATCGGCTCTCCAACGGCGCGCTGGCGGCAGTCAGCGGGATCGGTCGGGCCAATGCAGCGGCGGCGACGGCGCACGTGCTGGCATTACACGGTCCGGCGGAGGTGGTGAACGTGGGGATCGCCGGGGCTCTGCCGGGGTCGGGGCTTGCGGCGGGCGATGTCGTGTGCGCGACGGCGTCGGTCTTTGTGGAGGAGGGGATCGAGTTGCCGGGGGGGGCGACTGATATGAACGGGCTTGGATTTGCGCTGGTCGAGGCGGAGTGGGCGAAGGGGAACGTGATGGAGCCGGAGGCGGCGTTGCGATCGCGGGTGTTGTCGGCGCTGCGAGAGTCGGGGCTGGAGGTGTCGGAGGGGGTGATTGCGACAGTGGCGCGGTGTTCGGGGAGCGATGGCGCGGCGGCGCGGGTGGTGGAGGAGACAGCGCGGTATTGCGGGCAGGCGGCGTCGGCGGAGGCGATGGAGGGAGCGGCGACGGTGCTGGCGGCGCGTCGGCTGGGGATGGCGGCGGCGGAGGTGCGGGTGATCAGCAACACCTGCGGCGACCGAGATCGGCAGGAGTGGGATCTGAAGCAGGCGATGGAGATGCTGGCGACGGTGACGGAGCGGCTGCACCAGCGGCTGCCGTTTGTCGAGGCGGAGTGAGATCAGCCGGCGGCGGCGGTGTAGCCGTGGTGGCCGTCGTCGAGGTCGGGGCCTGTGGCGGGGTTGGGCAGGCGGTGGGCGGCGACGTCGGTCGGGGATGTTGCGGGGGCGGCTTTGCGGCGGCGGCGCTTGCGGCGGGGCTGGGAGGGGGCGGGGGCCGCGCGGCGATTTTCCTTGAAGAAGCGGCTGGGGCGTTCGTCGGTGATCTGGGCGTTGAGCTTGCGAAGGGCTTCGCACTCGATCTGCCGGACGCGCTCGCGGGTGAGCTCGAGTTGCTCGCCGATTTCCTTGAGGGTCAGCGGCGGGAGGCCGTCGAGCCCGTAGCGGAGTCGCAGGACGGTGGCCTCGCGTTCGTCGATGGCTTCGAGGAGTTTGCGGATGGTGCGGACCTGGTCGACGTGGAGGATGGATTCATCGGGGGTGTCGTGGCGGTTGTCCTCGAAGAGTTCGGAGAACTGCATGGTGGTGCGGCCTTCGAGCGCTGTGGACTGGCTTGAGCACTGGAGGGCGCGGACGGCGCGGCGGATGGCGCCGACTTTCTTGACCGGCACGTTGAGGACTTCGGCGAGTTCGCGGGCAGTAGGGGCGCGGCCGAGGCGCATCTGCAGTTCGTGTGAGGCCTGCTTCCAGCGCGCGATGTGCTCGACCATGTAGGCCGGGATGTTGATCATCTGGCTGGCGTTGATGAGGGCGCGCTTGATGGACTGCTTGATCCACCAGGAGGCGTAGGTGGAGAAGCGGGCGCCCTGCGCGGGGTCGAAGCCCTCAACGGCGCGGATGAGGCCGATGTTTCCCTCTTCGATGAGGTCGGTCAGCGGGAGGCCGCGGTTGGCGTAGTTCTTGGCGATGGAGACGACGAGGCGGAGGTTGGAGCGGACGAGGAGGTCGCGGGCGTTGTGATCGTTGTCGTTGATGATGCGCCACCCCAGCCGACGCTCTTCAAGCGCGGTAAGCAGACCGAGGTCGTTGATCTGCTTGAGGTAAAGCTGGAGGTCGGACTGCAACCCCGCTCCGTTCAGGCCTTTCACGCGTCCTTCGTGCAAATCAGCCGTCCCCTCTGCGCTGACGTACGCCGTTCGTCCTGACCGACGCCTGCGGCTCGATGATACTCGACGGCGGCCGATCGTGCAATCGGTTTTCGCCTGATCGCGAGTTGTTGTTTTCGAGCCGCAGCGACGGCATCGAAGTCCTCGGATGTATCGTCGGCTTCAAAGTCCTTGCCCTTGAGCGGGAGGGGCGAAGGCGTGGGCGGGGGGTACGGGGGGGATCGGCTGCGTCGGCGGCATCGGCCGATATAGTCAGGTGCTGTGAATCCAGACCTGACAGAACTTCTGCGCCAGTGGCCGTATCACCGTGGCCGGGTGAGCGCGCGGATCGTGACGGCCGAGGACGGCCGGCAGGTCGTGCAGATGCGGGTTGACCTGGGGATTCTGCAGATGGAGATTTCCGGACGTCCCGACGGGGAGCGGCCGGGAGGGCTGGAATCGTGGCTTGAGTACTACCTGACCCGGCTGACGCAGCGGGCGAGCGGTCCGCCTGCCGAGGAGCCGGAGGAGGCGGCGGGCGAGAGCCCGGACGTGGTGGATGGGCTGCTTTCGACGGAGGCGTGCCGGCGGCTGCGGGCCGAGGCGGTGCAGTTTCACCACCGGTATCTGGCGCTTTTTGCGCTTGAGCGGTATGAGGAGGTGGTGCGGGACACCAGCCACAATCTTGCGATTATCGGGGTGACCGATGAGCGGGCGCAGCATCCTTTTGACCGGGAGATCATTCGACACTTCCTGCCGCACACGCTGATGGTGCGGGCGCGGGCGTCGGCGCTGCTGGCCGTCGGGGCGGGGCAGACGGCCCGGGCAATCGAGATTCTCGATGCGGCCCTGGGTGAGATCCGGGCTGTGCTTGCAGAAGATGCGCAGCGAAGCGGCGGGGAGGCGTTTTCGGAGGATGAGTCGGCAGAGATTCAGCTGCTGGAGGCGATGCGCGACTCGCTGGTGCCGAAGTTTCCCCCCAATCAGCGCTCGGAGCTGACGCGGCGGCTGAGCATTGCGCTGGCCAACGAGAATTACGAGCTGGCGGCGATCCTGCGCGACGAACTGAAGAACCTCGATACCTGAGGCGAATGTCAGGCAGCGCGGCCGCAGCGCGGGAAGGCGATGCCGACGGAGAAGGCGCGGCGTTCGCAGCCGAGGTCATCGGTGTAGATCAGGGGCTCGCAGCGGACGACACGGCCCATGAGGCCCCGGACGCGGAAGGGGGCAAGCTGGACTTCGACGGCATCGCCCTCGCGAAGGGGGTGATCGGCGCAGAGATTCAGGCCGCCGGCGCTGACGTCGCGGAGCTCGAAGGTTCCGCCAAGGAAGCGTCGAAGGGGCTCCATGCACTGGACGCGCGCCCATCCGCGAGTGGGTCGGCGGAGTTCGCGGCGGCGATCGAAGGGGAGGACGTCCGGTTCGGGAGTGCGGCTGTGCCTGTCGGGCGCGGGGCGTGCGGGGGCGTGGGGTGCGGCTTTGAGCGTCGAGATCATGGCATCCTCGTCCGTGAGGGTTCGGAGGGGGCGCGCTGCAGGCGGAACCATCCGCGCAGAAGCGCAACACGGCTCAGATCGGCAAGTCGGCGGAGTCGCTTCAGTTGAACGCCCGGTAACTCGCGCCTGGGGTCAGCGGAGGGTGGGCTTGCCGGCGCGGCCGGGGTGGCTGTTGAGCCAGTGGAGGGCGGGGGGCTGGGTGCGGAGGAGCTTGATGATCTGCGAGGGAGTGATGCCCAGGAAGAGGGAGGCGGCCTCGAGGTCGGCGTTTGCGGCGTCGAGGAGGTCGAGGGTGTCGGCGAGGATGGCGGGGTAGTCGTGATTGCGGGGGTTGAGTTTGAGGCGGGAGTCGACGACGTGGCGGTTCCAGTACTCGGGGCGGCGGTAGTCGCGGAGGGTCGGCCAGACGCGGTGTTCAAGGGCGAGGCGGATGCGGAGGCGCTCGAGGGCGACCTTGCGGTTTTCCTCCTGGCTTCGGCGCTCGGTGGCGCCGGCGGAGAGGCCTGTCGGCTCGTGGGTGATGCGGATGGCGGTCTCGACGCGGTTGCGGTGCTGGCCCCCGGGGCCTCCGGATCGGCTTCTGCGGATGGTGCAGGCCTTGAGGAGTTCGTCGATGGGGAGGCAGGCGGGGTGCATCAGGACCATTGCCCGGCTGCGGCGGCTGTGAGCGAGAGGTCGTCGCTGCGGCCCCGGCGGAATCGCGGGAAGGCGGCGGCGGCGATCATGGCGGCGTTGTCGAGGCAGTAGCGCATCGGCGGGAGGTGGAGGGGGAGGCCGCGCGAGGCGGCGAGTTCGCTCAGAGCGCTTCGGAGGCGGGAGTTGGCCGAGACGCCTCCGCCGACGACGAGGGCGCGGAGGTCGGGGCGGAGGTCGAGGGCGCGGGTGACCTTCAGGAGCAGCGCGGCGACGGCTGCTTCCTGAAATGAGGCGCAGAAGTCGTTGATCTCGTCTTCGGAGAGGTCGGAGGCCCCGCGCTCGAAGCGGGCGGCGTCGCCCCGGCCCACGGGTCGGCCGCGCACGGCATAGAGCAGTGCGGTCTTGAGGCCGGAGAAGGAGAAGTCGAGACTGTCGGGGGCGAGGCGGGAGAGGGGCAGGGGCGTTGTCGGCGAGCCGCGCTGCGCGGCGGCATCGACGTTGGGCCCGCCGGGGTAGGGCAGGCCGAGGATGGAGGCGGCCTTGTCGTAGGCCTCGCCGACGGCGTCGTCGATGGTGCGGCCGATGAGGGTCATTCCGTCGTCGTCGACGATGAAGAGACTGGTGTGTCCGCCGGAGACGACCAGGCCAAGGGCGGGGGTTTGCAGTTCTGCGTCGGTATCGAGGAAGGCGGCGTGGAGGTGGGCCTCGACGTGATCAACGCCGAGGAGGGGCTTGCCCCAGGCCCAGGCGAGGGCTTTTGCGGCGGAGACGCCGACGAGGAGGGAGCCGATGAGGCCGGGCCGGTTTCCGACGGCGACGGCGTGGAGGTCTTCGGGTCGGGCGTCGGCCTCTTCGAGTGCGGCACGGAGGGCGGGGAGGAGGCGTTCGAGGTGGGCGCGGCTGGCGATCTCGGGGACGACGCCCCCGAAGCGGCGGTGGAGGTCATCCTGGGTGGCGATGATGAGACTCTCGACGAAGCGGCCGTCGCGGACGACGGCAACGGAGGTTTCATCGCAACTGCTCTCGATGCCGAGGATGCGCATCGGGTCGGCTCAGTTCTGCGACGCGTCGGGGTTCTCCTCGACGGGGCGGACGCGGGCGCGGAGGAGTGAGATTTCCAGCCCGTCGGGATCGTCGAAGCGGTATCGGCCGATGAGGTTGCCCTGCTCGTCGCGGATTTCGATGACTCCTCCGTCGGCGGCGTCGGCGCTGTCGAAGAGGTCGTTGACGGGGGGATCGGTCTGCTCGTCGGTGACGAAGGCGGTGAGGCGGTTGACCTCCTCGTCGATGCGTTCGAGTTGCGTGACTAGGAACTCGCGCTGCTGCTCGACGCGGCGGAGTTCGGCGGCGACCTGGGCGCCGTCGTCCATGGTTCCTCCGGTTTCCTTCCACTGCCCGGTTTCGACACGGGCGCGGAGGGTTTCGATGGCGGCAGAGAGCTGCGGGTCGGCGAGGCGCTCCTCGACCCAGACGGGGTCGTTCCACTGCCCGTCGCCGTTGCCTTCGCGGATGACGTCGAGCTCACGCTGGATTTCGATCATGCGGCGGTACTGGGCGTTGGTCATGGGGACGAAGTAGCCGTCGGTGGGGTCAACGCCCCAGACGTCGGAGTCGTCGGTGCGCTGGATGTTGCGGCCGGACGGCAGGTAGTAGTAGGCGGTGGTGATTTTGAGGCGGCCCTGTCCGCCGGGGAGGTCGCGGAGGTCCTGGACCTTGCCCTTTCCGTAGGTTCGGGTTCCGAGGATGACGGCGCGGTCGTTGTCCTTGAGGGCGCCGGCGACGATTTCGCTGGCGGAGGCGGAGTCGCCGTTGACGAGGACGACGACGGGAAAGTCGGGGAGGGTTCCGGCGGCCTGCGCATCCCAGGACTGGCCGTTGCCGTTGCGGTCGCGGACGGCGACGATGGTTCCGGAGGCGAGGAAGAGGTCGGAGATCTGGATGGCGCCGGTGAGGGTTCCGCCGGGGTTGAAGCGGAGGTCGAAGATGAGGCCGCGCACATCCTGCCGGACGAGATCGGTCAGAGCGTTGACGAGGTCTTCGTAGCTGCTCTGGGTGAACTGGGTGAGGCGGACGTAGGCGAGGCGCTGCTGGGGATCGAGCCAGTAGTCCCAGTTCTGCCCTTCGCGGTGGAGGCCTTCGACGGTGTCCACGATGATGCGGTCCCTGCGGATGACGATCTCCTCGACGACGTCGTCGGGATCGCCCTGGTGGTGGACGGTGACGGTGACGGAACTGCCGGGCTCGCCCATGAGGCGGTTGATGGAGTCGTCGATGGGCTCGCCCTGCGTGGTCACGCCGTCGATGGCGCGAATCTGGTCGCCGGCGCGGATGCCCGACTTGATGGCGGGGGAGCCGGCCATCGGGGAGACGATGGTGAGCCAGCCGTTTTCCATGCGGACTTCAGCGCCGATGCCGACGTAGGTTCCGCCGGTGGTCTTCTCGAAGTCGCGGAAGGCCTCGTTGGGGATGTACTCGGTGTAGGGGTCGTCGAGAACCTCGATCATGCCTCGGATGGCGCCGGCCTGGAGGGCCTCGAGGTCCGGCTCTTCGACGAAGCCGTCGACGATGGCGTCGCGGATGTCCTGAATGGGGATGAACCACTCGTAGGTGTCGCGGGTCTGCTGCGCCAGGAGGGGCAACTGCAGGAGGAGGGCGCCCAGCACGAAGACCAGCAGGAGGGGCGCGAGAAAGCGTTTGCCCTGGTGCATGAGGAATCTCCCTGTCGTGAATCGGTGGAGGAGGCGGGATCGGGTCGGCTCTGAGCCGGTTGCCTGCCGCCGGTACGTCTCGGAAACGGCGGGGGTTTGCGCGTGTTTCCGCTCCATGAGGATAGTCGCCGCGGCGGAATCCGGCGGAAACCGGGCGGTCGGGGGCCGGGATCGGGGCTTCGGGGAAGTTGGGGGCGATCCTTTTCAGTTCGGCTCTGTGCGCCTATCTTGCGGCCCGACCCCCACCAGCACGAGGAGCCGAGCGTGGCAGAGCGAACAGTACCTGGAATGAAGGCGGCGCTGACGATTGCCGGGAGCGATTCTTCGGGAGGCGCGGGGATTCAGGCCGACCTGAAGACGTGGTCGGCGATGCGGGTTTTCGGGTGCTCGGCGATCACGGTGATCACCGCGCAGAACACCAAGGGGGTGCGGAAGGTCTCGCCGGTGGATGTGGAGATGATCGAGGCGCAGATCGAGGCGGTCGCGGGGGACATCGACTGCCAGGCGACGAAGGTCGGGCTGGTGGGGTCTGCGGCGGCGGTGAAGACGATCGCGACGCTGATCAAGCGGCACAGTCTTCAGCCGCTGGTGGTTGATCCGGTGCTGGTGGCGAAATCGGGGGATCCGCTGGCCGGCGATGAGGTGGCGGCGGCGATCGGGCAGCACCTGCTGCCGCTGGCGGCGGTGGCGACGCCGAATCGTTTCGAGGCGGCGCGGCTGCTGGGCGGGCAGGAGTGTGAGACGATCGGGCAGGGGGCATCGGCAGCGCGGCAGATTGCAAAGAAGTTCAAATGTCACGCGGTGATCGTGACGGGCTTTGAGCGGCCGGGCCCGGACGTCGACAGTGCGCCGGAGGCGGTGGATGTGTTCTTCAACGGGGAGGAGGTTGTGGAGCTGGTGGGCGAGTATCGGCAGTCGACGAACCTGCACGGGGCGGGGTGTACGTTTTCGGCGGCGATTGCGGGCGGGCTGGCGCAGGGGAAGGGTCTGTCGGAGGCGTGCGA
>CAZPFK010000087.1:0-11806 GCA_964585855.1 uncultured Vicinamibacteraceae bacterium
GGCCTCGCCTTCAGCGCCTGCTCGTAGATCATCCAGCCCGTCACGATGGGCGGGAAGACGTCTTCGGCGGCCTGCCGCCAGACGCGATCAAGGTTGCGGATGCCGCCGGTTTCCACCTCGCGCTCCGTCCAGGAGACGCCGTTGGCAATCGACTTCAGGATGGATCGCATGATGCGCCACTCGGCATCGGTCTGCGGCATGGAGGTTCCCAGCCCCGGGAGGTTCTGCGGAAACTCAAAGTACCACCTGCCCTCGCGGCGGATCATCAGCAGGCCGACCCCGAAGGCGGGGCGGTTGTCGATGGTGACGGCGAAGGTCTCCTCGTCGATCTCAACGACGCCGAGGCGGTCGATTTCGTTTTCAGCGGCAACCTGCGGATCGGTCAGAAAGAGCTGGAGACGGAGCCAGAGTTCCTCGCCGCCGCGTTCCTCGGCCATCTGGCGGGCCTTCTCGACGGCGAGGGCCTCGTACTCAGCGCGGAGTCGGGCGACATCTTCAGGGTACTGCGTGCGGATCTCCTCGCCCAGCGAGTAGACGCGCTGGAGGAGGAGGCCCACATCATCAAGGGCGGCCCGGAGTTGCGGATCGTCGGTGTAGATGAGTTCGGGCAGGCGATGGATGTTGCCGTCGCCGATCATCTCAAAGAGACTGCTCAGCGTCGCCTCGGGGGTGTTCTGGTTGTACTCCCGCGTGCGGTCGCAGGCAGGGAGCAGGAGCAGCGCAAGGGCCGCCGCGGCGGCCGCCAGGAGCGTCAATGATCGCAGAAACCGGTGCATGACGGGCATTTCCTCTCGGGAGATTCTACCGCTACTGTCCCCTGCGGCTGCAAGGATGCCGCGACCCACCAATGAGCGAGACGCTGGTTGCCATCTCGGATACGCTGCGCCTGTCGATCCAGGTGACGGTCTCCATTGCCTTCATTATCGGCGTTTCGTGGTACCTGTGGCGATTGCCCGGCGAGGCGGTCACGGAGTCGGCCGCGGCTCCCCTGCTGGCCTTCGCCTCGGCGTGGCTGGGGCTGATTGCCGTCGGCGCGGGGGCCGCGCAGTGGTGGGTGAGCGATCCCGACCGCTGGGTCGTGCTCGTCGTGCTGCTGTATGCGGCAGCGATCAGCACCGGCGGCTTTGCGCTGTGGACCTATCGCCATACGCCGGCCTCGCAGATGACCGAGCCGATTCAGATGCAGCGTTTTCAGGCGCGTGCGGGGATCGTGCTGGGGTTTCTTGCGGTGGTACTCTGGTACGTCTTCATCCTGACGCACCTGCCGCCCGCCCTGTGAGCGGGCCTTTCCTATCATGGCCCATGACCCTCATCGTCAACGGCGAGGCCCGCGAGTTTGACGATCGGCTGACCGTGGCCGAGCTCGTGGACCATCTTGGTTTTGCAGGCCGGCCCGTGGCGGTGGAGGTGAATCGTGCACTGGTCCGTCCCTCGGAGCGGCCGGCGGTGCAACTGGCCGAGGGCGACCGGATCGAGATCGTCACGCTCGTCGGCGGCGGGTAATTCGTGCGAGCGGGAGTAAGGAAAACAGGCAACCATGAACGAGAAGATGCACCTGGCGGGGATGGAGTTCACCTCCCGGCTGATCGTGGGGACGGGCAAATACGAGAACTACGAAGTGATGGCCGAGGCGCTGGAGGCCAGCGGCACCGAAGTCGTCACAGTGGCGGTGCGCCGGGAACGACTGATCGATGCGCGGGGGCGGAGTCTGCTGGATCATCTCGACCTCTCCCGCTACACGATCCTGCCGAATACCGCCGGCTGCTTCTCGGCCGACGATGCCGTTCGGATTGCGCGTCTGGGGCGGGACCTGCTGGAGCAGATGGACAATCCCGGCGCTGCATGGGTGAAACTGGAGGTACTCGGGGACCGCAAGACGCTCCTGCCGGACCCCGTCGGCACCCTGGAGGCATGCCGCGAACTCGTGGCCGACGGCTTCAAGGTGCTCTGCTACACCTCGGATGACCCGATTGCGGCAATCCGCCTCAAGGAGGCGGGGGCGACCTCGGTGATGCCGGCCGGCTCGCCGATCGGCTCGGGGCGCGGAATCGCAAACCCCTCAGCGATTGCGATCATCCTGGAGATGCTCAAGGGCGAAGATTCTGAGTACCCCGTGATCGTGGATGCCGGTGTCGGCACGGCGTCGGATGTCACTGTGGCGATGGAACTTGGGGCCGACGGCGTGCTGCTGAATACGGGAATTGCGCACGCGGCGGAGCCGGTGGGCATGGCCCGGGCGATGCGGCTGGCGTGTGAGAGCGGCCGGCTGGCGCGGGTCTCGGGCCGGATTCCCAAGCGGCTGTATGCGACGGCGAGCAGCCCGTGGGAGGGCGTGATTTCGACGATTCCTGGGGAATGATGCAGAGTGTTCCACGTGGAACACATTGGAGCCGATCCGTCGAAACCTGAGAAAATAGATAAAGTCAGGGGTTGCGGCACAGCAACCTGCGGCAGCGGTCGCATTAAGAATGTGGTGCGAAGGACCAATTTGACGGGGTTTTTGCTTCTCGTTTCCTGGTTTGCCATTACAATGGGTCACGCGGGGCTGCGGTGTGCGCAGATTCCGCACGTGATTCCACTTGCGAAGGAGAGTTTCGATGAAGCGATTTGTTTTTGCATCGACAGCGGCACTTGGTCTGGCTTCGGGCGCTTTGGCGCAATCCGATGCGCTGACCTTTGTTGAGTCCGGGGCATCCTGCGGCGCCAACAGCGACCAGAGCGTCGGCTGGCAGTTCAACGTGAACACGGCCGTCACCGTCACCGCGCTGACCTGGCACGACGAGGGCGGCAACGGCCTGCAGGTCAGCCACGAGGTCGGTCTGTGGGATCCGGCCGGCAACCTGATCGCCGGTCCGGTGGTCGTCTCCTCCTCGTCGCCGATTAATTCGGAGGGATGGCGGAGCGTGAGCATCAACCCGGTTGTTCTGAACCCGGGTTCGGGCTACATCGTCGGCGGGTTCAACGGTTCGGGGCAGACTGAGTGCCTGTTCTTTAACGTGCCGACGCAGACGGTGAATCCGTCACTGACGTACATTGATGCAACGTTCAGTGGGCTCAACGGCATCTTCGAGCGCCCGACGAACTTCTCGTCAGCCGTCACCGGCTTCTACGGCCCCGGCTTCCAGGTCGGCGAGGCCTTCAGCATCGACTACAACGGTTCCTGCCCCGGCAGCGTCAGCGTTGACGCCTCGGGCGCGACGGCCGGTGGCTCGGTGGCTCTTGTCTTTGCGGCCAACACCGGCAACTACATCATTCCCGGCGGCTTCACCTGCGGCGGCACGCAGCTGGGCCTCGGCAGCGCCGGCATCCGCCTGGTGCAGGTCCGCACGGCTGACGGCAACGGCGACGTCACCTTCAGCGGCAGCGCTCCCGTGGGTGCCTGCGGCGGATACGTGCAGGCCATCGACGTCTCCACCTGCGAGACCAGCAACGTCGAGCAGATCAACTGATCGAGTCGCTGCAGATTCTGTTGTCTGACAACACCGAGAGGCCCGGCGGCATTCGCCGGGTCTCTCTGCTTTTTCACCCCTGCGGCTTGCGGACCTGCTCCTGCTGCTCCGGCGTGAGCAGGTCCCAGGCGCGGTCGATGGCGGTCGAGACGAGTTGCTGCTTTTCCTCCAGCAGAAGCTGAATGGAGTTGCGGGGGCCCTGATCATCGGTGGCCTGAGGGTCGCCGCTGCCGCCGGTCTGTTCCGGTGCAGCGCCGGTGAGGCGACGCTTGACGGCTGCGTCGGACTCATCGAGGAGCACGGTGACGAGGCGATCGTTGAGTACGGCGAGTGATTCCAGCAACTCGACGTGCAGGTTCTGCAGGTCCTGCCGCTGCGTCTCGTCGAGCGCTTCAGATGCGATGAGTGATTCGAGAAAGCGCTCGGCAGTTGTCGGCACATAGACCTGCGGGAAGCAGGCGGCGTTGAAGGCGTGCTGCAGGTCTGCACAGGCGTCGTCATCAAGGGCGGTGCAGAGGATGCGGACGTACTTGCGGTTGACGTCACGCACCGCGGCGGAGTCGCTGACGACCTGAAGGTAGATCGTGGAGACGTCGGCCCGACGCTCCGGGTCGGCCTGGGCGGCGAACATCTCGAAGATCACCTCGTTGCGGAGGACCAGAGCGCCGTCGAACTCCTGCCGGTACCGATCGAGGATGTCACGCGTCTCGCCGGCGGAGGCGTCGAGCCCGGCCATTTCCGCGACGACGATGAGATCGACGGCTTCGCCGGGAAAGCGGGCGCCGGCCTGAAGGGTGCTTCGACGACGCCAGTCCTGCTGATAGCGCTCCCAGGCCGGGGCATCGTCGCCTGCCCATATCGCCTGCACCTGTTCAAAGAAGGCGGCTTCGAGGGATTCGGTCGTGGTGCGCCATTCATCGCCGAGTTCCTGCATGCGTTGAGCTGTCTGCTCCGGGGTTACTCCCTCACGGGCCTGGGATTCTGCCCCGCGGATCAGGCGGCGCATGCGGGATTCGGCTTCCCGGAAGTCGCCGAGGTAGGTCTGAAGTGCGGCGTGCACCTGGGCGGTCTGCTCCTCGGAGAGGGCGAAGGTCTCCTCAATGTGCTCGATCTCGGATTCCGAGAGCACTGGCTTGAAGGGTTCGACCCCCAGCCGTGAGAACTGGGCGGCAGCCGGAGCCGTCAGGAAGGCGAGGACAAGGATGAGGAGGTAGCACAGGCATCTTGCCTGTCGGTGGGGAATGTGTTGCTGCAGCATGTCTCTCTCCATGGGCATGCGGGTCAGGCGGAGGGCCGGCGCTGACCGGCGGGGAGTCCGGGAAGCGTCGGGGCTGATCGATGGTAGACGCTCTGGCGGAGCCGTCGGACCGGGGGAGGATTCAGATTGGGTTGGGGGGAAATCCGGGTGCGGGGTGGGGGGGCGGGGGGTCTGTGCGGCCGGGGAGGGGGCAGTGGTCGGGGGTATGCGGCGGGGGACTTGTCAGGGGGCGGAAGCGGTGTAGACTGTGGGCTGCTACGCGGGTGTAGCTCAGTTGGTAGAGCGCCACGTTGCCAACGTGGTTGTCGAGGGTTCGAGTCCCTTCACCCGCTTTGCGTTACGGAGTCAGCCCGTTTCCGGAAGGAGGCGGGCTGTCTGGGTTTTCTGGCACCCAACCCACCAGTGCGACGTGTTGCGGAGGGGGTTGCGAGTTCGGGCTCATTAAGTGTTGGAGTCAGCACAGCGCTCCCTCACAGTCGCGGCTCCTTTGGATCCACAAATGAAAGCGGCCGGCGCGAGGCCGGCCGCTGGTTGGTTGAGTTTTCCCGGTGGGATGCGCTGCGCTTATCCCACCCTACCGCTCACACAGGCAAGATGCCTGTGCTACTGCTTACTTGTCCTCGTCGTCGATGCCGATGCCGGTGCGGACGGGGTCTTCCGGACGCTGCGGCGGGTTGTAGGGGTTGCGTTCGATCTCTTCGAGCATGTGTGCGATGGCCGCATCGAGCTGGGGATCGCCGCCGTCGACCATCAGACTGGGATCGTCGATGACCTCGATGTCGGGGTCAACGCCGTGGCCTTCGATGCCCCAGGTTCCGTCGGTTTCATAGAAGCCGAAGGTGGGCACGGAGGTGTAGCCGCCGTCGATGAGTGCGGGGTTGCCGGAGATGCCGACGAGGCCGCCCCAGGTGCGGGTGCCGATGAGTTTGCCCAGGCCGTAATGGCGGAAGTAGTGCGGGAAGGCATCGCCGCCGGAGCCGGAGGGTCCGTTGATGAGCATGCACTTGGGGCCGGGGTTGCCATCGGGCGGCCAGGGCCAGTCCATGCCGTCGCGTCGTGCCCAGTAGTTGACGATGGTGCGGTTGAGCATCTCGATGAAGCGGGTGGGGATCTGTCCGCCGCCGTTCCAGCGTTCGTCGATGATGAGGCCGTCTTTGCGCAGCTGGCCGAAGTACTGCCGGACGAGTTCGTTCTGGCCGTTGACGCCGGTGTCGGGGACGTAGATGTAGCCGACGCGGCCGCCGGTCTTCTCCTCGACGTAGGCACGGTTGCGTTCGATCCAGTTGCGGAAGCGCAGGCCTGACTCTGACCCCATCGGCTCGACGATGACTTCGCGGGCGGTGTCATCAAGGACGGGACTCTCGCTGACGGTGATCTGCGTGATCTTGCCGGCAAGACCGACGAAGGCGGCCCAGGGCTCGCGGGTGGTGTCGACGGGGACGCCGTTGACGGCCAGGAGATAGTCGCCCTCCTTGACGTCGATGCCGGGGCGATCGAGGGGGCCTCGGGCATCCACATCGAAGTCGCCGCCGCGGATGATTCGGCTGATGCGATAGGCGCCGTTTTCGAGGGCGTAATCGACGCCGAGCATGCCGACGTTGGTGAAGGATTCGGACTCGGTTCCGCCGCCCCAGTAGTAGGTGTGGCCGACGTTGAGTTCGGCGATCATCTCCCCGATGACGTAGGAGACATCTTCGCGGCTGTTGCAGGAGTCGATCATCTCGAGGTAGCGGTCGCGGACGGCGGGCCAGTCGACGCCGTGGAGGTTCTCGACGTAGAAGAAGTCGCGCTGGATGCGCCAGGCGTCGATGAAGACCTGCCGCCACTCATCGCGGGGGTCGATCATGGCGACCATGTTGTCGGTGTTGACGGGCTTGGAGGAGCCGCCTGCGGCCGCATTGCGGATGTGGGCGTTGCCGCCGCGCATGAAGAGCATCTTCTTGCCGTCGCCGGAGAGGTGGAAGCCCATGACGCCGCTCTCGACGTCCTTGGCGGACTTCTCCTTGTCGGTGATGTCGAAGAGCTTGATGCCCTCGCCCTGTTTGGCGTAGAGGACCTGGTTCTTGTCATTGACGTGGACGGAGCCGTAGGCGCCGTTGCCGGTGGGGAGGACGAAGGCGCGGGCCTCGAAGCCCTCGATGTCGATCTCGACATCCTTCACTTCTTCCTTCTTCTCCTCGCCCTCTTGCCCTTCCTCCTCCTCGTCGGGAGTCCAGGGGGCGGTGCGGCGGGCGTTCATGTTGACGGTCGTGCCGTCGGCCTCGGCGGTTCCGGAGAACTCGCCATCGGTGACGGTGAGGGTCATGGCGACGGAGGGGCCGTCGGGGATGTTCATCGAGAGGGAGAGGACGCGGGCGTCGGGGTCCCAGGAGCCGGAGAGGTCGCCTGAGTACATGACGGTGGAGACGGAGCCGGTGACCGAATTGTCCTCGTGGATTCGGAGGGTCATGGTGAAGGGGAGGCCTGCGGGGGGCATGCCCTCGCCGCCGGTGGCCGTTCCTTCCCAGGTTCCGGAGACGCCGTCGTCGACGAAGGCCTCGTCGGAGTCTTCAGCATCCTCGTCGTCTCCATTCTCGTCGCCGTTGTCCTCGTCGGCCTCATCGGAGTCCTCGGCGTCGCCGTTGTCTTCAGCGTCTTCGTCGTCGGCGTCGGCGTCGTCGTCCTTGTCGGCGTCTTCCTCATCGTCCCAGGTTTCCTCGTCGAGTTCGGGCTTCCAGGGGTCTTCGACGTCGTCGCGGAGCGGTGCGGCGAGGAGGAGTTCGGTATTCTGATAGATGAAGGAGGTGTCGACTGCGGAGTAGGTCGGACTGAAGGAGCGTGAGGAGACGAAGTAGAGGTAGTCGCCCTTGCGGTCGAAGGCGGGGCGGGAGTCGTCGAACATGCCGGAGGTGAGGCGGTGGTGTTCGCCGGTCTCGAGGTTGAAGGCCCAGATGGAGCGGTTGTTGTTGTCCTCATCGGTGCGGTCGTAGGCGATCCACCGGCTGTCGTGGGACCAGGAGATGGTGCCGCGCTGGGCCCAGGGGTCGGTGTAGATCTCGCGGATCTCGCCGGTCTCGGGCGTGACCATCCGGAGGGTGGCGGCCTTATCCCAGTAGAGCAGGTGCTTTGAATCGGGGGACCACCACTCGGAGTAGTAGTAGGTCTTGCTGCCCTCGGTGAGTTGCTTTGTCTCGCCCTTGCCGTCGGACTGCGTGACGTACAACTCATACTCACCGGTGGCGTCGGAGAAGTAGGAGATCCAGCGGCCGTCGGGGCTCCACATCGGGAGGCGCTCGGCGACGCCGTCGGTGTTGGTGAGGTTGCGGGGGAAGCCCTTCTCGGCCGGGAGGGTCCAGATGTCGCCGCGTGCTTCGACGACGGCGCGTTTGCCCGTGGCGGAGATGGTCCAGTCGGCGATGAAGTTCGACGCATTAATGCGCTGGGTGCGGAGACGGGGGCGGTCGCCGGGGATGGTGACCTTCACCTCGGTGGATCGGCCGTTGCCGAGATCGAGGAGGAAGAGTCCGGAGCCGTTCTGGAAGACGATCTCGCCGCGACCGCGCGGGCCGGGGCCCATGGCGGGCCACTTGACGTCGTAGTCGGCAAAAGTCGTGATCTGTTCGCGGCGCTGCGTGTCAGGGTCGTAGGACCAGATGTTGAGCCGGTGCTCGGGGCCGGCGTCGGAGAGGTAGTAGACCTTTCCATCGTGGAACATGGGGAAGGTGTCGGTACCTTCCCAGTCGGTGATCTTCTGCGCGGAGTGGTCTTCCAGGTTGAACATCCAGATGTCATCCTGGTTGCCGCCCCGGTAGCGCTTCCAGGTGCGGAAGTCGCGGCTCATGGGGGTGTAGATGAGCCAGCCGCCGTCGTCGCTGATTGTGGCGTTGGCGCCATAGGGCACGGGGAGCTGCTCGGCCATGCCGCCCTCGGGGTCGATGAGGTAGAGCTGGGCCT
This sequence comes from uncultured Vicinamibacteraceae bacterium, assembly GCA_964585855.1. Lineage (GTDB taxonomy): Bacteria > Planctomycetota > Phycisphaerae > Phycisphaerales > UBA5793 > CAZPFK01. Next base: position 8,641 of record CAZPFK010000087.1, read on the forward strand.
GTCGGCCGAGGCCTGCGAGGCGGCTGTCGGAGAAGAGGATCTCACCGGAGGGGAGCCAGTCGGTGAGGCGTTCGCTGGAGGGGTGGTAGGTGACGCGGTGGGCGACGCCGCCGGCGGTGGGGATGGTGTAGATGTCGCGGCCGCCCTCGTAGTTTCCGACGAAGGCGATGCGTGAGCCGTCGGGGCTGAAGCGGGCGAAGGCCTCGGCGCCGTCGGGTGAGGAGAGGGGCGTTGCGACGCCGCCCTCGCGGGGGACGGTCCAGAGGTCGTTGGCGTAGGCGAAGACGATGTGGGTGGCGCTGACGTCGGGGTAGCGGAGCATGCCGGCGTGGGGCTGATCCACGGGCTGGGCGGAGACGGAGACGAAGGGGGAGATGAGGCCGACGGCCAGCAGTGTTCGGGGCAGGAACGAGCGGATCATGCGGAGCTCCAGTGGAGGGGGGTGATCTGTGGAGGGGTCGAAGGGTAGACGCGGGGAGCGTCCGGGATTGACCTCAGAATGTGGGCTCGGGGAGGGGAAAGGTATAAGCGTGCGGGGCAGAGAATGCAAACGGGATTCGCAGTGCCGGTGGGGAAGATGCGCCGGGAGGGCGGCTCCGTCGGGAATTGCACCGGGGATTGTGGGGAAAGGGGACGCGGAGATTTCAAGGGGGAAGCAGCGGCGAGGGGCCCATACACTTGGCGTCGCGTTGCGGGCATCGACCTCTCAGGCGAGCATCATGAAGATCTGGCTCGACGGCAAACTGGTACCTCGTGAGCAGGCGGTGGTGAGCGTTTTCGACCACGGGCTGCTCTACGGCGACGGCTGCTTCGAGGGGATTCGCGCCTACAACGGGCGCGTCTTCAAACTGGAGTCGCACCTGGACCGCATGTACGCCTCGGCGGAGCGCATCCGGCTGACGCCGCGCTTCGATCGGGCGGAGATCGCCTCGGCGATCCGCGAGACGCTGGAGGCCAACGGGCTGCGGGATGGATACATCCGGCTGGTGTTTACGCGCGGCGTGGGGACGCTGGGGCTGAACCCGTTTCTGTGTCCGCAATCTACGGCGTTTGTGATTACCGACACGATCCGGCTGTACCCGGCGGAGATGTATGAGAACGGGATGCGGGTGATCACGGCGAAGCGGCCGCGAAACCTGATTGCCGCGCTGGACCCGTCGATCAAGAGTCTGAACTACCTGAACAACATTCTGGCCAAGATCGAGGCGATCGACGTCGGGCTGTTTGAGGCGGTGATGCTCAACCACGAGGGGCATGTTGCGGAATGCACCGGCGACAACATCTTCGCAATCCGCGACGGAGCGGTCTTTACGCCTCCGGTGGAGTCGGGGATTCTGCAGGGAATCACGCGGGCCTTTGTGATGGAACTCTGCCGCGACCTGGGGCTTGCCTGCGAGGAGCGGCTGTTTGGCCTTGATGAACTGAAGGCGGCCGATGAGGTCTTCCTGACGGGGACGGCGGCGGAGATCATCGGCGTGTCGATGATCGATGAGACGACGATCGGCTCGGGGAAGGTGGGGCCGGTGACGCATCGTCTGCTGGATGAGTTTCGGCGTCGGGTGTCGAAGGATGCGCCGGAGGATTGAAGGCGGGGGGGGCGGCGTAATGGGGATGCGCTTCTACATATCCAATGAGTCGTACCCGGAGCTGCGCGCGGTGACGCCGGGATGGGCGCGGCATGTGGCGTGGTGGCGCGCGTTCGGCTGCGCCGTGCGCTCGGGGACGTTCTGGCTCTTTGTCTCCGTGACGGCCGTGGCGACGCTGGCTGCGGCGATCCTCACGGCGTGGATGCTCGCCTCGACGCCGTTGGCCGAGCGGGTCGGCTTTGTGCTGCCGCTCTTCGGGGCGCTGACAGCCGGAAGCGCAGTACAGATCGTGCTGACGCTGAGCTGGGGCGGGGAGATGATGCGGCGACACCTGCGGCGGGGCAACGCGGTGTGTGCGCAGACGTGTCCTGGGTGCGGGCATCTGCTGACGCCGCAGATTGCCTCGGGGGCGTATCCGATCCTGTGCCCGGAATGCGGGGGACGGAGCGGACGGGAGTGTTTCCAGGAGCCGTTCTCGACGGCGCTTCAGGCGTCGTCGCGTTCGACGATGCGATAGTGCTCGCGCTCGCCTCGGCCGCGCAGGGGGTAGTCCTTGCGGAGGGGGAAGGCGGGGAAGTCCTTCCAGAGCAGGATGCGGCGGTGGTCGGGGTGTCCCTCGAAGGAGATGCCGAACATATCGAAGACTTCGCGCTCCATCCACTCGGCTCCGGGCCAGAGGTCGGTTGCGGTGGGGAGGCGGAGGGCGGGGTCTTCGGCGTTGCCGGTGGTGTCGAGGGAGGGATCGAGGAAGGTCTTGACGATGAGGCGGCGGTCGTGGATCGTGCTGAGGAGGACGTAGACGACGGCGAAGCGCGCGGGCATGGGGGCGGGGTAGCCGAGGTAATCGACGGCGGTGATGTCGGAGAGGAAGTCGTAGCGCGACTCTTCATCATCGCGAAGGAAGGCGAGAACCTCGTGGAGGTCGGCCGGCTCGACGATGAGGGCGGATTGGCCTCGGAACTCGGTGGCGCGGAAGCGCTTCTGGAGGAAGTGGGCGCGGACGCGCGCGAGGGTGGGGTGGTCGAGGGTGGGGACGGCTGGGCCGCGGCGGGCGGTCATGGCTGGCCTTTCTGCGGGTCGTGTGGGGGCCAGTATAGGAAAGCGTCGGCGGCGGTGCGGGTCGGCGGGGGTGTGCCGGGCTGGAGGATCAGCAGGGAGACGAGGGGGCCGAGGAACTCGAAGATGCGCTCGAGGTGGTCGTCGCGGGTGGGGCGCATGGAGTCTTCAAGAAGGTCATCGGGCGCCAGCGCAAGGCCCAGGGGCGCATCGGCCCCCCACTGCTCCAGCGCGGCCAGGAGGAAGCGGCGGGTGGCCTGGGCGTCGGAGAGGATGTGGCGGCGATGGGGGCGAAGGAGGAGCGTGAGCCCCGCAGCGCGGAGGCCGGGGAGGAGGCGGCCGCAGAGGTCGCGGAGGGCCTGGGACCCGTGCGGGAGCCAGTTTCGCGGCTCGAGGGCGTCGGGGTCGTCGGGGTGGAGTGAGCCGGTGAGGACGACCAGCCGGGGTGCGGGGGCGTGGGCGAGGAGGGAATCGAAGGGGAAATCGGGGCTGAGGATGTTGCCGCCCAGGGCGAGGGCCCAGGG
>CAZPFK010000088.1:0-11524 GCA_964585855.1 uncultured Vicinamibacteraceae bacterium
CTAGGCACTGAGGCGGAATACCAGGCTGAAGCGCAAGCGAGGCCTTCCGGGTGGCACGGTGGATCAGCCAGAATGGATGCCCGCCTGCGCGGGCATGACGGAGAGGGTCCGTCGCGGACGCTTCCGGCTCGTGGGCAGGCCGGCCGCCACTTATCATGAGCCTTCTGGCGCAAGAAAAAGCCCGCTCACACTGGTGGGTGCGTGAGCGGACGAGAGTGGGATCAGAATGCCCGATGTGCGACCAGTCGGGCACGTGTGGGAGCCTGGGGCGTCGCCGGCCTGCGCCAAGGTGCACGCCGACGACGGTGTTCCGGGAGCCGATCCGCGCTGCCTCCATGCAGCGACGGGCCGACTGTCATCCATCCAATCTTCGAGGCCGCAGCCGCCATCCTGTGCGGCCGGGGCTCGAAGCGACGATCATGGCGGCCGTGGGGGGCGGAGAAGCCGCGGGAGCGTGGTGCGGTCGGGAGGAAGGGATTCGGCGCTCTCGTTTCCATGAGAGGAGGTCCCGACTGCGACCCGGCCGGCATCGGGCGCATCCTGCGCCGTGATGTCTGCTCGCTCCGGCGGCCTTGTTCTTCCGCTTCGGCCTGCATCCGTGCGGGCCGTTGCCTGGGCTGCCATGTCGTCGTATTCACTTGTCATCCGCCGATCCTTCAGCGGTGCGAGTCGAGTGTGGAAGTCGCTTCCTGTGCGTGCTTCCCGGGCCCTCCTGGCCCGTCGCGATCACGAATCGACGCTCGAAAGTCTTCACCGTCGTGCGTCGCGGGCCGGTGCCGCCGACCCTGAGTTCCTCCCCGCCCGTCTCACAACTCCGCCACCCCGCAACAGTCGGCGAGCCATCCACGCCGCCGCATGTGCATCCGTGCTAGTTCGCGGTTCCTCCGAAGAGGTCGATTGCCACTGAGTCCTGAATCTCCCGGCTGCGGGCTTCGAGGTCCTTCTCGCGGGCCTGCCAGTCGGAGAGCTCGTAAAGTTCGAGGTGAAATCCGCATCCGACAAGCATGACGCGGGATTTCTTGCTGATGCCGACGCGCTCGAGCATCCGGTCGGAAAGGCGGAGCCGGCCGGCGCTGTCAAAGCCGGCGCGTTCGGTTCTGGAGAAGGTCAGGCGCAGGTAGTCGAGCATGCGACTGTCGGCGCGCAGGTCGTTGGGCAGGCGTGAGGCGAGGGCTTCGAATTGCTTTTCGGGAATCAGCATCACACCACCCTTGGGTCCCGGCACGGCGTAGAAGCCGGCGCCGTCGGTGTCGGGGTTCAGGCCACGCTGGATCTCGCTTGGACAGGGGAAGCGCCCCTGAGCGTCGATGGCGTAGTCGAACTGACCGACGAACAACACGAGCGAGCCTCCCTGCGGTCCCCCTGGGAATCGACCGGGCGAACCACCGTTGTGGCTCTCCTCCACGATACAACTAAAATCGACTGCTGCAAGGGTGTGTCTCGACTAAATCTCCCATAATGGTAGATCAGCAAGGAATCAGAGAGCGCTGTATAATCCGTGCGGACCACGAGATCTTGTGGTCACGCCTCCCGGAGGGTCGTGCAGTACTCAGAATCTGGATGTACACTGGGCGCAGCAACCTGCCGGCCGCCCTAAATGGTCGTTGGGAGAAAAAGTGCTGTCAGGACCGGACGGGGTTCGCCGAATGGGGTGGGTCAGCGGCCCCAGGGGAAGGAGACCCCGGCGTAGGCCATGATCGCATCCCGGCCCGGGTTGTCATCGCTGCCGGAGGTGCGGCCATTGGAGATGTGGTGCCAGCGCATGCCGGCGTGGAGGCGGGCACCGTCGTCGCCGAGGTCGTGGGTGAAGCCGAGGCCGGCCTGCGGGGTGAAGTTGAAGCTGGTACCGTCCGGGGGGACATCGTCGGTGGACAGGAGAAGTCCGGCGCCGCCGTCGATATAGAGGGACCATCGTTCTTCAGCCAGGAAGTGCCAGCGGAAGAGGACGTTGAAGTTGCCGCCCCCGGCATCGTCGGCATCCTGTCCCTGCGCGAAGTAGTACGCGCCGAACTCGTAGTCAACGCTGAAGTTGTCGGCGAGGAAGTAGGAGGCGGCCCAGGTGGCGTTGTACTGCTCGCCGTCGCGGCGGAGGTCGGCGGCTGCCCCGCCGTAGAGAGCCCATCGCCATGAGCCCTTCTCGCCGAAGGCGGGTGAGGGGGAGAGGTCGGCGGGGGCGTCGTTAGAGAGGGCGGAATCGGCCTGCTGCTGAATCGAGGCGGACCAGACGCCGTCGAATCGGGCGTGTGGAGTCTCGCGAAGGGTTTTGAGCAGGGCGACTCGATCGAGGGTCGGCGTGCTGAAGCGTGCGGGCGTGGCGGGTTCAGCAGCGAATGCGGTCGCTGGAGCAGCCAGCGTGAGGAGCAGGGTCAGTGCGGTTGATCCAGCCGGATGTGCGGCCACGAGACTCTCCTTGGTGTCGCTCGGAACGGTGGGGAAAGTGGTAGGGGGGCTGTTACGGGATTGCAACGCGCAGCAGATGACTTCGCAGACCTGTGTGGGCCGCGATGTGCCTGAAGAGATCCGGGATCACTCAGAGCGTGGCGTTGGTGAATGGCAGGAGGCCCATATAGCGGGCGCGCTTGATGGCCTGGGCGATCAGACGCTGCTCACGGGCGGTGACGTTCAGCCGCTTGCGGGAGAGGATCTTGCCGTTGGGGCTCATGAGGCGGCGGAGCTCATCGACGTTCTTGTAGTCAACAAAGAGCGAGCCGGCTTCGGAGAGTTTGGCGACTCTGGCGCGCTTGGCGACGCGTTGATCAGCCTTGGACATGGTGACGTATTTCCCTGAGAACAAAGGACTTTGGAGGAAACGCCCGGCGGGATCGTGGACGCACGGAATCGGAGATTCCGGGGCCCCCCTGTCACCAGGGGGAGCGACCATCGTCGGGAGACAATCGAGGCAAGAGTAGGAGGGCGACGGGAAATCGGCAAGCCGATGCCCTCAGACGACCCGGACGATCCGGGCGAAATCAATCAGCCGGCGCTGGAGTTCGGCATCTGTGAGCCGCTGGAGGCGATCGAGACTGAAGGATTCAACGGTGAAACTGGCAATCGTCGTCGCGTAGGAAAGGCCCCGCTGAATGGCCTCGAAGCCCGTCTGCCGGGTGGAGGCGAGGTAGCCCATCAGGCCGCCGGCAAAAGAGTCACCCGCACCGGTGGGGTCGATGACGTTGTCGAGGGGGAAGGCCGGAAGGGCGGCGATGCCGTCGCGGTGGACAAGGACGGCCCCGTGCTCGCCCTTCTTGACGATGACGAAGGTGAGGTCGTGGCGGTCGAGGATCATTCGGGCAGCGCGAACGGGGTTGGGATTCTCGGTGAGGAGTTCCGCCTCGGCATCGTTGAGGACGAGGCCGTGGACGCGGTCGAGCAGACGCTGGAGGTTGTCGCGCTGGGTGCTGATCCAGAGGTCCATGGTGTCGCAGACGACGAGGGAGGCGTCGGGGAAACGTTCGAGGAAAATCAACTGGTTGGCAGGATCGGTGTTGGCGAGGAAGACGTAGTCGGAGTCGGCGAAGGCTTTGGGCACGCGGGGCGGATCCTCGTCAAGGACGCCGAGGTGAACTTCGACGGTTTCGCGGCGGTTCATGCCGTCGAGGTATCGGCCGGTCCAGCGGAAGGTTCGTCCGCCTTCGCGGTGTTCGAGGCCCTCGAGATCGATGTTGTCGAAGGCCTTGAGCGTCTGAAGGTGGCGGTTGTCGAAGTCTTCACCCACAACGGCGACGAGGCGGACCGGCGTGAAGAAGGATGCGGCGGCGGCAAAGTAGGTGCAGGAGCCGCCGAGGACGCTTTCAGCGGAGCCGGTTGGGGTGTGAACGGTATCGATTCCGATGGAGCCGGTGACGACCAGGGGCATGCGGCAGGCGCTCCCGTGTTTGAGAAGATGCGAAGTCAGAGACCGAGATGAAGCATAGGTGCGTCGGTCAGGGCAGCGATTTTTCCGCGGCTGCGACGAAGCGCAGACGCACTTCGTGCAGCGGCATGCGCTCGACTTTCGCGCCCGAGGCGCGAGCGTGGCCACCGCCTCCGAAGTGTCCTGCAAGGGCGTTGACGTCCACCGCGTTTGGCCCGTCCTTGGATCGCAGACTGAGTTTGACGATGCCGGGAACCGGCTCGGAGATGAGGCAGGCGACCTCGACGGATTCCATGCCCAGGAGCATGTCGGAGAAGCCGTGTGACTCATCGGTGGTGGCGCCGGTGGCGTGGTAATCCTCCTGAGCAAGGGCCATGACGGCGATCCGGTCGGCAGCGTGCAGGGAGAGCGAGGCCAGAGCTTTGGCCATGAGCCGATAGCGCTGGGGGCGGTCGGTCTGTTGAATGAGGCGATAGAGCGCCGAGTGATTCACGCCGGTCTGGAGGAGGCGGCCGGCGAGCATGAGGGTTTCAGCGCGGGTATTGGAGAAGCGGAACCAGCCCGTGTCGGCCGCGAGTCCGACATAGAGGGGCTCTGCGAGTTCCCTGGTCAGGGGAATCCCCATTGCTTCGATGAGCCCCGCGACGATTTCGCTGGCGGCGGCGGCATCGGGCCGGATGTAGCGGAGGTCGGCGATGCGGGAGTCGCCCTGGATGTGGTGATCAAGGACGCAGATGCGGTCGGCCTTGCCTGCAAGGAAGGGCTTGAGGCCCTGGAGCTGCGCCCCCGCGCCGGTGTCGAGGATGATGATGAGGTCGTAGTCGTCGTCGGGAGTCTGATCGTCGCTGACGAGTCGAAAAGGCGTCGGCTCGACGATGGTCTCGAAGACTTCCCCCAGCGGCGGGATGAACCAGAGGTCGGCAGTGCAATCGGGCAGGGTGTTGAGCGCGCGAGTGAGCGCGGTTGAGGAGCCGACGGCGTCACCATCGGGCTTGGTATGGGTGGTGACCATGACGCGGCGCGCGCTGCGGATTCGATCTGCGATGTCGGTGAGTTCGGCGTTTGAGACGTAGGGGATCATGCTGCGGGGCTTTCGTCCTCGGTCAGTCGCTGCGCGCGGATGAGGTCGCGCCGGATCTGAGCCGCAAGGGCGTCGACGGACGGGAACCGCAGTTCATCGCGAATGAAGGCATACAGGTCAAGCGAGAGCGTCCAGTCATAGGAATCGAGGGGGCCATCGTAGCCGATCAGATGGGCTTCGCACGTCGGTGCGGCGCTGGAAGCGACGGTGGGTCGACGGCCGACGTTGACGGCGGCGGGATAGGACTTTCCTCCGACGAGGGCGCGGGCGGCGTAGACGCCAAAGCGCGGGAGCATGAGATCGCATTCGAGGTTGGCCGTAGGGATGCCGATGGAGCGGCCGCGCTTCTGTCCGGGTCGGACGACGCCTTCGAGCCGGTGGGGTCTGCCCAGGAGGGCGGCTGCATCCCTCACGCGTCCCTGGGCGAGCATCCAGCGGATCAGGGAGCTGGAGACGGGAACGAGGAGGTCGTCGGTCAACCTGGCTTCGACGTGTTCCAGGACGTCCACGGTGAGGCCGTGTGCTGCCGCAAGATTCTTGAGGAGATCAACATCCCCCTGCCGGCGGCAGCCGAAGCGGAAGTCGGCCCCTTCGACGAAGGCGGTTGGGGAGGCGTTTTGCAGCACCCAGTCGAAGAACTGCTCCGGGCTGAGAGCCAGGAAATCGGCTGTGGCGGCCATGGAGGTGATCGAATCGGCCCCTGCCTGGCGCAGCAAGGCATCGCGGCGGTCGGGAGTCGTCAGGCGTTGCGGGGCGTTCTCGGGGCGGAGGACGACGGCCGGGGGGCGATCAAAGGTCAGCACGGAGACCTGTCCGGCTGGACCAGCCAGCCGGCGGGCCCTTTGGATCAGAGCGAGATGTCCCCGATGGACCCCGTCGAAATTGCCGATGGTGACGACGGTTGATGCGGGCATGGCCAGAAGGTTAGGGCGATGCATCGATTTCGGCCCGTGCGCACTGGTATTGTCGGACCGGCCCGGCAAAGATTGCTCTTTTCGCGGACGACTTCGGCTCCGCGGCCCCTACGACTCGGAACAGGATGCTGTTATGAGATCATCGACGTCAGCGCAGACTTCGACGATGGTGGAGAAGTTGTGCTCAAGCCTCAACGACGCGGCGGGCGAGTTTGTCGCGTGGTTTGAGGAGCAGATGCCCCAGGCGTATTTCGCCAACACCGATGAGAAGACGCAGCTGGAGCACATGCGTGCGATCCTGGCCCTGCGGGCTTCGGGCGTCGAGCCGCGCATGCGCATCCGCAGCGGCGACGGCCGGCAGATCACCTACGTCCTGCCCAACGACTACCCGGGGATGCTGACGGATCTGATGAACGACTTCGGCGACGAGCTGATCCGCTCGGCGAAGCTGTATTCGGCCAAGGACGGGCAACTGGTCATCGACATCTTCGAAGTCGGCGCGGGCGAGCCGTGCAACTTCAACGATCCGGCGGTGATCTCGAAACTTGACGCGACGGTAAAGTCGGCCCGGGAGCAGGGGCTGCCCTGGAGCGATGAGACGCTGCGCGAGCACTTTGCGCGATTGTCAAACGAGTACGTCAAGGTGTGCCATCCCAGCCGCATTCTGCACCACGCGACGCTCTTCCGCGAGGTCAGCGCCAGCAGCGGCTCGTCGGCCGTGATCGACAACACGCTCTATCCAAAGCATTCGCGCATCATTGTCGCAGTCTCCAACGCCCCGGCCAAGCGCATGGTGGTGCGGATCTCCAACCGCCTCAAGACGCTCTCGGTTAACGTGGACCGGGCGTACGTGGATGCGATTCAGGCCGGCGAGCAGGAGTCGGTGGTCATCATCTCGGCGGTCGTGCAGGGGCCGGACGGCGGACAGATTGACGAGAACTCACCGCTGTGGAAGCGACTGAAGCGCGACCTGCTGCGGCTGAAGTGGCTGGATGATGAGACGCTGGCCTTCGGCTACGCCCATTCGGAGCTGGGACTGGGCAGCGCCGACATCATCCACACGTACTGCGATCTCGTTCACCAGATCATGGTCAAGGAGAATCGCTACGTCTTTACGCGCCAGCGTATCCGCGAGGTGGCGGAGCAGTACATCAACGTCTCCATCCGTCTGGCCAACCACTTCAAGGCGAGGTTCGATCCGGAGCGCCCGCTCGACGAGGCCGACGGTCGCCTTCGCGCCAACCGCATCCGTGAGTCGATCGAGCACGATGTAGAGGATGAAGTCGCCCGGCGCGTGCTTCAGCGCATTCTCGATGCGATGGAAGGCACGCTCAAGACAAACTTCTACGTCGTCGGCCGCTATGCGCTCTCGCTTCGAATCGACCCGACTCTGATGATGCCCAAGCCGCGGAACGAAGGCGGCAATGACATCCCCCTGCCGGCCGGTGCCCCGGGGTCGGACGCGACGGATGCGGAGCGGCCCGAGACGCCTTTCGGCGTCTTCTTCGTACACGGTCGCGATTTCAACGCCTTTCACGTGCGGTTCCGGGACACGTCGCGCGGCGGCGTGCGGGTCGTTCGGCCCCCTTCCAACGAGCACTACATCCGTGAGTCGGAGCGGCACTTCGATGAGGTGTATGCCCTGGCCTACGCGCAGCAGCTGAAGAACAAGGACATTCCCGAGGGCGGGGCCAAGGCGGTGATCCTGGTCCGGCCCGGACAGACGATCACCCGGTGCGTTCGCGGTTTTGCCGACAGCATGCTCGACCTGATCACCACCGATGCCGGCCATTCAGTGGTGGACCGGCTTGGAATCACCGAACACATCTATTTCGGTCCCGATGAGAACATCACGCCGGAGCACATCAACTGGATCGTCAGTCGGGCCGAGAAGCGAGGGTATCCGTACCCCAATGCGCTGATGAGCAGCAAGCCCGGGGCGGGGATCAATCACAAGGAGTACGGCGTGACCAGCGAGGGCGTGAACGTCTACCTGGAGGAGGCGCTCAACTTCGTCGGCATCGATCCGCGCTCCCAGCCCTTCTCGGTGAAGATCACCGGCGGCCCCGACGGCGATGTGGCTGGCAACGAGATTCGCATCCTGATCCGGGAGTTCGGCAACTTCGTGAAGATCGCGGGAATTGCCGACGGATTCGGCTGTGCTGAGGACCCCGAGGGGCTGGACCACAGCGAGCTGCTGCGGCTGGTGCGAAACGGCCTGCCGATCGCCGAGTTTGACTCATCAAAGCTCTCACGCGAGGGACGGCTGACGCGGGTGAGCGATCCGGAGGGCGTGCGGCTGCGCAACGAGATGCACAATCGCGTCAAGACCGATGCGTTCGTGCCGGCGGGCGGACGGCCTTCGACGATCAACGGCTACAACTGGAAGAAGTTCATTGACGACCAGGGTGTGCCGGCCAGCCGGGTGATAGTTGAAGGGGCGAACCTGTTCCTGACGCCCGAGGCGCGGCGCCGACTTTTCGAGGCGGGGGTGCTGATCGTCAAGGACAGCAGCGCCAACAAGTGCGGCGTGATCTGCTCAAGTTTCGAGATCATGGCTTGCCTGATGCTCTCGGAGGAGGAGTTCCTCGAGATCAAGACCGAGTACGTCGAGGAGGTCCTCGATCGACTCCGCACCTATGCGCGGCTCGAGGCCAGAACGCTCTTTCAGGAGCACATGCGCCGGCCGGGCACGTCGGTGGTCGATCTCGGCATTGAACTGAGCCGGGAGATCAACCGCGTGACCGACGCCATCAGCGCCGATTTTGATCGACTCTCCAAGGCGCAGCCGGAACTGGTTCGGGAGATTACGTTCTCGCACATTCCGCCGATTCTGCAGTGGCGAGCAGGCGATCGGATCTGGTCGAAGCTGCCGGAGACGTACCGGGCGCAGATTGTCTGCTCTGCGATCGCCTCGCGGATCGTGTATCGCGAGGGCCTGGAGTTCTTCCGGGAGATGCCCTTTGAGCAGCTGGCGCAGTTCGCCTGTGAGTACATGCTTCGCGCCAAGGAGATCGAGGCGCTGGCACGCGAGGTCGAGCGGTCATCGTTGCCCCGGGCCGCCGAAGTCGCCCGCCTGCTGGAAATCGGAGGCACGCGCGCCAGTCTTCAGGATCGTCTGTAAACGAGAGGGCCGACCCTAGCCGTCGATGCCGAGTTCGCCGCGGGTAAAGAGCGCTTCGAAGGAAAAGCCGGCCGAGGCGAGGTTCTCCCGTGCGCCCTCCTGGCGGTCGATGACCGCAATGACCCGCACGACCTCCGCCCCCGCCTGTTCGAGGGCGCGAGCGGCTTCAACGGCCTGTCCACCGGTAGTGGCGATGTCTTCAAGGAGGGCGACGCGGTCGCCGGGATTGACTTCGCCTTCAATCCGATTGGCGGTTCCGTAACCCTTCTTCTCGTTGCGGACGAAAATGCTCGGCAGGCCGGTCTTCAGCGAGGTCGCGGTGACCAGCGGAATGCCGCCGAGTTCAGCCCCTGCGAGTCGTTGCGCCTCGATGCCCTGGAGGCGCTGCGCGAAGGCCTCGGCAATCTCGCCCAGGAGCTCGGGCCGGGTGGAGAAGCGGTACTTGTCGAGGTAGAAGGAACTGGTGCGGCCGCTGCGGAGAACAAAGTTTCCGCGCAGCAGCGCCACGTCGGCTATCCGGCTGCAGAGTTCTTCTCGGGACATGGTGGGCATGCGGAAACGATAGGGCGGATTGCGGCGGGGGCAGGCGAATGTCCGGTCAAATCCGTGACGGGCACTTGAAGCGCGGAGTCGGGTCGTCACAATTCGACCGATACCGAAGGTGCGGGGGCACAGGACGGAGCGGTCGATGGCGTCAGTCTGTTTCTACTTCCAGGTGCATCAGCCCTTCCGGCTCGGGCGATACAGCGTTTTCGACACGCACCACCAGTATTTCGACGACGCCAAGAATGCCGAAATCTGCCGCAAGGTGGCGGAAAAGTGCTACCGGCCGACGACGGCGCTGATTCTTGACCTGGTCCGGCGGCACGAGGGTCGCTTCCGGGTCAGCTACGCGCTGACGGGGGTTGTGCTGGATCAGTTGTCGGCCTGGGCGCCGGACGTGATCGAATTGTTTCAGCAGCTGGCGGAGACGGGCTGCTGCGAGTTCATCGCCGAGACGTATTACCACTCCCTGTCGTTCCTGTACAACCGGGATGAGTTCCGGGCGCAGGTGGAGCTGCACGGCAGGCGGATTCACGACCTCTTCGGCGCGACGCCGACGGTCTTCCGCAACACTGAGCTGATCTACAACAACGACCTGGCGCAGTACATCGCAGAGTGGGGGGCGTACCGGGCGATCATCTGCGAGGGAGTGGACCGTCTGCTGGGGTATCGCTCACCGAACTACCTCTATCGCCCGCCCAACACCGCCAAGGTCGCCCTGCTGCTGAAGAACTACTCGCTCAGCGACGATATCGCCTTCCGATTCTCCAACCGGGGCTGGGCGGAGTGGCCACTGACGGCCGAGAAGTTCGCCACGTGGGTCAACAGGATCAACGGCAACGGCTACGTCTGCAATCTCTTCATGGACTACGAGACCTTCGGCGAGCACCAGTGGGCCGACACCGGCATCTTCAAGTTTCTCGATGCGCTTCCGGAGAAGATCTTCGACGTCAACCCGGGGCAGAACGACTTTCTGACGCCCGGCGAGGCGGCGGCGAAGTTCACCCCCGTCGGCGAGTACGACGTTCCCTACATGACCTCCTGGGCGGACACGGAGCGCGACCTTTCGGCCTGGCTTGGCAATGCGATGCAGTCCAACGCGCTGCATGAGCTCTACAAGCTCGGGGCGGCGGTCAGGGAGAGCGGCGACGAAGCGCTGCTGGCCGACTGGCGGAAGCTGACCACCAGCGACCACTTCTATTACATGTGTACCAAGTGGTTTGCCGACGGCGATGTACACAAGTACTTCAACCCCTACGAGAGTCCGTACGACTCCTACATCAACTTCATGAACGTGCTGGACAGCATTCGCAGCCGGGCAGGGCGATGAAGTCGCTGGTTGGGACGCTGGCGATCGTTGCCATGGCGCAAGGGTGTTGCCGCCCGCCGTGTGCTGCGTCGGGGCCAAGCGGATTTGCCCCGCTTTTCAATGGGCGCGACCTGACCGGGTGGCAGGGGCTGGTCGCCGATCCTGTGACCCGGGCATCGATGAGCGCTGCAGCGCTTGCCGACGCGCAGGCTGCGGCCGATGCGCGCATGCACGCGCACTGGTTCGTGCTGGTCGGCGACGAAGGTGTGCCGATGCTGTTCTTCGATGGCGGCGGGGAGAATCTCTGCACAACTGCTCACTACGGCGACTTCGAGATTCTGCTGCAGTGGCGGATCGAGACCGGGGGCGACAGCGGCATCTATCTGCGCGGTGCACCGCAGGTGCAGATCTGGGATCACCCCTCTGGATCGGGCGGGCTGTACAACAATGAACGCCATCCGTCAGGCCCGAGGGTCGCGGCGGATCGGCCGGCGGGGGAGTGGAATGAGTTCCTGATCCGGATGGTCGGCGAGCGCGTGACGGTGGTCCTCAACGGCAACGTGGTTGTGGATGAAGTGGTGCTGGAGAACTACTGGCAGCGGGACCGGGCGATTTTTGAGCGGGGGCCGATTGAGTTGCAGGCGCACGGGTGTCGGCTGTGGTTCCGTGATCTCCGGGTTCGGGAGCTGGAGTGAGCGTCGAA
>CAZPFK010000089.1:0-11477 GCA_964585855.1 uncultured Vicinamibacteraceae bacterium
GCCGAGATGATCAACGGCTGCTGAAGCGCTGCGTGTGGTCGCTAGGATCATTGCGTCCATGGCGACGCATGATCACAGTTCCGTTGAAGGGTCTGATGCCCGGCAGGCGGTGACGCTGGCGGTGGAGGGAATGCACTGCGCGGCCTGTTCAGCCCGGATCGAGAAGGTGCTCTCCAGGCAGGAGGGTGTCGAGTCGGCCTCGGTGAGTCTCTCAGGCGCGTCGGCGACGGTGAAGGGCCGTGGGATCAACGCCGAGGCGCTGGCGGAGAAGGTCACGGCGATCGGGTATCCTGCGCATGTTTCGCAGGGGCGGATTTCGCCTGCGGAACAGCGCAGCGAGATTGAGCAGCGAGATGCACGCCGGGCGGCCGACTGGCGATATCGAATGATCGTCGGGGGCTGCATCTGGGTTCCGCTGGAGCTCGTGCACTGGTTCGGCGGCTCGTTCGGGCTGGCACATCACTCGACGGCCGGCATGATCGTCTCGTGGACGCTTGCGACGGCGGCGATGGCGCTGGTGGGCAAGGCGTTCTACGTCTCGGCGTGGTCGGCAGCACGGACCGGCGGGACGAACATGGACACGCTGATTGCGATTGGCTCCAGCGCTGCGTACCTGCTCTCCACGCTCAACGCGGTGCTGCTGCTGACGACGGATCGTCACGATCTGCCGTTGTACTTCGGTGAGGCGGCGGGGCTGCTGACGCTGATCTCGATCGGCCATTACCTGGAGGCGAAGACGACGACGGCGGCCGGCGCTGCCCTTCGCGAACTGCTCTCCATGCAGCCCGATGAGGTGGAACGCCTCGAGAACGAATCGGCATCGACGGGTGAGACGGTTCCTTCGGCAGACGTTGAGCCTGGCGATCTGATCCTCGTTCGTCCGGGGCAGCGGGTTCCGGTTGACGGCGAGATCGTTTCGGGGGCGTCGGCGCTGGATGAGTCGCTGGTGACCGGCGAGCCGGTGCCGGCGGAGCGCGGGGAGGGGGATGCGGTGATTGCGGGGACGATGAACACGACGGGTCGGCTGGTGATCCGCGCGACGACGGACGGTCGATCGACGACGGTGGCGCGGATGGCGGAGATGGTGGCGGCGGCGCAGTCGAGCAAGACGCAGATCCAGCGGCTGGCGGATCGCGTGACGTCGATCTTCATACCGGCGGTGCTGATCATCGCGGCGCTGACGGCTGCGGGCTGGATGATCTTCGGAGGCGAGGGAGGAATTGCGGCGGCGGTCGTGAATGCGACGACGGTGCTGATCATTTCCTGTCCCTGTGCGCTCGGACTGGCGACGCCGACGGCGGTGATGGTCGGTTCGGGCGAGGCGGGTCACCGCAGCATTCTGGTCAAATCCGCGCGGGCGCTGGAGCGGGGGTCGGAGGCGACGGTTGTCGTCTTTGACAAGACCGGGACGCTGACGGAGGGGCGGCCGCGCGTCGTCGAGGCCGACGATGAGGCGCTGCGCGTGGCGGCGGCTCTGGCGCACTCATCGTCGCATCCGCTCTCCAAAGCGGTGGTGGAGGCGGCGCAGGAGCGCGGTCTGGATGTGCCGGCGGCCGACTCGGTCTCGGAGCGGGCAGGGCGCGGTCTGGAGGGCAACGTTGACGGCTCGTCGGTGGAGTTGATCTCGCGCAAGGCCGCGGAGGCGGAGGGGATCGTCGGCGCCGATGAGGCGGAGTCGGGGTATACCGCCAGCGTGGTGGTGCGCGGGGGCGAGGCGATCGGAACGATCCGCTTCGACGATGAGCTTCGCGACGATGCGGCCGAGCTCATCTCCACGCTCCGTCAGCGCGGCCTTCAGCCGCTGCTGCTGACCGGCGATCGCAGGCCGGCGGCGAAACGGATGGCGGAAAGGCTGGGGCTGGAAGCAGATGAGGTGTTTGCCGAACTCAGTCCGGAAGAGAAGGTTGCGCATGTGAAGCGGCTTGCCGAGTCGGAGACGGTGGTGATGGTGGGCGACGGGGTGAACGATGCGGCGGCTCTGGCGGAGGCGGGCAGCAGCGGGGGCGTCGGTGTGGCGATGGCGACGGGGACGAACATTGCCATCGAGGCCGCTGACGTGGTGATCCCGGGAACCCGGCTGGGGGCGTTGTGCGAGTTCCTCGATCTGAGTGCGGCGACTTTGCGGACGATCCGGCAGAACCTCTTCCTTTCCTTCTTCTACAATTCAGCCGCGATTCCGGCGGCCGCCTTCGGTCTGCTGGGAGTGCACGGGCCGCTGATCGCCGCAGGGGCGATGGGTTTGTCTGATCTCTGTGTGATCGGCAACTCGCTGAGGTTGCGGTATCGGTTGCGGAGACAACGAGGTTCGGCGGAGCGAACCGGGAGTGACCAATGAAGACGATGCTGAAGATCGAGGGGATGACGTGTGAGGGGTGTGTGCGCAATGTGCGTGAGGCACTGATGGGTGTGCCGGGAGTGCAGGCGGCGTCGGTGGACCTGAAGGGGGCCGCGGCGTCGGTGGAGCACGAGCCGTCGGTGTCGGCGCAGCGACTGGCGGAGGCCGTTGAATCGCGGGGCTTTGACGCGATGGTGACCGGCTGATGCCGGGGCGTGCCATCCGGAGGACACGGAGTTGAAACTTCATTTTCTGGGTGCGAACCGGCAGGTGACGGGATCGCGCTACCTGCTGGAGACCGATGATCTGCGCGTGATGATCGACTGCGGGATGTTCCAGGAGCGGTGCTGCCTTGAACGCAACTGGGCGGCGCCGCCGGTGGAGCCGGAGAGCGTTGACCATCTGCTGTTGACGCATGCGCACCTGGATCACTGCGGGCTGATTCCGCGATTCGTCGCGCAGGGGTATCGCAACCCGGTGTGGGCGACGCCGGCCACGATTGACCTGGCCGATCTTGTGCTCACGGATTCCGCGCGAATTCAGGAGGAGGATGCGGCGTACAAGGCCAGGCGTCACCAGCGCGAGGGTCGCAAGGGTCCGCATCCGGAGGTGCCGCTGTACGGCACGGAGGATGCCGAGAAGGCCCTGCGTCTTTTCCGGGCTGTGGAGTACGGTCGTCCGATGCGCCTTGGCCGCTCGATGGAGGCGGTATGGAATGATGCGGGGCACATTCTGGGGTCGGCGATTCTGGAGGTGCGCGTGCAGGAGGCCGGGAAGACGACGCGGATCGTGTTTTCCGGCGATCTGGGGCAGCGCGGCCACCCGCTCATGCACGACCCGACGGTGGTTGAGGAGGCCGATTACGTCATCCTGGAATCGACCTACGGCGACCGGGATCACGACGGCTCGGGCGACGTCGAGGCCAACCTTGAGCGGATCGTGAAGCAGACGATGGGCCGGGGCGGGAATGTGGTGATTCCGACATTTGCGATCGATCGTGCGCAGGAACTGCTGCACTACCTGGGAGTGCTGGTCGAGGCGGGGAGGATTCCGAAGGTGCAGGTGTACCTCGACAGCCCGATGGCGGTCGACGCGACGGAGATTTACACGCGCTACCAGTCACTGCTTGAGGAGGGCGCCCGCCGTGAACTGACAGGCGGCCGGGGCTCCTTCCACTTTCCGGGGCTGCGATTCGTGCGCACGCCTGAAGAGTCCCGCAAGATCAACGATGACCGCACGCCGTCGATCATCATGGCCGGCTCGGGCATGTGCACGGGCGGACGGATCAAGCATCACCTGCGGCACAACCTGCACCGGCCTGAGTGCACGATTCTCTTCGTGGGCTACCAGGCTGATGACACGCTGGGCCGGCTGATTGTGGACGGGGAGGACCCGGTGCGGATTCACGGGCACTACACGAGAGTCCGGGCGCGGATTGAGCAGTTGCAGGGGCTTTCGGCCCATGCCGACCAGACGGGGCTGATCCGCTGGGCCGAGCAGTTCAACCGGCCGCCGGATCGCCTGTTTCTGACGCACGGGGAGCGGCGCCCGGCGATGATGCTTGCAGCGGAGATTGAGGAGCGGCTGGGGTGGACGGTGAGCGTTCCGGAATACCTTCAGCAGTATGCGCTGGATGGACGATGAGAATTGGCGCGCGACTTCCGCGATGCATGAGACCACCCGACGATGAACCCCGACGACGCTCCACTTCTCTCTCCGAATCCTGAGCCGGGCGGGCAGCCCCACGACGGTGACAGCCGCTGGGGCAAGGCGCCGACGGCGACGGAGGAGATTCATTTTCTCGAGGGGCCGCACACGCGGCGCTACGAGTTCTTTCGAGCGTTTCGTATTCTCCTTGAGTTCATCCACGGGTTTCGGAAGCTGCACTTCGTGGGGCCGTGCGTGACGGTTTTCGGATCGGCGCGATTCGATGAGCAGCACGAGCACTACCGCAAGGCGCGGGAAGTGGGCCGGGCGCTGGCGCGTTCGGGGTTTACGGTGATGACCGGGGGTGGGCCCGGAATCATGGAGGCGGCCAACCGCGGCGCGAAAGACGTCGGGGGGAAGTCGGTCGGGTGCAACATTGAGCTGCCGATGGAACAGAAGCCCAACCCATACCTCGACCGCTGGGTGACGTTCCGCTACTTCTTCGTGCGGAAGGTCATGCTCGTCAAGTATTCCTACGCCTTCGTCGCGCTTCCGGGCGGCTTCGGGACCCTCGATGAGATCTTCGAGACGCTCACGCTCATCCAGACCGGCAAGATCAAGCAGTTTCCGCTCGTGCTCGTCGGCGTGGAGTTCTGGCAGCCGATGATCGAGTTCATGCGGAAGCGGCTGATTGCCGAGGGCACAATCTCGCCGGGGGACTTCGATCTCATGCTCGTCACCGATTCGCTGGATGAGATGATGGAGTACATCACACGGCGAACGGTTGAGGAGTTCGGCCTGCGCTATGCGCGCAAGCCGCGACCTGTCCGCTGGCTGGGAGAGAACGGAAACGGGAAGACGGAGCCGAAGCCGGAGGCGGCGGTCTCCAAATAAACAGCGACCCGCCGATCGTGGGATCGGCGGGCCGCGTGAAGAGAGTAGTGTAACGGATTCTGCGGATCAGTTGGGTTCAGTCACACCACGGGCCGTGTCAACCTCGTAGATGTCCTTGAGGCCCTCGGTGCCGAACTCGCTCTCACCGTTGCCGCCGTAGTTGGGTGAGCCGGCTTCCTCCTTCGTGTACTTGTCGTTCCAGAGGTAATTCTGCGGATCCTTGGGGCCGCCCTTGATCGCCTCGAACTCGAGGTACTGGAGACTGCGAAGCGTCTCGGGGCTGATGCCCAGGGCACGGTAATCGAGTGCGAACTCGACGATCGTGTCATCGGTGGGATCGAGGCGGACCCAGAGAACGCGCGGCCCGTCGCCGCCGATCTTCCCGTCAGAGATGACGACGCGCTCGTAGCCGTTCATGCCGTCCTCCTCATCGGGGTTGTCGCTCTTGGTCACGGAGAGGCCGGTCGGGCCGTTGTCGGCCGCACCGCCGACGTCGCCGTTGACGTCGTAGTAGGCGAAGGTGCCGATGGGGCCGAAGACGGTGTTGGGCTCGTTCTTGACTTCGGGCTGATCGGCGATGACGAGGAGACCGCGCCGGCCGTCAGGATCGGGGCTGAGGCGGAAGCCATAGCGCTCCATCATTCCGATCTCATCCCGCCCGCCGTCGGAGGTGAGGTGGTCGCGGCCGACGAGATCGACGGCGACGTAGAGGTAGCGGGAGTCCATGCCGGCCCGGGCCTGCTCGATGTCAATGTACTCGAAGTATTCGAAGGCGCCGTAGCGGCCGTTGGCCAGCAGGTAGGTCTGGGTGGTGGGGCGCTCGTAGAGATCCACCTGGTAGAGGTCGCAGCCGGCATCCACATCCCACTGAAATACACCGTCCTGACCGATGAACTGGTTGTCGGCGGTGACGCAGTCGTCGAAGGAGAGCTGGTATCGGGGCGTGGAGGGCTGGGCGACGGCGACAGCCGAGGCGAAGCCGACGATCAGAACGGGCACGATGCTGTTTCGATTCACATTCATTGGAGAGTTCCTTTCTTTCGATTCTCTCCGCGATCGCCGCAGTCTCCTGCCCCCCACTCGGGAGCACGTGTGAAAGAGTCGGCGTCGCGTTCACCTTACAGGAGGCGGCGCAGCCCGGCGTGATACACGGCTGCACACAATTTCTTCGTTGGCGCTGCGTCCCAATGACAATGCGGCCCGCGCTGTGGCGAGCCGCATCGGGAAAGTCCGGATTGTGGAGCAAGCGCTATGGCGTCCAGGGTACGACGTCGACGGGCGTCTTCTTCTCTGCATCGCCGATGGGTGGGGGATTGCGTCTCAGAGCGGCCCCGGCATCGAGGCGGCCGGCGCCGAGGAACATTTCGTAGCCGGGGTTCTTATCGGTGATGTCTTCTGCGGTGCGGAAGAGACCGAGCCGCAGCAGCGGGGGAGTGCGGTCGTTGTCCTGAGAAAGCAGCAGGGCGGCGGTCGCTGCAATCATCGGCGCGGCGAAACTGGTGCCTTGCGCGCGACCATATCCTCCTCCTGGAATAGTGCTGGTGATGTCCACGCCGGGGGCGCAGAGGGAGACATGCTCGCCGAAGTTGCTCCACTCGGCACGCCGGTCAATCCGATCGGTGGCGCTGACGGCGATGACGCCGAGATTGGAGTGAGCAGCGGGGAAGCGGACGGGACTGGATGTATCCTCGTTGCCGGTGCAGGCGACAATCAGCACGCCGAGCGTCCGGGCTTCGAGCATGGCTTCATAGAGAATGAAGGTCGGCTCGGTCGTACCCATGCTCAGATTGATAATGGGGACACCGGCGTCAATGGCGTAGTAGATCGCCTCGACCATGCGCCAGGTCGTAGTGAAGCCGTCGCTGTCGAGGACTTTGAGGGGCAGAATGGAGGATTCGGGAGCGACACGGCGGATCAGTCCGGCGACAAGCGTTCCGTGGCCGACGGCCTCGTCGATGAGGTCGTCACCGTCGTTGTCGATGCCGTCGCCTCGGTCGCGGAGATCGGTGTTGTCGTCGATGAAGTTCCATCCCCCGGGAGCGATGGCGGGTGCGAGCGCGGGGTGTTGGGCGTCGATCCCGGAATCGAGCACGGCGACGGTGACGCCCGCGCCGCGAGCGATTGTCTGCGCGGCATTGACGTTGATCTGCGTCATGGCGTACTGGTCGATGAACTGCCCATAGGTGCTGGCGACGAAGATGCTCTGCGTGCCGGCGTCGGGGTTGACATCGCGGCCGGTGAAGCAGGGTTGCGCGAGTTCGACGTCTGGGTCAAATTCGATGATGTCAACGAACTCCTCCTCATCGCCGACTGGAACGCCGTAGAGGTAGGTCCGCCGAGTCGGAATCTGGTCCAGCAGCGTCACGCGGTAGCGGTTTGCGAAGGCCACAGGGTCGGCGTCGGGGATCAGTTTCACTACGACTTCGCCGGGAACGACTTCGTCGTCATCGTCAGCCAGTACCGGGGCCGGTGTAAGCCAGAGCAGGCCAATGGCAATCGGGAGCCACAGCCACAGGCGTAAAGATGTCATCGCAATCCTCCTGTCACGGTCATCGGGCCCCACAGCCAGGCCGGGACCCCTTCCTTCTCCAGATCCCCCTGTGCCGCGCGCAGCGCGCCGGCGAGGGTTGCAGTACGGCCGGCGGCTGCGAGGTGTTCGTAGAGTGCCGCGAACAATCGAGCGGCCGTCGCGTCGTGCAGCGGTGTGAGCGAGGCGGCGACTTCGCGAACCCCGCGTGCGAGCAAGGCCCGAACGATGCCCAGACGGTCCTCAACATTGCCGCCTCCGGATCGTCCGGATTCGCACCCGGCCAGGACGATTCGGCAGCCGGGGCGGATGTGGGCGACCAGTTCCCGGGCAGTCACCCATCGATCGGTCAGTCGCAGGCGTGAGGACATCGGGTGCAGGTCAGAGTGGACGTGGTGCGTTGAGAGGTGAACGAGGTCGGCGTGTGGAAGCGCGGCAAGGACCGCCTCAGTTGTTGCTTCAGCCCCGGTCAGCACTGAGGCGCCCGGGAAGGGCGACGCCACTCGCCGGGCTTCCTCTTCCATGCGTGGCGCGGCCTCATCGGCGACACCGACGGCGAGAACGGTCGGCTTTGCGGGGAAATCGGGTGCTGAAAGCCGGATCGCTGCGGAGAGGCCGGGCAGGACGGTGATGGTGCACGTGTCTGCAAGTTGTCGCCCGTTGACGGGGACGGCTGCCGGCGGCACCTCCTGCAGGTCGCCGAAGAGGGCGATGCCGATGCGGTGGTGGCCCTCGAGGGTTGCCCGAAGCGGCGAGAAGATGGTGCGGCCGTAGCGCTCAAGGGCCGAGTGCCAGGAGCGGGCGGCGGCGTGGTCGGCCGGGTCCTCTGTAAGACGGTCTGCGAAGAAGCGCACGCGCCGGGCCTGTTGCAGGGCTTCGTCAAGCCGGCAGAGTCGGCGTGTCACACGAGCGGCGTCTCGCGTCACGATGATGACGCTCAGGTGGCCCTCATCCTCGAAGTAGGAGAGGCATGCCGCGCCATCAGGGAGGGCAGACTGCACGCTCTGCAACGAGAGTGGATCGGCGGTGTTGCCAACGGTTCCGGCGGTCGCCTGCAGGCGCTCGCGCAGGCGGTCGGCCGTGCGCTCGAGGTCAACAAGCGCTGAGAGGTCTGCAGGCGTCTCCGAGCCGGAGATTCCCGAGCCGAGCCGGCTGTACAGGATGTTCAGGCCTTCGAGCGTGGTGTGGTACTCCTCCTGCACGACCGATGCGTCGGGCGATTGAGGTCCTGTGGTGATCTGCATTCCGGAGCCCAGCGCTTCCAGGAGGGTGCGCGAGCGAAGCCGCTCCAGTGCATCGAAGGCCATTGCCGTGTCGCCGGTTTCCAGCGCTGCATGGCAGGCATCGAGGTAGAGCCGCCGCCAGGACTCCCCGAAGGCCATTCGATGCTGTTCAGCGCGCAGGACACTGCGGAGACGCTCAGTCTCGGCCAGGGCCTGTTGCAGCAATGATGCGGCGTCCTTCGGACTGTTCTGAGCCAGCGCCAGCCGGCCGCGCAGGTGCAGAGCGGAGATGCGCACCGGCACGAGGGAGATAATGCCGGCGAGGCGGTCGACTTCAGCGATGGCCTCCGCGGCTCGGTCGAGTCTGCCGGCGTCGAGCCAGGCGGAGGCGAGGTCGGCGTGGCATCGGGCAAGGCGGGCCGGGCGATCGCATAATGCGGCGCTCGCGCGGTCGGCAAGCGTCTCGGCCTGCTCCCACTCTTCCGCCTTGATGTGCAGCGCTGCGAGTGCGGCGTCGCAGAGGGCCGGGAGGATGACGCTGCCCAGCGACTCCCACTCAGCGCGGCAACGCTGCAATGCGTTCTGGGCATCATGGGTGCTGCCGACGCTCAGGAGCGTGAGCGCCAGCCCGCTGCGGGCGCGGCAGAGTTCGCGCGCCAGACCGGCCGACTCCAGCCCTGGGATGCACTGCGCATAAGCGTTGAGCGCGGCTTCGTGCGCTCCGAGGGCGCCCAGGGCCTCGGCCTCTTCGGCCGCGAGGCGCATGGCGTCGGCCGTCGCGCCGGAGTGCTCGAAGCGGCGCCGGGCCGGCTCGAATCGCTCCAGTGCTTCATCGAGTCGCCCCTCGCGGCTGAGCAGGTCGGCGAGGTTTCCCTCAACGATTGCGGCGGCGTGCTCCCGACCTGCGGCGAGGAAGGAGGCGAGGGCGATCTCAAAGGCCGCTTCGGCATCCCGGAAGCGATCGAGGTCCAGCAGGGCTTCGGCACGGTTGCTTGCCAGCGCTCCGGAGAGAAAGGCATCGGTGGAGACGAGTGCGGCCGCCTGGTCGAAGGAGTCCAACGCCTCATCCGGCCGCTCGCGCATGCGCTGCACGATGCCGAGGTTGAGCAGGGCCTTGCCCTGTGCGATGGGGTCATCGGCTTCCCGGTAGGCCCCAAGGGCGCGACAGGCGGCCGACTCGGCCTCGGCAAGGCGACCCTGGCGGGCGTGCAGTTGAATCGCTGCG
Organism: uncultured Vicinamibacteraceae bacterium; assembly: GCA_964585855.1. Taxonomy (GTDB): domain Bacteria; phylum Planctomycetota; class Phycisphaerae; order Phycisphaerales; family UBA5793; genus CAZPFK01. Next base: position 9,852 of record CAZPFK010000089.1, read on the forward strand.
AGCTCCACCTGGCCGACGTCGGCATGGTTGCCGCTGCGCCGGGCGAGATCGGCGGCCTGTTCCAGCGCGGCTCCGGCGTCGTCGAAGCGATTGGCGTAGAGGAGGACGTGGGCGCGGGCGGCCAGCAGGTGCGCTGCCTGGCGCGGATTGCTCCAGTGCAGTTGATCAAATGTCTCCACGATCGCCAGCGCGCGGGGGAGATCCTCCAGCGCAAGGCGCTTGACGGCCTCGGCCAACGCTGTGCCGTCGAGTTCGGGCGGCGGCGCAAGGGTCACACCCGCACCACCCTTGTCGCGCAGCAACGCCTCGAAGATTTCAATCTCCCGGCTCATCAGGATTCGAGCGTAAGCTCGGCCTCCTCAATGCTGACGATCGTCTCTCCGGCCTCCAGGTCGAGGCGGTAGCGCCCCGGTGCGATCACAATGCAGAAGAAGCCGTCGTCGTCGATCCCCCACACGCTTGGCTGACTGTCCGCGCTCGTCAGCGTCAGCGCTTCGGCCTCCGGCATGCCCGTGACCTGACCAGCGACCTCCACCTCGCCGGCGGTCACTCCGGCAATCGCCGGCCGCTTCTGCGAAACCTTGACGTCAATTCGAATCTCATCAATGCCGAAGACCAGCCGCCGCCCGGCCGAAGCCCCGCGGAAACCGGCCGCAGGAGTCAGCCCGGTGAGGCCGGAATCGCTGATCATCGAGGCGATGCGCCGGGCCGCCTGCCGAGCGCGGTCGAGCAGGCCTGGTCCGGGAAGACTGGCGGCGGCGATGCGGTCGATGGCGGCGGCGTCAACCTCGAAGAGCGCGGCGAGCGCTGCGTGGTCAGGAAGATCGGCAAGCATCGCTTCAAGGCGGTCCCATGCCGCCCGCACCTGCGGGGAGCGATCCCGCTGCTCCAGCACCCGCACACGGGTCGCTTCATCGGCCTCTCCGAGGAGGCAGGCAAGCAGTTCGGTGGCAGTGGGGGTGGAGTGTGCCATGGCGTCACCTTCAGGAGGGTCGGGGCCGGGCCGTGATACATGCAGGCGATGAAAAAACCGATCCGGATCAGGAAAAGGCCGATTCCTCGCCCAATAACTCGGCCAGCCGTTCAAGGCAGCGGCGGCGAGTTGGGCCGATGCTCCCCACGGGCATGTTCAGATCAAGAGAAATCTGCTCGTAAGTTCCAGGCGGGTCAAGGAGATAGAGGCGATTAAGCAGCGCACGGCAGCGATCGCCCAGTTCTTCCAAGGCGCGGTGGAGGTGGAAGTGTCGCTCCAGCCGCTCGGCCTCCGGCTCGGCGAGCTCGGCGGCAGGTTCGGCGGCCTCGGAGGAGGCGTGCCTGCCGGCTGCCCGTGCCAGTTTCCAGCACTCGCGGCGGGCGGCGGTGGTGATCCAGGCGGTCAGGGCCCGGGCGTCGCGGATGCTTTCGAGGCGCTTCCACAGGGCGGTGAAGACGGCCTGGGCGGCTTCCTCGCAGTTGTCATCGGTGAGGCCGGAGCGGCGGCCGATGGCGAAGATGAGTGGGGTGAATTCGGCAACGAGGGAGCGCCAGGCAGCCTGGTCCTTGTCGGCGCAGCGCTGGAGAAGTTGGGCGTACTCCGAGTGCTCCATCGGCGCAAGCGTAGGCGGCGGCGTCGCGTGCTGACGCGCG
>CAZPFK010000090.1:0-6790 GCA_964585855.1 uncultured Vicinamibacteraceae bacterium
CTCCGCCTCCAGCAGCCGCGTCGTCAGCAGCGCATCGGCCAGCGTCGCCCGCAGCGGCTCAAGACCGCCGACCGCCCGCAGGAAGTGCCGCACCTGCGCCTGATACCCCGACTCGCTCGGAACCTCAACTGCCTCGCAGACCCCGTCGCGCGAAAGCGTCACCGCAGGCGTGCGGCCCAGCTCAAACTCCGCCGTCGCCTCCTCGAAAACGACGACATACCGCATCCGGAATCCAAACCCCGGCGTGTGGTCCCACCCTCCCTCCGCCCTCACATGAACAGGGCCGTCGGCGAATCGGTACAGCGTGGTGAGATGATCGAGGCAGCCGCTGCTGAGCACCTCTTCCGGCTCGCCGAAGCAGTAGCGGATGAAGTCGACATCGTGAATGTGCAGGTCGAAGAGCGCCCCGCCGCTGCGATTGACGTCGGCGTAAAAGCCGCCGCCCCAGGCGGGTCTGCATCCCAGCCGTGTAAACGAAGCGCTGCGCACGGCTCCATACGACTGATCGTCGATGCGCTCCTTCAGCCACGCCCAGCCCGGCCAGAAGCGCATGCACATCGCAGGCATGCAGAGCCGGCCCGAGTCCTCCGCAACCTCGATCAGCGCCTCTACCTTCGCGCTGCGGATCGCCACCGGCTTCTCCAGCAGCACGTGCTTGCCCGCTCGCAGCGCTGCCGAGGCCAGCGCCACATGCGAGTCCGTCGGCGTGCAGATGCTGACGACCTCGACAGACGGATCACTGAACAGATCGGCCGGCTCGGCACAGGCCCGGACTTCTGCTGGATCGAAGAGGCGGTCGCCCGCCCCGGTTGCGAGATTGCCGGACTCCGCAATCTCTCCCCGTCGCCGCGCCTCGGAGCGATCGCAGACCGCAACGAGACGACACGGATCGCCCAGGGCGCCGGCACGCTGCCACGCCGCCACGTGTGTGCGGCCCATGAAGCCCAGACCGATCACGCCGACGCCGACGGATTGCCGCGCCATCACGGCCCCTTCCACCGGACAAAGCCCTCGATCGCCTCATACTCCGCCAGCCCCAGCGCATCGTACAGCCGCGCCGTATGGCGATTGCGATCCTCAGCACGCTGCCAGAACTCGCGCGCATCCACCGGCCCCGGAAAGAGCGCCCGATCCTTCTGCGATTGATGGCGGAAGATCGCCGTGCGCTTCCGCAGCACCTCATCCGGGCTCAGCGGAACCGCCATCTCGATCCGCTGCGGCTCCCACTCCTGCCACGCGCCGCGGTACAGCCACAGCACGCACTCGCGCATCCACGCCTCATCGCGCAGCCGGCTCAGCGCCTCCGTCACCGCCGCAAGACACACCCGATGCGTCCCGTGCGGATCGGAGAGATCGCCGGCGGCGTAGACCTGGTGCGGCCGCACCTGCTGCAGCAGCTCCATCGTGATGCGGATGTCCTCCTCGCCGATCGGCTTCTTGCGGACGCGGCCCGTCTCGTAGAACGGCAGATCGAGAAAGTGGATGCGATCCTCCGCCACGCCCGAGGCCTTCGCGGCCGCCCGCGCCTCGGTGCGGCGGATGAGCGTCTTGATTCGCTGCAGTTCGGGGCTGTCCACCTCGCCGGGGTCCTTGGCCCGCACGAAGCGCTCCACTGCCTCTTCAATCCGCTCGACGTCACGCTCGCCGACGACGTCGAAGCCCCGGGCGAACTCGACGACGAAATCGAGGTGCCACAGCGCCTCATGGTCGAAGACGGCGATGTTGCCGGAAGTCTGGTACGCGACGTGGACATCATGCCCGTGGTCGCAGAGGCGGATCAGCGTCCCGCCCATGCTGATCACATCATCATCCGGGTGCGGTGAGAAGACGACGATGCGCTTCGGAAAGACTTCCTCGCTCCCATCCTCGCCCCGCCGGCCCCGCTTCCCGCCCGGCCAGCCCGTGATCGTCCTCTGCAACGCGCGGAAGACGTCGAGGTTGATGTCGTAGGCATCGCCGCGCGCGCTCAGCAGTTCCTGCAGACCGTGCTCGTTGTAATCCTCATCCGTGAGCTTGAGCAGCGGCTTGTTGACGCTCTGCGCCAGCCAGATCGCCGCCTGCCGCGTCAGCGACTCATCCCACTCAAGCCCGAAATCGCTCACCGGCCCAAGCAGCCACGGCGTCTTGAAGCGCGTCAGCTCCGCCGCCGCCGCCTCATCCACCACGATGCGCGCATCGGGATGGTCCTGCAGGAAACTCGCCGCCACGCTCGGCGTCACGCCCTCCTCGACCGCGCGACGCACGATCGGCGCCTTGTGCTCCCCGTAGGCCATGAGGATGATCCGGCGGGCATCCAGAATCGTCCCCACGCCCATCGTGATCGCCTTGCGCGGAACGTTCCACTCACCGAAGAAATCGCTCGCCGCATCCGCACGCGTCACCCGGTCAAGCGTGATCAGCCGCGTCCGGCTGTCGCGCGGCGACCCCGGCTCGTTGAAGCCGACGTGCCCCGTCCGCCCGATGCCCAGGATCTGCAGGTCGATCCCCCCCGCCTCGGCGATCGCCTGCTCGTAGGCAGCGCAGAAGGCCCGCACCTCCTCCCGCGCTGTCGTGCCGTCGGGGACGTGCGTCTCCGCAGGATCGATGTCTACAAGATCGAAGAGGTGCTCGTTCATGAACCGGCGGTAGCTCTGCAGCTCGTCGGGATTCATGGGCCAGTATTCATCGAGGTTGAAGGTCGTCACGTTGGCAAACGACAACCCCTCCTCCCGATGCAGTCGAACCAGTTCGCCATACACCCCAAGCGGCGTCGAACCCGTCGCCAGCCCCAGCACCGCCCGTCGTCCCTCCGCCGCACGCTGACGGATCACTTCCGCAATCTCGCGCGCCACCGCAGCGCTGGCCGCCGCCCCGTCGCGGTAGACCACCGTCGGAATCCGCTCGACGTTGCGGGCATCCCCGCTTCGGCGACGGTGCAACTCCTCAAGACGCGGCGTGTTCTGGACGGCCATGGCAATGACCCCGGCGATTGGTAGGACAAGGACCGCCGGATTCTACGAGCCGATCCCGATCCGTCACGGAGTCTCCTCGGCCACAAAGATGATCGTGAATTCAAAGGCCCCGGTCATCTCGCCCGGACCCAACTCCGCCAGTTTCGGCCCCCGCGCCGTCCACCGCGCCATCCACGTCGGGAGATACAGCCGGTCAAACTGCACGTTCTCAGTGCCCCGGACGATCACGACCTCAGCCGCCTTCCCCGAACGGTCAAACCGCAGCCGCACGATCGGATTGCGACGCACCGCCGACGCCGGCCGCAGCCCCAGCTGGTAATCCCCGAAGTCCTCCACAAGATGCCTGTGCAGCGAAAACGGCCTGATCTCCAGGCCCTCCCGCGCGATCGGCTTTCCGTTGTTCCACTCCTGCGGCGGAATCCGTTCGATGCTCGTCGCATCGCTCTCCTTCTCCGCACTGGCCGCATCCGGAACCTGCGGGCCCTCCTGGCCCGGCGTCTCCGGCCTCGGCTCCTCCGTCGGCTCCACGGGCTCCGGGCGCACCGGCAGCCGCTCCGGCTGCAACGCACGCAGAGCCGCCAGCAGATGCTCCAGCTGCTGCGCCGCCTGCGAGGACAACGCAACGTCCGGCGCCGCCTCTGCCGGCAACGGCGCTGCCTCCTCCGCCCCCTCAGTCGTCGCCATCTCCGGCGCCTCGGGCGACGCGCTCTCTGCAGATTCCGGCGACTCAATCGGCTCGGCCATCTGTTGCGCAAGCGCCGGGTCTTCAAACTGTGGTGCCACCGGCGCGGCGGCCGGCGCGCCCGACTGCTCATCCAGCGTAAACGCCGCCTGCTCAACCTCCGCCAGCCGCGCCAAATGCTCCTCGTATTCCTCGTACCCGATCCACGACAGCGACGCCGCATCGCCCCGCTCGATGCCCGGCTCCCACTGATCTTCCTCCTCCGGAGGCGTCGCCATCGGCTCCTCGGCCAGAAACAGCACGCGCGGATCAGCCCGCCCCGCAAGCGCCGACAGATCGCCCAGCGAGGCCAGCACGAGCGCGTGCAGCAGCAGCGACAGCGCCGCCGCAATCCCCACACTCACCCTGGTTTCGTAGCGCTTCCCCATCTCGACCCTCGCCCCTCATTGTTGGGCCGCAGCGTGCTCGCGTCGATTCCGCGCCATCTCCGTCGCCAGCACGATCGCCGCCCGCATCGAACCCGGATTGGCAATCCCGCGCCCCGCAATGTCAAAGGCCGTCCCGTGATCGGGGCTGGTGCGCACAATCGGCAGCCCCAGCGTCACGTTCACCGCCTCATCACGCGCCAGCAACTTCACCGGGATCAGCCCCTGGTCGTGATACATCGCCACCACCAGGTCATACCGCCCCGCAATCGCCGCATTGAAAATCGTGTCCGCTGGATACGGCCCCGACGCATCGATCCCCGCCTCCACCGCCATGCGGATCGCCGGCTCGATCACGCGCTCCTCATCGCTGCCGAACATTCCCGCCTCCGACGCATGAGGGTTCAAGCCGCACACTGCAATCCGCGGCCGCTCAATCCCGAAATGCTCCCGGCACGCCGCCGCGCCGAGATCAATCGCCGTATTCACCCGGCCGATCGTCAGGTCATTCCCCACAGCCATCAGCGGAATGTGCACCGTCGCCAGCACCACGCGCAACTGCGGCGCCACAAACATCATCGCCACGCGCCGCGCATTGAAGCGCTCCGCCAGCAGCTCCGTGTGCCCCGCCAGACGCCGGATGCCCGCCAGTCGCCACGCGTGTTTCGAAACGGGCGCCGTCACCACCGCATCCAGATGCGCTGGATGCTCAACGGGCAGCGCCGCCGCGTTCAACGCTTCGTTCAGATACGCAAGCGACGCCTCGCCCCCCGCCCGGCTCGCCTCCCGCGTTGCCGCAAACGCCCGCGCTGCGCTCCCGCCGCCGCGAAACGGCTCAAGCGCCGGAATCTCCGGCCCCGTGTCCACGAGAATATCGCTGTGCTCCCCCGCCCCCAGCCGCCGCCACACCTCCGCCGAACACCCCCACCAGAACGGCGCAATCCCAAGCCCGCCCGCAAGCCCCGCAAACTGCGACGCCGACCCGAAGACCACAAACCCCACGCCCTCCTCGGCCAGCCGCCGAACCGCCGGGTCCGCCAGCGCCTTGAGCGTGACCTCAGGCCCGATCCCGAAGGGATCGCCCGCCGTGAGGCCGATCACAAGTTGTCGCTCCTGCTGCATCACGCGCCTCCCTCGGCTGCGTAGGATCGACCGGGAAACGCAATCATAGTCTCCCCCGTGCGCCCCACCCTGTCAGACGCTCCGCCTCCGCCGCGCCGACCAATCCCGTCGCGGCCAAGGGAACCTCTACGATGCGCGCACTGGTCTGGTTTCGCTCCGACCTCAGAACCGCCGACAACCCCGCCCTCGCATGGGCCTCCGCAAACGCCGATGCGGGCGTCATCGGCCTCTTCCTCCTCTGCCCGCAACAATGGCACGCCCACGACTGGGGAGCCCCCAAAGCGGATTTCATCCTGCGATCCGTCGCCGCCCTGCGCGATCGCCTCGCACGCCTCAACATTCCTCTGCTCCTGCGCACCGCCGACACCTTCGACGATGCCCCCGACACCCTCGCCTCTCTTGCCCGCAAATTCAACTGCGACACACTCTGCTTCAACCGCGAACTTGAGTTCAACGAACGAAAGCGCGATGCAGCCGCAATCGCCCGCCTCGAAACGCTCGGCCTCAACATCCGCGCCTTCTCCGACCAGACCCTCGCCGAGCCCGGCTCACTCCTGACCGGCGACGACCGCTACTACAAAGTCTTCACCCCCTTCCGAAAGGCCCTCTACACCCGCCTCCGCGAAGAAGGCCTGCCGCAGGAACACGCAACACCGCAAAAGCAGTCGCCCCTCAACGTCGAATCAGACCCCCTCCCCGACGCCGTCCCCGGCTTCGATTGTCCCGCATCGCGCATCGTCGAGCTCTGGCCCGCCGGCGAAACCGAAGCGCAGCGCCGACTGACGCGCTTCCTCTCCGCCCGCGCTGTGAACTACGCCACCCGCCGTGATTTCCCCGGCCAGCCCGGAACCAGCGAACTCTCGCCATACCTTGCCGTCGGCTCCATCTCCATCGCGCAATGCCTCCGCGCCGCCGCCGAGGCCAATCGCGGCCGACTCGAAAACGGCTCAAAGGGCCTCGACGTCTGGATCTCCGAACTCGCCTGGCGCGAGTTCTACCGCCACGTGCTCGTCGGCTTCGAGCGCGTCAGCCGCGGCCGCGCCTTCCGCCGGGAGACCGAGAGAATCCACTGGCGCAACGATCCGCCCGCCCTCGCCGCCTGGTGCGAGGGGCGCACCGGCGTGCCCATCGTCGATGCGGGAATGCGCCAACTCGAGCAGACCGGCTGGCTGCACAACCGCCTGCGCATGATCGTCGCGCAATACCTTACGAAGGACCTCCTCATCGACTGGCGTCTCGGCGAACAGCACTTCGCTCGCCGCCTCATCGACCTCGACCTCGCCTCCAACAACGGCGGCTGGCAGTGGTCCGCCTCCACCGGTACCGACGCCGCGCCCTACTTCCGCATCTTCAACCCCTGGTCGCAGGCCCGCCGCTACGACCCGCAAGGGACATACATCCGCCGCTTCGTGCCCGAACTGGCCGACCTCGAGGCCGCCTGCCTCACCGACTCAGGCAAACTCACCCCCGCGCTTCGCCGAAAGACCGGCTACCCCGATGAACTCGTCGACCACGCCGACGCCCGCCTCCGCGCCCTTGCGGCCTTCAAAGCCCTCGATGAATAAGGCCCGCCGTGCGGACCGGGTCGGGTAGGGTCCGCCGTGCGGACC
>CAZPFK010000090.1:6890-11300 GCA_964585855.1 uncultured Vicinamibacteraceae bacterium
CCCCGATATCACGCTTGCGCCATCGCTTCTCCCCTCCCCCTCACCCCCCAAACACCCGATCCATTCGCTCCGCAATCTCCTTCAACCTCCCCACATCGCCACCGCCCACCTCCGCCGCCGCCCACGCCCCCTCCGCCCGCGTCGAATACCCGATCTCATCCAGCGCTGCCATCACCGCAGGCCAGCCGCAGTCCCCCTCGCCGATCTCCACCTCAAACCCCTTCCACAACCCCTCATCGTTCCGCTTCCGCCGGCTGAACTCCTTCACATCAAGCCGCGTGATGCGATGCCCCAGCGTGCGGATCCACTGCTCCGGCCAGCCGTAGTTGACGATGTTGCCGATGTCGAAGTGCCACCCCATCACCTCCGGATCAATCTCATCGGTGTAGCGGGCCGCCTCCAGCGGACTGAGCAGGAAGTTGTTCCACACATTCTCGATCGAGATGCGCACGCCGAGTTCCCGCGCCAGCGGAATCACCTTGCGGATCTCATCCTGCGACCGCGCATACGCATCCGCATATGAGATCGAGGCGTTCACCACCGCCGGCACCAGCAGCACGCTTCCGCCTCCGTAGGCATGACAATCGCGGATCGCCGTCTCCAGCGCAGCCCGGCCCTTCTCCCGCACCGCCGCATCAGGATCGCCCAGCGTGTGATGCCAGTGAACCGAATCGACGACGCCGGGAATCTCCAGCCCCGTCTCCTGCTTCGCCGCCAGCACTTCATCGAGCAGCAGGTCGTTTGGCGAATCCATCTCCACGCCCGCAAAGCCCGCCGCCTTCGCCGCCGCGAACTTCACGCTCACATCGCCGCTGACGCCGATCATCCCGAACTTGAGCGCTTTGCGCAGGTTCCGCTTCGCGCCTCCGACTCGCTGTGCCATGGCCGCCTCCATCGGCAGCGCTGCACACGCCGCCGCCGCAACGCCCGCCTTCACGAACTCTCGCCGTGTCTGCTGCATCGTCGCCCGCCTCAGAAGAACTTCGTCACACCGGGAACCGGCACCGGCCGCGTCTCCAGCACGCCCCACTCCAGCGTCTCCGGCCCGAGTCGCTCTTGTGAGTTGAGCGCCTGCTCCCAGGTCAGCGTCTGTCCGGTGTAGGCGGCCATGCGTCCCATGATCGCCATCATCGTGCTGTTGCACATCCACACGCCGTCGTTGATCGGCGTGCCGGAGCGGATCGACTCGAAGAGCGCATCGTGCTCGTTCTGATACATCTTCGCCGTGTTGCCCGCCGGGATGTCGATCGTCCACACCTGCTCGCCGTCGAGGTTGCGCAGGTCGTAGGTGCGCGTCCAGCCGTTGACCACCGCCCGGCCCTTCGAGCCCTGGATGTAGTCGGCGTTGTCGCCGGGCGTGTTGTCAATCTGCCGACAGGTGTGGAAGGCGCGCCGGCCGCGCGAGTATTCGTAGACGACGGCGAAGTGGTCGAAGACATCGCCCGACTCCGCGCCCTGCCGCGCTGCGCGCCCGCCCAGGGCGGTGGCCCGCTCCGGCATCTCGTTGTTGAGCGCCCAGTTGAGCCGGTCGATGGCGTGGCACGCCTGCTCGACGATGTGGTCGCCCGAGAGCCAGCAGAAGTGCCACCAGTTCCGCAACTGCCACTCCATGTCCGTCCAGTCCGGCTGCCGCACGCTCTTGCCGAGCGTCCCGGCGTGGTAGGTCGTGTGGACGCTGACGACCTCGCCGATGCGCCCCGAGTTGATCTCCGCAAAGGCCGCCTGCTCGCCGTCGCCGTAGCGCCAGCAGAAGCCCGCGACGATCGCCGTCTTCTGCTTCTTCGCCTGCTCCGCCGCTGCCAGTACCTGCCGCACCCCCGGGGCGTCCACGGCCATCGGCTTCTCGGCGAAGATGTGCCTGCCGGCTTTCACCGCCGCCTCGATCTGCGCGGGCCGGAAGCCCGGCGGAGTCGCCAGCAGCACGACATCCACGCCCGAGTCGATCAGCTTCTGATACGAGTCGAAGCCGACGAACTGATGCTCCGCATCGACGGTCACCTGCCGCGAGGCCTCGTCGCCCACCGCCTCACGGATGCCGTTGAGACTGTTCTCGATCCGTTCCGGGAAGATGTCGGCCATCGCCGTCAGCACGTTCCCCGAGTGCGCCCGCAACGCCTGCACCGCCGCGCCGCTGCCCCGACCGCCGCAGCCCACCAGCCCGATCTTGAGCGCATCGCTCCCGCCCGCCCACGCCGTCTTCGGCGCCCACAGCGTCGAAGCCATCGCCGCCCCGGCCGCCGCCGCAGCCCCCGTCTTCACAAACTCCCGCCGTGTCACCGGCGTCGGCTGTCCCTGTTGAGTCGTCGTCATGGAATCCTCCTTCAGAGTCGGCCGTGCTCCTGGGCCGGTCAGGGTTTGGTTTCAGTCGCCGTCTCCGGCGTTTCGGGTTTCGGGTTCGGATCGCAGATGATGCGGAAGCCGACAAAGGGCGCATCCGAGAGCCACCACGGGCTCTTTGGAATCTGCGGGTCCGTCTCGTTCCACTCCCGCGTCTGCGTCAGCATCGCCTCGCAGCCGAGTTCCTTGAGCGGGCTCTGGAACGAACCCCCAAGCGCCCGCCCCTTGCCGTCTTCGGAGATGCACCACTCCGAAACGTTGCCGACAAGGTCGAAAAGCCCGAGGTCATCCTCATCCTTGCTCGCGATCCGGTGCGGCGTCCCCTCCGCATTCGCCCGGAACCACGCATGTCGCCATACCGCATCTTCGCTGCTCGTGTCAATCCCCGAGAGCGAGCAGATGTGCTGCCACTCCTCCACCGTCGGCAGGCGATAGTGCTTGCCCGTCCGCGCGCTCAGCCACTCGCAGAAACCGTTGGCGTTGCGATACGTCACGCTGATCGCCGCATACCCCTCGTGCCCGAATCCCCGGTCCGGAGGAATGTACGGCTTGCTCGGCCGAGACACCGCATCGGGCGCATCGGCCGGCTCCCCCTCCTTCACATCAAAGCCGTAGACGTAGACATCCATCGCCTCCCACGGTGTCTCCGTCTGGCAGACCCACAAAGGCCCGATCGATCCATCTTCTGACGCCGGCACCGGCATCATCTTCAGGATCGCCGCCGAGGCCGGCACCTCCTGGTCGAAGGGCTGTAGCGCCTGCTCGGCTTCCGGTTGTCCGGCCGCAAGCAGCAGGGCGATCACGGCCGTGGCACAGATCTCACTCACTATCATGCTCCGATGACCCGACGGATTCTTCCACTGCTCATCTGGGCCTGGCTCGCCCTCACGCTCACCGCCGCCGGCTGCGCCGGCACGCCTGAGGCCGCCGACCAGCCCCTGCAGCGGTTCGAGTTTACACGCCTGCACATGGGCGTCCAAACCCGCATCGTCCTCTACGCCCCCGATCAGCCCGCCGCCGCCGACGCCGCACGCGCTGGCTTCGCCCGCATCGCCGATCTCGATGCGATCATGAGCGATTACCGCCTCGATTCCGAACTCAACCGCCTCAGCGCCACCGCCGGAGAAGGCCGCTGGATCGACCTCTCCCCCGACCTCTATGACGTCCTCGCCGAGTCGCAGCGCCTCGCCGAACAGACCGGCGGCGCCTTCGACATCACCGTCGGCCCCTGGGTCCGCCTCTGGCGCGAGGCCCGCCGCGACGGCCGCCTCCCCGACCCCGACCGGCTCGCCGCGCTCGCCCCCTCCGTCGGCTTCCGCCTCCTCCGCCTCGACCCCGCCCGCCGCGCTGCCCGCCTCGGCGCCCCCGGAATGCAGCTCGACCTCGGCGGCATCGCCAAGGGATACGCCGCCCGCGAGGCCGTCAACCTCCTCCGCGCCCGCGGCCTCTCCCGCTGCCTCGTCGCCCTTGCCGGCGACCTCGCGCTGGGCGATCCGCCCCCTGATGCCGACGGCTGGACCATCGACGTCCCCGCGCCCGGCAACGGCCCCGCCCTGCGCCTCCTCGCCGCCAACGCCGAGGTCTCCACCTCCGGCGATTCGCAGCAGTTCCTCGAAGTGGACGGTGTGCGCTACTCCCACATCCTCGATCCCCGCACCGGCCTCGGCCTCACCGCCGCCAAGCAGGCGACCGTCATCACGCCCCTGGGCGGCTACGCCGACGCCCTCGCCTCCGCCGCCTGCGTCCTCGGCCCCGACGCGCCCGCCCGCCTGCCGCTGGCCCCCGGCGAGCCGCGCCTGGCGATCCTCTTCTCCGCCGATTCCCCCGCGCTTCGCCTGGTTCCCCCCGAGCAGGCCGTTCCGATCCGCCTCCTGGAGGGCGAGCCCGGCAGGGTGACGATTTCCGCCCTCTTTCCGGCCGGGCACTGAGTTGCCCTTGTGCTGCGGCGCAGAGCCGGTAGACTCACCGATTCATTCTCACCCCCCGTTGCAGGGACGCCCCGATGAACACACCCTCCTCCGCTCCCCCCGCCCTCCTCGCGCCCCGCCTCTCCTTCATGATGTTTCTCCAGTA
>CAZPFK010000091.1:0-11288 GCA_964585855.1 uncultured Vicinamibacteraceae bacterium
CGGCCGAACTCTCACCCGTCGTCGCCATCGCTGCTCCCGGAAAGCGACGATCCTACTCCCTCCCCCACTTGTGGGGGAGGGCCGGGGTGGGGGCAATTCGGGTGCCATGGTCTAAACGAGCGCAGTGAACGAAGGCCATGTGGCCACGGATTCCTCACGCGCCAGAGACGAACACCTGCGAGCTGCGACTGTGCGGAAGCGGGTTCTCACTACCGCACTCCGGACACCGCCCGGACTCGGAACCGCGCAGGTCATACCCGCACTTCGCGCATCGTCCTCCTCTGCGTCGAATGAGACCCCGACATCCACCTGCAGCGCGCACTGCTGTGACCCACATCAAGGAGTACGTCGCCATATTCAGAACCAGACCTGCCGGTTCCACGGTCAGGGGAAAGACGCGCGGAGGAGTCATCTCCCATTTGGGAGGTCGATACGCAGGATCAACCAGAATCACCCCCGAAGACCCTTCTGCGATCTCAAAGTCTGCACTGGGTTCAGTCCGGAAGACTGTGACGCTCAGACACCTGAAAGGCCAGCCGAACGAGGACGCTGCAAGCCAGAGCGAGTCAATCGGCTCCGCTGCAAGCCGCGACGCGGCCTCAGGGCCTGCCTCTGCGATCAGATCACGCACTTCTTCGTCAGTGGCCGCAGTTGCCGATTCCGTCAAGTTGAACAGCCAGAAGGAATACGCCCTGGAACCGTGCCAGAGATTCCGACGATGCAAACTATGAAACTCGCTCAGATTGAGATCGTAGATGAAGGCGCGAAGATCGGTTCTGCACCAGGAACTTGACACCGTGCATCCTGAACCCGAAAACGGTGGGCTATGCACAGAGCGCACAGTGCGGTGAGGTTCCCCTGGCTCAGTGAGAAGCGCTGCCGCTCCTGCAACCGCAAGACTCAGCGCTGCCGCCGCCAGCACTGAAACAGCCGCCGCAAGCACCACCTTGACCGACTTCCTACACATCACGCTCCGCCCTCCGCCCCGCACTCCGGGCACCGCCTCGATTTCAGCCCGCGCTGTGAATATCCACAGATCATGCAGCAGCCGTGTCGCAGGCGGCGCACACTTATCACCAGCGCAGCGAACGTCCCGATCGCAGCCCCGAGGCAGGCATGGCCCAGCAGCCCAATCGGAACGGGCCGATACGCCAGCACGGGGTCGGGATTGAAGTAAATGTCCTGCCTGAGAGGTTCCATCACCTGCCGCAGCAGAACCCCGCCTTGCAGATCAGCAATCCCAAGACCGATCCTTTGGCGTCCAATGGTGAAGTCCTCCGTTCGCACACCGATGACCGAATACGAGACGACCCGGAACGGCCACCCGAAGGAATAGCGATGCTCAATCGGCACGTACCGGAACATCCGACGGCTGTCGGCGTCAGGATGGAGTTCGAGCATCAATCGTCGATACGGCTCACCCAGCTGCTCCGCACCCATCATGTCGCCCGTCAAGCGATCATAACTCATCATCAACGATTCATCATTCCGGCTTGCGAGCAGCGAGACATCGGTCAAGGCTGCATAGCCCACGCTGAAGACATACTGAATCACAGAAGTGCCGATGGCGCCGATCAGCATGAAGATGACAAGCCGCTTCCTCACCTTCATGAGGATTCTCCACTGCCGCACAACGAGGCAATGCTGAGAAGCAGCCACAACCGCCAGCTGACAGTGGAGATTGATCGGAGACGACGGCCGGTCGGAAGCATCGCCCCCAATCTACCAATTCTTCTCCGACCTGTCTACGGCGATCACATCCCTACCGAAACAACAGCACCTGCGGCGAGACCAGCAGCACCTGCTCGTTGCGAAGCAGTAGTGCCGCCTCCAGCGAGTCACGCAGCGACGGCCACGCCGCCGGGCCTGCCAGCTCGCGAAGCGCTGCCACTGCCGAGGCCCGAAGCAGCGTTCCCCCCGCCTCGGCCAGCGATGCCTGCGGAGCCGAGACGAAGGGCTTGAACATCTCCTCCATCATCTCCTCGAAACTCTTGGGCGCAGGCCAGGTCATCACGTCGTACCCGCCGCCGGGCAGCCCGCGTTCCGACGCCAGCGCGTCGATCACATACTCCAGATCGCCCAGCCCGTCGGCCATCCCGTTCTCCACCGCGCGACGACCGACAAAGAGCCGGCCCTCGGCGATCTCATCGATCTCCACGCGCTCGCCCCGCCCCTGCCGCACGCGGGAGACAAAGAGGTCATAGGTCTCGGTCATCATCGAGCGGATCAGGCCGCGCTGCTCCTGCGTCCACGGCGTCAGCGTGCTCATCAGCTCGGCGCGCGGCCCGCGCGAGTGGCTCACCACCCCGACGTTGAGCTTCTCATACAGCCCGCCCATGACGAACTTCCCGCCCACAACCCCGATCGAGCCGACAATCGAGGAGCGGTCGAGATAGATGCGGTCGCCCGCCACCGCGATGTAATACCCTCCCGAGGCCGCCATCCCGCCGACGCTGACAAAGACCGGCTTCGTCTCCGCCACCCGGCGGATGCCCTGCCAGATCATCTCAGAGGCGATCGCCGACCCGCCCGGCGAGTTGATCCGCACCACAAGCCCGCGCACCAGGTCCTCATCTTCGATCTGCTTGAGCGCCTTGCGCACCGTGCGGCTGCCCACGCTCGAACCGCCCATCAGACTCGCCGGCTGCGATTCGCCATCCACGATCGGGCCGTTGATGTGCAGCAGCGCGATGGTGGGCCGCGTCGGGGCGTGCGTCGGCGTCTTGCTGAGCATGCCGAAGATCGCAAAGGGATTGCTCATCTGCTCGAGGTTCAGGCCGTCGCCCTTGGGCCGAAGATCGGTTGCAAACGTCGCCGAGGCGTCGTACCGCGTGCGCAGGTGCTCCTGCACGTCCAGCGCATCAATCGCCGCATCGACCAGCCCCAGTTCGATCGCCTCCTCCGCATCCGCCGCCCACGCCTCGGCCAGCACCGCGTCGAGCTCGGCCTCCGAGTAGCCGTAGCCCTCGCGCATGGTCGTCCGCATGTGTCCCCAGAGGTCATCCAGCAGCAGGTTCAGGTTCTGCGACCATTCCGGGCTCGGCGACGAACGGGCGAACTGCTCGCTGGCGCCCTTGTAATCGCCCACCTGCACGAAGTCGGCCTCGAGGCCGATCATCGCCAGCGTGTCGGCAAGGAACATCTCCTCCATGTGCAGACCGGGAAAGGAGATCATGCCCCCGGGCTGGATGATCACCTCATCGGCCCCCGCCGCCAGCAGCAGCTCCGCCGGGCCGTAGTTTTCCGCGAAGATGTGGACGGGCCGGCCCGCAGCGCGGACACGGCCGAAGGCGGCGCGGAGGGCGTCGATCTGCGCCGTGTCCGCCTGGAGACTCTTGACGTTGACGGCCAGCGCGACGATGCCCTCCCGTGAGGCCGCGGCGTCGATCTCCTCCAGCAGCGCGTTGAAGACGCCGTTGGAGGGCTCGCCGGAGAGCCAGGCAAAGGGCGAGGGCGCTTCCGGAAGCGGCCCGTCCAGCGTGATCCAGCCGATCTGCGGCTGCGCGGCGGCGGCCGAGGCGAAAATCGTCAGAACAATCGCAGCGCACACGGAGCGGAAGGCGAAACGGTGAAGCACGGTGAAAACCTCCGGGTCAGAACGACAGCAATACCTGCAGGGAAGACGCGGAGGCACGGCCCCGCCTCCCTCAGCACAGAATGGTAGGGACGGAAGATCGGCTTACACCGAGGCGCAGCGCCGGCGCCACATCTCCCGGTACGCCGCCTCCAGACGGGCCGTGAACCCCGCCGCATCACACAGCGCGCTGCCCTGCATCCGGCCCCGAAGGTCCGCCCGCAGGGCCGCCAGCGTCGTCGGCTGCCCGGCCAGTTCAACGGCCCGGGCGACGAAGGCCTCGGGCGTCCCGGTCAATAAATCGGGTACGCCGACGGTGTGCAGAAGACTGGAGGCCACGCGGCAGGCGTGGCGATCGCCGACGAGACTGAGCACAGGAACGCCCATCCACATCGCCTCGCACGTCGTCGTCGTGCCGTGATACGGATAGGTGTCCAGCGCGAGATCGATCCGCGAATAGAGGGCCAGGTGCTCCGCCGTGGAATCGACCGCCGCGAGCAAGTCCAGCCGCTGCGGATCGATGCCCCGCTGCACAAACTGTTCGATGCATCGCTCCCGAACAGCCGTCCACTTGAACAGAAACGACTTCAGCAGCAGCCGCGAGCCCGGAACCGCCGCCAGCACCCGGCTCCAGAGGTCACAGGTCGTCGGCGACATCTTCGACGACAGATTGAACGAGCCGAAGGTGAACGGCTCACCGCGCGCCGACGGCAGCGGCGACGCGGCCGGCGCCTCCGGCGGCGGACTGTAACAGAGGAAACACTCCGGCAGGCGGTAGAGCGCTTCCACGGCAAGATCACCCGAGCCGGGCGGATCGGTCCGCTCATCGACGATGCGATAATCGATCATCGAAATGCCCGTCGAGTTCGGGTAGCCGCAGTACGACACCTGCACCGGCGCCGGGCGCAGACAGAGCGTGGAGAGACTGTGGCCCTGCGTCAGGCCGGAGAGTTCGACGAGAATGTCAATACGGTCGGCAAAGATCTGCTCAGCGCGGGTGGGCTGGTCGGTGCGCGTCTGGTCGCGCCACGTCAGCGGCAGCGCGCGGAGGGCGCGGGTCATCGCGTCATCGGCCTTGTGCTCCTCGTAGGTGTAGTAGCAGAAGACCTCGAAACGCTCCCGGTCATGATGCTTCAGGATCGGCGAGGCGAAGTACCCCACCGAGTGATTGCGCAGATCGGGTGAGAAATACCCGATGCGGATCCTCCGCTCCGGATCAAACATCTGCGCGTACCGCCGGTTCACCGGCCGCGCGACCCGCTGCACGACCCGGCCCAGTTCCCGGTGGGCTTCGGCGATCTGTGCAGCGCTTCGGGTATCGGAGTAGTTGAGCCAGAAGCAGTACGACGCGCGCAGTTCGAGCGACTCAGGGTAACGATCCAGCGCCGCGGAGACATGACGCAGCGCGGCATCGGCCTCGCCCTTCATCCAAAGCAGTTTGCCGTACTCAAGGTGCAGATCGGGATGATCCGCCGCTCCGCCGAGGTGGCGCAGCAGAAACGCCTCCGCCTCCTCGTAGCGATCCAGTTCCAGCAGGAGTTTACTGTGCGCCGTCGCCGCCCGGGCGCACTGCGGGTCAGTCGCCAGCGCTTCCTCGTAGGCCCGCAGCGCCTCGTCGAAGCGGCGATCGCTGTAGAGCATGTTGCCCAATTGGAGCCGATACTCGACTGCCCGGGGATCGCCGAGAATCGCCCGGCGCAGGCACGAGATCGCCTGCGGCAGATCGCCCGCTGACTGCGCCAGCCCCGCTATCGCGTAATTGGCCTGCGGGTGACGCGGAAAGCGCTTCAGAATCCGCTGCAGCGCCCCGCGTGCCGCATCAAGATCCCCCGCCCGTCGTGCGGCTGCGGCTTCCTCAAGTAATCGCTCTACGGCTGACACGACAGGAGCGTAGGCACACACTCAGAACTGTTTGCGCAGCCGGGCCGGCGGGATGTTCAACTGGTCGCGATACTTGGCCACCGTCCGCCGGGCGATCTTCACCCCGCGCTTCTCCAGTTCGGCCGCCAGCTTGTCATCGCCCAGCGGGTTGGACCGGTCTTCGGCCTCGATGATCTCCCGGAGCAGATCGCGCACCGCCTCCCACGACATGTCATCACCCGACTCCGTCTCCGTGCCGGCCGAGAAGAACTTCCGCAGCGGCAGCACGCCACGCGGCGTCTCAACCCATTTGCCGTTGACCGCCCGGCTCACCGTCGCCACATGCACCCCGAGCTGATCGGCGACCAGTGTCATCGGCAGCGGCTTGAGCGCCTGCGGCCCCTGTTCGAAAAACTCCCGCTGATGCGCCACCACCGCCCGCAGCACCCGCAGCAGGGTGTTGTTGCGCTGCTCGATCGCCCCGATCAGCCACCGCGCCTGGCTCACGTTGCCGTCGATGAACTCCCGCGTCGATTTGTCCACGTTCCGGTCCAGCGCCATCTTCTCATACTCGGCGTTGATCCGCAGCCGCGGAATCCGCTCACCCCGGAGCGTGACTGTGTACTCATCGGTCGTGTCGTCATACTCAACTGCCGCATCCGGAATGATCACCGCCGCAGACTCCGACACCAGCCGCCGGCCCGGCCTCGGATTCAGCCCCCGGAGCGATTCAAGACCCGCTTTGAGTTCTTCCATGCTCAGCCCCGTCTGCTCGCAGATCTTCGGCAGGCGGTTGGCCTCGATGTCGGCAAGATGATGCTCGATCAGCCGCCGCGCGACGGCGAAATCACGCTGCGGGTCCTCCTCCTCCAGCGCATCGATCTGCAGCAGCAGACACTCCCGGAGATCACGCGCCCCGATTCCCGCCGGCTCAAGCCACCGCTGCAGCGGCTCAAGGGCCGCCTCGATCGCCTCGCCCCCCAGCCCGTGCGGCGCCTGGTCAATGATCGTCGCAAGGTCCGTCCGGATGTAGCCGTCGGCGTCGATGTAGTTGATCAGATGGTGGCCCGCGGCGCGGACGTCCTCAGGCACCTCCGCCAGGTCCCACTGGTGGATCAACTGGTCCGTCAGCCCCTCCTCACGCGCTGCCGTGTTGGCCATCGCCTCCATCTTCGAGCCGAGACCCTCCTCGGCCTGCCGGCGCAGACGGAACGACTCCGACAGCGAGTGCCGCTCCTCGAAGTCCTCCGCGTAGTTTCGCTCAAGCTCATCCAGCCGCGAGAACCCCTCCGAATCGCTCGTCTCGCGCGACTCCGACGGGGCAGTTGGAGCCTCAACCTCCTCCGGCGCGGTCTCCACGCGCTCCAGCGCAATGTTGCTCTCCAGCTCCTGCTCGATGCGCTCCTCCAGCGCGTTGAGCGGCAACTGCAGAATCTCCATCGACTGGATCATCCGCGGCGCCAGCTTCATCTGCTGGCTCATGCGAAATTGTTGGGACGCTTCGAATCGCATAAGGGGTCCGGGCCGGAGCTCGCGCCCGGCGTGGTTATCCATTCATCGGAAAAGTACCCTCGTTCTCTCCTCTCAATTCCGCCTCCCCTCACTCCCCGGCCGATGGAGAAGCCGTCTGTGCCGACCGGCCTGTCTGCCCCGAAGGCGACGGCTGCAGCGACTGTCGGCCCACGATCGCATCGGCAAGCACCGCCCGGCTTGCAAACTCCAGCTGCGAACCCGCAGGCAGCCCCCGCGCCAGCCGCGAAAGTGTGACCCCCCGCCCGGCCAGCAGTTCCGACAGGTACAGCACGGTCCCATCGCCCTCCAGGTTCGGGCTGAGGCCGAAAATCACCTCCACCACCGGCGATTCCCCGGCATTGCGCTTCGGATCGTCAATCCGCCGCATCAGTTCCGCGACCGTGATGTCCTCGTGGCCCACCCCCTCCAGAGGCGAGAGACGGCCCATCAGCACGTGGTACCCGCCGCGATACATCCCCGTCTGCTCCAGACTGATCACATCCTTCGGATGTTCCACAACGAGGATGCGGCCGTGATCGCGCCGGGCGTCGGAGCAGATCGGACAGACCTCCGTCTGCGTCAGGTTGTAGCAGATGCGGCAGTTGCGGATGGACTTCTTGACCTGCGCGATCGCCTCGGCCAGCGCCAGCGCCTCGGACTTCGACGACTTCAGCAGGAAAAACGCAATCCGCTCCGCCGACCGCCGACCGATCCCCGGCAGGCGGCACAACTCCTCCATCAGCCCGTTGAGGGCCTGCGGCATCGCGTTGGGGGCGTTCTCGGGCATCGCCCGCAATTGTAGCAGAAGCGCCCGCCCCCCACCGCATCGCACTGCCCGTGCGGATCGGTCGCGGTTGGATCCACCGTGCGGACCATTTCGGGGTAGGGTGGTATAAGCGCAGCGCATCCCACCAGTGGCACTCTCGACCTGTGGCAGCCGCCCTACGCCCCCGGCAACACCTTCTGCGGATCAATCAGCCACAGCCAGTCGATAAACAGAAACTCCAGCCGGATCGCAAGCAGCGCAATCCGCCCCATCACCGTGTACCCGAATCCTGCACCGAAGGTGATCATCAGAATCCAGATGCCGACCCGAGCCGTCGCCCCCACCGCCCCTTTGTGCTCAATCGAGAAGAAGAAGTACACCAGGCACGCCAGCACCCCGAAGAAGACGATGAAGTGCCGCAGCGAGTTCCATACGTCAATCCCCTGATCTCCCATCACGAGCAGCGGCTCAATGCCGTTGCGAATCTGGCTCAGGAAGTCGGCATGCAGATACGCCAGGAGCCGAAGCCCCGCCGTCGTCCCGATGATAAACGCCAGCGGCCAGCGCGAAATCCAACCGCCTACAGGCGCCAGACGCCACAGCAGCATTACGCCGAGTGTCAGCGGAACCAGGTACAGCAGGTCGGTCTGAAGGTCCTTCCCCTCAAGGCCGGGCATGGACCACGCCTTGACCACCGACGGCGCCAGCTTCGCAAACAGGTTCGGCACCAGCACATCCCAGAACCCCACCACCATCCAGTACGCAGCCGACACCCCCACGACCACTGCCTCGGCAATCTTGTAGAACGGGTTGTCCTTGTACAGGAATGAGAAGATCGCAAGCGTGAAGAACGCCGCCGCCCACAGCCCCACCGTCCGCGCCCAGTCCAGCCGGTACTGCGTCTGATTCGGGTCGGCCTGCACTGCTGCGTGGTACACGTTGGGAGCCACTTCGCTGGTCGTCGTCCACGACACCCGCTTCTCCGCCGGCAACTCCTCAAACGGCGTCGCCGCCTCCGGGTAATCCAGCATCTCATCGGTGGAGTAATTCAGCCAGTTGGGCTCCTCCTCCGTCCCGACGTTCACAAACTCCAGGTCTGACGATGTGGAATACACCTTGCCGAACCCGTGGTCACTGGCGAAATGCCGGACCACCAGCAGCATGATGCCGACGATCAGCACGAGCATCCAGATGAGACTGTCGCGGTTGTTCACGCCCGACCCTTCTTTCGCTCAACAAAGTAAATGACGTTCCCCAGAATGATCAGCACGATCATCAGCACGTGGGCAATCAGCTGCGGCCCCATCCGCCGGATCCCCTCCAGGTACTTCCCCGGAATCACCGGGTTACCCGCTTCGTCCAGCATCACATTCCCCTGCGCATCACGCTGCGGAATGTTGGCCCCGTAGGCGTCCAGCACCAGCTTCTCATACTCCGCCGCTCCCTTGATCGCCCCCAGAAGTCCCGGAAGCTGGCTGGGAATGTACGGATACAGCAGCGGCGCCTGCACCCCCGTGCAGCCGGCTACCAGCGTGATCTTGTCGCGATACGGCGTCACCGCGTACTGCACCCACTCCTTCGTCCCCGCATACCCGGCGCTCACATTGATCACCAGGTCAAAGTCCTGCACGCTGCGGATGTCGCGCATCATCGGAATCGAATCAAGCGGCGTCCCGTTCACGTCCGTCGTGTACAGCTGCCGGAGATTCGTCACGATGACCTTGATCACCCCCTCATTGCCCGACTTGAAGCCGAGGTGCACATAGTCTTCGCCGTACACCAGATCGGGAAAGTCCGCCTTGATCACGTCCTTGATCGCATCGTCGACCATCTGCGGACCCACAGGCCACAGCGCCATGAAGTACATCTTCAGCTTCTTCTCGGCACAGTGACGCACGAACGCCGTCGCCATCGGGCCCAGTTCCCCCTCGCTGGCAGGGTCGAAGTCAAACGACAGCAGCACCGGGGCTCCCTCCGGCAGATTGTCCACCTCGTCAAAGACGGCCTGCGCCAGCCCCGTCGCCTTCTCGGGGAACTTCGATTCCAGCAGGATCGGCACCGCCACCGAGAGGAACATCAGCAGGAAAATCCATCGCCGGTCGAGGTTCTTGAGCATCTCAAACATCGTTACTTCTCCGACGAACCGAGGTAGGAACGATCAACGCCAAGCAGCACCTTCAGCGACGTCGAGGCGATCCCGAGCGAAATCCCGATCATGATCGCCCGCGTCCCCGCCGTATTGAACACCTTCATGATGTCCACCGTCAGGTTTTCAATCCGAAGCCCGCTCAGCCACTCCGGCAGCCACGACGTCAGGAACACCCCCGCAAAGGTCCGCCCCAACAGCACGATAAAGGCGGTCCCAAGCAGCAGCGCCGCCTCCACGTTCTTCGCCCGGAACGCCCGAAACGCCGCCGACGCCACATAAAACGCCAGCATCGCAAACATCGTCGCCGTCAGCGGCTTGAACGCATACTCATACAGCCACCAGAAGCCGCTCCCCGGAGCGTTGTACCGCCCCGACCACGCATACGCCGGGAACTGCTCGCTCGGAGGCGACCCGATCTTCCCCAGTCCGATCGCCAGTGTTGCCAGGAACGCCACCAGCGTGATCGCCGAATATGCCCACCCCGGCTTTCGATCCGACACCTTGGTCAGGTGAATCTTCAGCAGGTTGCCGCCCCCGAGAATGAAGGCGATCGCCGCAAGGACGTCGAACCACACCGTCACTTCCTCGCCCCACGTCTCCGTGTGCGTGACAAAATACGCGGCGATGAGGACAAATCCCCCGATCGCCGTAATCAGCAGTGGAACCGTTCGCTTCATGGACGCTCCCGCCTGACGTTCAGGAAAGTATCTCGGTAATCATGAAATCAACCACGTTCTGGGCCGCCGCCGCGCCCGGCGCCCCGACCGCCGCCCACGTCGCCAACGCGACCCCCACAATCATGAACAGCGCCACCAGCACCTTCCCCACATCCTGACCCTTCAGACTCCCCAGCTCCTCGGGCGACCCCGACAGATATGCACTGGCCGCGAAGAACTCCTCCCCGATCAGCGTGTAGTCGCACGCCGCAACAAAGAACGGCAGCTGCGCCGGCTGCGCCGTCCCCGCTACCTGAATCGCTCCGATTGAATTGCCTGTCTCGGCCAGAATCAGCGATTCAGCAAAGAACGAGCCCATGTAGAAGCATGCCGCCGGCTTCTCCCGCACCATCATTCCCGAGAGATACGCCACGTATCCGAACTGCTCGTCGGTCACGTAATAGATGTTGTTCGGATTGAAGGCGTCTGGACGCCCCGCCGCAAGATACGCCGACTCCACCGTCTCCCGGGCCGTCGTCATCACCAGCGACTTGCTCGTCGGCACCTCGACCTTCGCGTCATACTCCGCCGCCGTCTTCGCCACCCGCGCCAGCACCGTGATCCCCGCAATGGTCTGGATGTCATTCATGTCCTGAATGCCGGGAACAAACAGGCATGACCGACCCATCTCCGTCGCACGCCCCACCGCCTCATCCACCGCCTCCAGTCCCGCAATCTTGCGAACCTTCAGCGGACGACCCGATCGCGCCA
>CAZPFK010000092.1:0-10932 GCA_964585855.1 uncultured Vicinamibacteraceae bacterium
CTTCTGCCGATCTGCGCGCGGCACTGGCGCTTGAAGGGCGCGATCCGCTTGAAGCCGAACGGCTGTTTCGGCAGGCGGTTCGGAAGCGGCCCAGGCACGAGGAGACGCTGCTGACTTATGCGGGGTTTCTGCGGCGGCGGGGGCGGGCGGAGGAGGGGCTTGAGGTGCTGCGGTCGGCGGCGGGGCTGAGGACGGCAAGCGAGGCGGCAGCGCTTGCGTTGGCGCGGGCGCTGCATGAGTCGGGCCGGAGCGACGAAGCGATAGCAGCGCTTGAGGCGCGGGCGGTAAGAGGAAGCGCGGCGGCGGCGATTGCGCTTGGGCGGCTGGCGCTGTCGCTGGGCGATCACCCGAGGGCTCTGCGGGCGTTGCGGGAGGCGGCGGAGCGGGAGGCGGGAAATGCGGAGGTGCAGCGGGCGCTTGGGGATGTACTGGCGGACTTCGGCCAGAGCGCAGAGGCGATTGCTGCATATGAGGCAGCGCGGCGATGCGGGGCGGGGGGAGCGGCGCTTCTGACGAATCTGGCGACAGCGTACCGGATGGTCGGCCGGCTGGCGGAGGCGAAGGGGCTGTATGAGGAGGCGCTGCGGATCGACGGGGCGCGGGAGGAGGCGTCAGCGGGGCTTGCGGAGATTGCGCTGCTGGAGCGGGATGAGGCGGGGGCTGAGGCGGCGGTCTCGGGGCGGATTGCGGGCGGATCGATGCATCCGGGGGTGGTGTCGGCGTGGGCGAGGATTCTTGCGAAACGGGGGCAGCGTGAGGAGGCGACCGAAGCGCTGCTGCGGTGTGCCGACGGAGAGCGACTTGCGCCGCAGCAGCGGGCCAACCTGCTGCACCAGGCGGGGGCGATGGAGGAGCAGCGCGGCCGATACGCGGAGGCATTCGCGCTGCACACCCGGGCCAACCGGCAGAAGGCGCATACGTTCTCGGCGGAGGCGTATCGGGGGTACATCGAGAGTCTGATGGAGGCGTTTAGCGCTTCGGCGCTGTCGCGGTTGCCGAGGGCTGGGAATGAGTCGGAACGGCCGGTGTTTGTGATCAGTCTTCCCCGTGCGGGGTCGAGTCTTGTGGAGCAGATTCTCGCAGCGCACCCGGAGGTTTATGGCGGGGGAGAACTGGAGGCGATGCGGCTGGTGATTTCGGATCTGCCGAGGCGGCTTGGCACGAGGGAGGCGTACCCGACGTGCATCTCGCAGCTGACGCAGGAGGTTGTTGACGGAGTTGCGGTGGAGTATCTGGCCAACCTGGAGGCGATGGGCGGAGGGGCGGCGCGGGTGACAGACAAGCTGCCGCACAATTTCCTGCATCTCGGGCTGATCTCACGGCTGTTTCCGAGGGCGCGGGTGATTCATTGCCGGCGTCATCCGCTGGACACCTTGCTGTCGTGCTACTGCACACAACTGTCGGCTGCGCACAACTGGTCCACGTCGCTTGATGATCTCGCGGTTGCGTACCGGGAGTATGACCGGCTGATGCGGCACTGGTCGGAGACGCTGGACCTTCCGGTCCTCGAGGTGGAGTATGAGTCGTTGGTTGCGGACCTGGAGGGATGGACGCGACGGATGCTGGAGTTTCTCGGGTTGCCGTTTGACGAGGCGTGTCTGCGGTATTACGAAAGCGGGCGGATCACGCTGACTGCCAGCGCGGAGCAGGCGACGAAGCCGATCTACACCTCCTCTGTCGGACGGCATCGGCATTATGCGAGGGAGTTGCGGCCGCTGGTGGAGCGGCTTGCCGATCTGCTGCCGGATGATGCGTAATCAGTGGAGGTCGGCGAGGGCTTCGACGATTGACCGGACGGGGGTGACGGTGAGACCCTCGACGGCACGGGCTTCGGGCTGACGGGGGACGAGGGCGCGGCGGTAGCCGAGGCGTGCGGCTTCGCGGAGGCGCTTCTCCATCTGGCTGACGCGGCGGATTTCCCCGCCGAGGCCGACTTCACCGATGGCGACGGCGGCGGCATCCTGGGCGCGGCGAAGGTGGGCGCCTGCGACGGCGAGGGCGGCGGCAAGGTCGGCGGCGGGCTCGGTGACGCGGAGGCCCCCCACTGCCGAGGCGAAGACATCCTGATCGGCGAGGCGAAGTTCACCGTGCTTCTCGAGGACGGCAATCAGCATGGCGAGGCGGTTGGCGTCGAGGCCGGAGACGCGGCGGCGAACAGCGCCGGGGATGCCGGAGGCGGTAAGGGCCTGGATCTCGACGAGAAAGCAGCGGGAGCCGGAGATGACGGGGCAGGCGGAGGAGCCGGGACGGGCCTCGCGCTGTTCGGCGAGGAGGCCGGCGCCGTCGGCGACTTCATTGAGGCCACCTGCGCCCATTTCGAAGAGGCCGATTTCCATGGTGGCTCCGAAGCGGTTCTTGACGCCCCGGAGGACACGATGCTCGTGGTAGCGATCGCCTTCGAAGGAGAGGACGACGTCGACCATATGTTCGAGCATGCGCGGGCCGGCGACTTCGCCTTCCTTGGTGACGTGGCCGACGAGGATGACGCAGGTCTGGGTGTCCTTGGCGTAGCGCATGAGGCGCCGGCAGCAGCCGCGGACCTGGCTGACGGAGCCGGCGGCGGCGGCGAGGCCTTCATCGTGGATCATCTGGATGGAATCAACGATGAGGACACTTGGGCGGGCGGCTTCGACGGCGGCGAGGAGGTCGCCGAGTTCATTGCAGGCGAGGACTGAGGCGGCGTTGGCGGGGCTGATGAGGTTGAGGCGTCGGGCGCGGAGCTGAACCTGTCGCGTGGACTCTTCGCTGGTGGCGTAGACGACGGGGCCTGAGCGGGCGAGGTTGCCGGCGGCCTGGAGGGCGAGGGTGGACTTTCCGATTCCCGGCTCGCCGGCGAGGAGGACGAGGCACCCGGGGACGAGGCCGCCACCGAGGACGCGATCGAGTTCACCGATTCCGGTCGGGAGTCGGGGGAGGTCTTCTTCTGCGAGGTCGGAGAGGGGGAGGAGGGTGGTGTCGGCGGCAGCGCGTGCGGGGAGGTCGTCAAGGGAGTCGGAGGGGGGGCTGTATTCGACGAGGGAGTCCCATGCGTTGCAGGCGGGGCACTTGCCCATCCAGCGCGGCTGAACTTCGCCGCACTGATCACAGAGGAAGGTAACTTTGCGTCTGGCCATTGGGGAGGTCGCTGCGGGGGCGGAGGAGCGAATACCATAGCCTGCTCATGCCGCGCATCGTCAACTGGCTTCTGCGACTGATTCCGACGAACCCGATCTGTCTGCGCCTGGTTTCCAGCGCAGCGCGGCGATCGCGGCATTTCTATCTGCGGTCGGGGTATCTGGCGGTGATGATCGTGACGCTGCTGGTGGCGCTGCTGGGTTCCGGCAGTGCTGCGTCGCTGCGCGACCTGGCATCGTCGGGGGCGAACGCGTTCACCTTCGTTTCATACCTGCAATTGGGGCTGATCTGCCTGCTGGCGCCGATTTTCATGTCGGGGGCGATCATTCACGAGGCGAACCCGCGGACGTGGGAGATCCTGCTGACAACGCCGCTGAACTCGCTGCAGATCGTTCTGGGGAATCTCTTCGGGCGGCTGTTTTTCATTCTTGCGCTTCTGATCTCATCGCTGCCGTTGTTCTCTGTGACGCTGTATTTCGGCGGAGTTCCCGGGCGGTCGATCTTCCTGAGCTACCTGATTGCGGCGGCGGCGGCGCTGCTGGTGGGGTCGATTGCGATCTCGCTGTCGGTGACGCGCCGGGCGGGACGGCGGGCGGTGTTTGTGTTTTACATCATGGTGGTGACGTACCTGGGGATCACGTGGTCGCTGGACAGCGCGTGGCGGGGCGGAAGCACGACAACATGGGCGACGCCGCTGAATCCGTTTCTGGCGCAGGAAGTGCTGCTGAACTACGAGAACTACCACCCGCACGCGCCGGCGGATCTGATCGGGCGGAACTGGCTGGCGCGGGCGTGGCTGGGGTCGCCGGTGGCGACGATGGTGTGGCTGTCGACGATCATGAGCGTGCTGATGATGTCGGTTTCGACGGCGGTGCTGCGGATTGCGGGGCAATCGCCGGTGGCGATGCGACGGGGTCTGAAGAAATCGGCGGCGACGCGGGCGGCACGGGAGGTGTGGAAGAACCCGATCGCGTGGCGTGAGGGGACCGCACGGCGGAAGACGTTCGGGCAGATCGTGGCACGGTACGGCTTCATCGGACTCGGCGGGGCGATCGGAATCGGGGCGCTGCTGGCCTATCACTTCGGGGCGCTGACGCTTGCGGGGTATCGACAGGCACTGCTGACGATCATCACGACGGAAGTTGCGGTGATTGTGCTGACGACGCTGAACATTTCCGCGACGGCGATCAGCCGGGAGCGTGAGGACGGGACGCTGGATATTCTGCTGACGACGCCGCTGACGCCCTCGTACTACCTGACGGGGAAGCTGCGCGGGATCGTGTCGTACATTGCGCCGATGATCGGCGTGCCGGTGTTTACGCTGCTGCTTCCGGCGGTGTATCTTGCGGCCAACGGGCTTGGGCGCGGGCCGCTGACGGTGCGCGTGACGGCCGGCGTGTCGCAGGTTGATGTGCCGTTCGTACTGCCTGAGGGGGTGGTGATTCTGGCGGCGGTGCTGACGGGGTTTGTCGCGTTCTGCGTGATCATCGGTCTGCAGTGGAGTCTGAAGTCGAAGGGCACGATCGGTTCGACGGTGGCGTCGGTGGGAGTGGTGATCGTGTTCCTGGGGATTGTGAGTCTGTGCGGATACCAGGGCGGACAGCGCATCCCGGTGCTCGGGGCGATCATGGCGGCACTCTCGCCTGCGACGGCGGCGTGGGCGATTGTCTATCCGGAAACGATCGTGCCGAGTTCGCTGGAGGACAACCTGCCGGCGGCGCGGCTGGCGCTGGTGATCGGGTCGTTCATCGGAGCGGGGATCTACGCGCTGCTGGTGCTGGCGATGCACAAGGCGATGCTGGGACCTGACGGCCGCAACTTCGACATGACGGTCAGGCGGCTTGCGGGCAACAAGTGAGCGGGGAGGCGATGAGCGTTACTCGGGATCGGGCACGGCGGATTGCTGCGCGAACCGAAGCGTGGTACCGTGCCAATGCGCGGCCGCTGGCGTGGCGGGAAGCGGCGTTTCGGGAGAGCGCCGGCCGAGCGTGGGCGACATTGGTTGCGGAGACAATGCTGCAGCAGACGCAGGTGGAGCGGGTAGAGCCGAAGTTCCGCGCGTTTCTTGCGCGGTATCCGACGCCCGCAGCGCTTGCTGCGTCGAGTGAGCGGGATGTGCTGGCGATATGGCAGGGGCTCGGGTATTACCGTCGGGCGAAGAACCTTCAGCTGGCTGCGACCGTGATCGTGGAGCGGTTCGGCGGCGAAGTTCCAGGATCAGAGGAGGCGCTTCGATCGCTGCCGGGCGTCGGGCGGTACACGGCGGGTGCGGTGCTTTCGATCGGGTACGGGGTACCAGCGGCGATCGTGGATGGAAACGTGGCACGGCTGTTGTCTCGCGTGCTTGGGATTGAGGCGTCGGACACAGGCGAGCTGTGGAGGGCGGCGGAGGCAATTGCCGGCGTGGCGGGAAATCCTTCGGACCTGAGTGAGGGGCTGATGGAGCTGGGGGCGGTGGTGTGTCGGCCGGCACGACCGGCGTGCGAGGCGTGTCCGCTGTCGCGGATGTGCGCGTGGAAGCGACGGCCGGCGGTGGAACGAACCGGTGTGCGGAAGAAGAGCGGTTCGTTGCCGGTCAGTCATGCGTGGGTTGTGGTGTGTGAACGCGGCGAGTCGGTGCTGCTGGCGCAACGTCGGGCGGGGGTGATGTGGTCATCGATGTATGAGTCGCCGACGTTTGAATCCGATGAGCCGATGGAGGCGTCGGAGGCGGAACGACGGTTGAAGGAGCAGTTCTCGATTTCGGCGTCTTTGGAGGAGGTCGGGCGGTTTGAGCACCGCACGAGTTCGCGGCTGTGGCGGTTCACGGTGTCGCGCAGTCGGGGGGTCCGGGGGCGGCTGCGCGGCGGGTGGTGGATCAGCCGGGCGGAGATTGACCTGTATCCGCTGTCGAATGCGCAGAAGCGGGCGCTGTCGATGGCGGAGGTGACGGCGGGTCAGTCGCGGTAGTTGACGGGAACGACGCGGGGCTCATAGCGCGAGGCGGAGGCGCGATACTTGTGGGCAGTGTCGTTCCAGCGGAGGTCGTAGTCGCCGTAGAGCGGGCGCTGTTCGTAGCGGGGCTCGAGGGTGTGCCGTACATAGATGACGCTGATGCCGTCAAGAGGGTCGAAGGACTTGAAGTTCGCGCCATCGCGAGGGGTTGAGGCGACGTAATGGAGGCGGGGCGTCTCACTTCCGGCCTCCTGAGCAGAGGCCGGGTCGGGGGAGAGGGCTGCGGTGGAGATCTCAGGGGGAGCGACCGGGGAGAGGCGGGAGCCGGACCAGAGGCAGGCGAGTGCGAGGGCGGCGGCCCAGCCGGTCCATGCCGGGATACGGAAGGAGCGGGCGGGCCTGGGAAGTTTTGCGGCAGGGAGCGGCTCTGCGGGTATGGAAGCGGGCGAGGGGAAATCAGGCAGGTCGAGGCGGGCGGCGACAGCGGTGAGCTCGGAGACGGAGCGACGGAGGGAGAGCATGAGGCCCTGCTCGCGCGCCAGCCGGCGCCACAGAGCCGGCTCGCGCGCGGCGAGGGATTCAAAGAGATTCCAGTCCTGCGCCTCGGCCTCTCCGCCGATGAGGCGGTCGATAAGGCGTTCGAGCCGGTCGAAGCCGGGACCATCGAGGTCGTGGCTGTCCTGGCGTTCGTCAAAGTACATCATCAGTGGTCCAGTGTCCGCCGGCGTCGGCGGCGTCGTTGTCGTGCATGGCGAGCCATTCCTGGCGGAGCATCTTTCGCGCGCGGCTGAGGCGGGTCTCGACGGTGGTAACGGGGAGGTTGAGGAGTTCGGCGATCTGGCGGCAGCCGAGGCCCTGAACGCATCGAAGGATGAGGGGCTCGCGGAACTCCTCGGGAAGGGTGAGGGCGTGACGGAGCAGGCCGTGTGCCTCTTCGGTATGTGCGGGGTGGGGAGTCTCGGGATCGTGCGTGAACTCGCGGTCTTCGAGACTGAGGCGGCCGCGGACGCCCCGGAGGCCGCGGGCAGACTCGCGGGCGGCGTTGATGGCGATGCGGCGGAGCCAGGGCTTGAAGGCCTGGCGGTCGCGGAGGGTGTGGAGCTTGGTGACGAACTTGATGGCGACGTCCTGCATGAGGTCTTCGATCTCGACCTCGCGGGGCTTGTAGGTCAGCAGGATGGCGGCGAGCCAGCGGCGATGGCGGCGCCAGAGACGAGTCTGGGCGGCAGAGTCACCGAGGATCGCTTCATCGACGTCGGCGCAGGGGGCGGGGGTGTTTTCGAGATCGATGCCGATCATTGCAGACGAGGATGCGCCCGGAGCGGGGTCCGGGCAGGAATCGGGTCCGGCGGAGGGTCGTTTTCGAGGGCGGGGGGCGTTGAATGATCCTGGGACGTCGGAGATCACATACACCTCGCTTCCAATCCCCTTCCCCGCCGCAGTGTGACGCCGGAACGGCCGATGCGTTCGAGACATCCGGATTAAACGCGAAGTCGGGGCCGGGCGTCCCTCACGATGACCCATGGGGGCGATGGAGGGGGTTGAGGCGGGGGTATCATCCAGCCCATGCAGCGTGATCCAGATTCCTATACGATGTCCTTCGGCGAGCACCTGGAGGAATTGCGGCGGCGGATCATCCTGGCGCTGATCGCCCCGGTGCTGCTGGCGATCGTGGCGATGGTCTTCGGCTCGCAGGTGCTGCAGTTTTTCCTGCTACCGGTGGAGAAGGCGCTGCTGGAGTCGAATCTGCCGGCCCGGGTGCAGGCGCTATCGCCGCCTGAAGTCTTCGTGGCGTACCTGAAGACAGCGGTGATTGTCGCGTTTTTCTTCTCGACGCCGTTTGTGATCTGGCAGGCGTGGAAGTTCGTCGAGCCGGGGCTGTATCACCATGAGCGGCGTTTTGCGCTGCTGTTTATCCCGGCAAGCGGGGTGCTGACGATCGTGGGGGCCTTGTTTCTGTACTACGTCGTGCTGCCGGTCACGCTGGCGGTGCTGATCCAGGTGCCGCAGGCGCTGAGCCTGGAACGGCCGATCCGTCATGAGGAGACGATCCCTGCTGAGGAGCGTGTGGAGCACTCGCCGCTGCCGGAGATGGTGTCGCTGTCGTATGAACCGACGGAGTTTCCGGCCGGGACGTACTACTACAACACGACGCTGAACATGGTGGCGTTCAAACGGCCTGACGGGGAGGTGGTGTACTGGGAAGTGAGCCCTGGGACGGTGATTTCGCAGAACTTCCAGTTGTCGACGTACCTGAACTTCGTGTTCGTGTTCATGCTTGCGTTCGCCATCACGTTCCAGTTGCCGCTGGTGATTGTGCTCCTGGGGATGGCGGGGCTGGTGACCATCGACGCCCTCACACGGGTTCGAAAGTATGCGATTCTGGTGTCGGTGGTGGTGGCGGCGGTGCTGACGCCTCCTGACCCGCTCTCGCAGATGCTGATGGCGGTCCCGCTGTATTTGCTCTATGAGTTGAGCATCGTGCTGCTGCGATTCATCCCGGCCCGGCCGGAACTTGAAGTGGACCTTGATGCTGAATCATGAGTCCCTTGAGGGCCTATAACCGCATATTCCGGATAGACGCGAGAAGCGGGCGGAGGAATCACCGGGCAGCGGGAAGACTAGAGTTCGGGTATCCGACAGTGAGAGTGCCCTGTGCCCGTCGAAACGGATCGACGGGGAGCGTACGAACCGGCCCCGATGGGGCGAACTGAACGAATATGGCCAGCCCGTCAGCCCGATCCATCCAGACGCAGGCGACTCCCGGCGAAGTCGGGCCCTTTGACGTTGAGATGATGCAGCGGGCGCTGCGGATTGCAGCGATTGCGGCAGAACAGGGCGAGGTACCGGTCGGGGCGGTGATCTACCACGACGGGGAGGTGATCGCCGAAGCGCACAATCTGCGCGAGTCGGACCGGGACCCGACGGCTCATGCGGAGATCGTGGCGCTTCGGATCGCGGCGAGGCAGATGGGGTCGTGGCGGCTGTCTGAGTGTTCGATGGCGGTGACGCTGGAGCCGTGCCCGATGTGTGCCGGGGCGCTGGTGAATGCGCGGCTGGGACGGTTGGTCTTCGGGGCGACGGATCCGAAGGCGGGGGCGGTGACGACGCTGTACTCCCTGTGCAACGACCAGCGGCTGAACCATGACGTGAAGGTGGTACATGGGGTGCTGGCCGAGGAGAGCGCGGAGTTGCTTCGTTCCTTCTTCCGGGAGCGTCGAGGCGGGGGTCGGGGCCGCGAGCCGGGGGCGTGAGGGGGCGGAGGCAACGGAGTCTTAGCAGTTTTCGGACGAAGGGGTGATGGAGATTTCCATTGCTCTAGAGGGCGTTGCGCGGTACGATCCATCGCGTTTGAGGGGCCGTACGGACCGGGGATGCTTCCGATGAACGCCTTTGCCGCGTCACTGGATTCGAAAGTGCTCGTGCTCAACCGCCTGTACATGGCGGTACGGGTGATCCCTGCGCGCCGGGCCTTTTGTCTGCTGGTGAAGGATCTGGCGGAGGTGATCAGCGTCGAGGAGGGGCGGTATCTGAACTATGACTTCCAGTCGTGGTCGGAGATCGCCTCGCTACAGCGGCAGTTCGAGCCGGAGAAGCACGACTGGGTGCGGACGGTTCATTTTGAGATCGCGGTGCCGAAGATCATCCGGTTGCTGGGGTACGACCGGCTGCCGAGGCAGAGCGTCAAGCTGAATCGGCGGAACATCTTCGCGCGGGACCACAATCAGTGCCAGTATTGCGGGCGATCGTTTCCAACGAGCGAGTTGTCGCTTGACCATGTGCTGCCGCGCAGCCGGGGCGGCGAAGATTCGTGGACGAACCTCGTCTGCGCCTGCACGCGGTGCAACGCCAAGAAGGGCGGGAGGACTCCTGAGGAAGCGAACCTGCACCTGGTCCGCAAGCCGACGCAGCCGAAGCGGAACCCGCTGATCACGGTGCGGCTGGGGCAGGACCGCTATGCCTGCTGGCAGGCGTTCCTCGATGAGGCGTACTGGTCGGTCGAACTGAAGTGATGCGAA
This sequence comes from uncultured Vicinamibacteraceae bacterium, assembly GCA_964585855.1. GTDB lineage: Bacteria > Planctomycetota > Phycisphaerae > Phycisphaerales > UBA5793 > CAZPFK01. The sequence continues at coordinate 10,068 of CAZPFK010000092.1, forward strand.
CTCAGCGAGGGGCGGGCGAACCGGCATTCCGCAGGGCGGCGATCGCTGCGCGGTAATCGGGGCGCTTGAAGATGCTGGAGGCGGCGGCGAGGATGTCGCAGCCGGCCTCGATGCAGCGTGCGGCGTTTACGGGGTCGATGCCGCCGTCCATTTCGAGGCGCTGGTCGTCGCGGAGACGGGGGGCGAGGGCGCGGGTCTTGTCGAGGACGCTTTCGATGAAGGACTGGCCGGCGTATCCGGGGTTGACGCTCATGACGAGGATCATGTCGTAGACCTCGAGGTAGGGGTCGAGGGCGGAGACGTCGGTCGGGGGGTTGATGGCGAGGCCTGCGGTCATGCCCTTGTCGCGGACGGAGGCGGCTAGCTCAAGCGGGCAGAAGTTGCCCAGAGATTTGGCCTCGACGTGCCAGGTGAGATGGTCGGCGCCGGCGTCGCGGAAGGGGGCGACGCAGTTCTGCGGGTGGGTGACCATCAGGTGGACATCGAGAAAAGCCGATGGAAAGGCACGGCGGAGGGCGGCGCAGAGGTCGGGACCCATGGTGAGGTTGGGGACGAAGTGGCCATCCATGACGTCAAGGTGGAGCATGTCGGCTCCGGCCTGCAGGGCGGCCTCGCAGTCGCGCTGGAGGTTGGCGAAATCGGCGGCGAGGATGGAGGCGGAGACGAGGGGGCTGTGGGGTCGATTTGCGAGGATTGGGGGTGTCATGGGCGATTGTAGGGAAGTGCGGCTCGACCCGGGGGTGCGGTTCGGCTATGTTTGCCCGGATTGCGGGGGCGGAGGAATGGACGGGGTGTAGCGCAGTTTGGTAGCGCGTCTCGTTCGGGACGAGAAGGTCGCAGGTTCAAATCCTGTCACCCCGATTGC
>CAZPFK010000093.1:0-10445 GCA_964585855.1 uncultured Vicinamibacteraceae bacterium
TCGCCGACAGAGACCAACGCCTACACTCTCCGTTCATCCCCGCCCACGACGGAGCCGATAACACCAATCGGCCCCTCTCCGATGGATTCCCCTATGGCGACTGACGTTCAGGACACCCCGATGACCGCCCCGGCCTTCGACCACGAGGCCTTCTCCGCCCGCACCGCCCCGGACCCGGACGGCACGACCTACGACTTCGACGTCTCCTTCGGCCTGCTCTGCTATCGCGACCGGCAGCTCATCGACGACCTCCTGGCCTCCATCGAAGCAGCGCCCCCCCGCTTCCGCTGCGAATGGCTCCTCTCCGACAACGGCTCAACCGACGGCACCCGCGAGATGGTCCGCGAGAAGTACCCCTACGTCCGCATCCTCGAAAACGGCGACAACCTCGGCGTCGCCGGCGGCCGCAACCGCCTTTTCTGGAACAGTCGTGCCAAGTACGTGATGATCCTCGACTCGGACACGCTCGTGCAGCCCGGCTGCGTGGACACGCTCGTCGAAACCGCAGAGCGCCTGCCGAAGTCCGCCATCATCCACCCTCGACTCGAATACCGCGACGGCACGCTCCAGCTGAGTTGCCGGCCCTTTCCGAAGTTCCGGTATGTCCTCATCGAGGGAACGAAATACCGCAAATACTTCGAGTGGACCGGCATCCCCGCGCACGCAGACATGCGTCACGTCCCCCATGACCGCCTGATGGAGTTTGACTGCTGCTACGGCGCGGGCATGCTCATCCGCACCCGGCTGACCCGAGAAGTCGGCGGATTCGACGAGGGCTACTTCTACCAGTACGAGGATTACGACCTCTGCTTCCGCATGAAGAACGCCGGCTACGAGAACTGGTACCAGCCCGAGGCGAAGGTCACCCACTTCTACGAGCGCGAGGAGCGCGGCGTCTTCCACCCGCGTCTCAAGACGCACCTGAAATCCATCATGCGATTCCAGACGCGCAACATGTGGGGCCTCCGAAGACTCCCCGTCGTCCACCGCCGCGATCTCGACGGCGACAAGGTGCCGAAGATCCCCGGCGTCGTCGAGGCGAGCCCCTGAGCGGGCCCCGACATGGCCGCGCGCGGACGCATCATCTGGATCGCCTCCTACCCCAAGTCGGGCAACACGTGGGTGCGCTTCATGCTCGCCAACGTCCTCTTCGGCCCGCAGAACAGCACCCGCAACCTTGAGAATCTGATCCCCGATCTCCATGGCCACGCCGACGCCATCCGCCGACTCCTGCGGACGCGGCCGGTCGTCTACGCCAAGAGTCACCACGCCCGCAGCCGTGAAGGCGAGATCGCCGACCTGGCCTCCCGGACCGCGGGATTTGTTTACATCGTCCGCCACCCGCTGGATGTGTTGCTTTCCAACCTCAACTACCGATTGCTCGCTGCGCCCCCCGATGTGCTCGGTGATGACGCCCGGCGCGAGGCCTTCCGCCGCCGCTACGTCGAGACCTTCATCAGCCACGGCGGCGATCCGGAGTGGATCGAGCGCGGCTTCGGCTCACTGCTGGAACATGTCGAGGGCTGGACCCGCCCCGATGAGACCCTCAAGCACCTCATCGTTCGCTACGAGGACCTCAAGGCCGATGCGCCGGCTGCAGCACGCCGCATCTGCGAGGCGCTCGCCATCCCCGCCGACGACGTGCGACTGAAGATGGCCGTGGAGCGCTCCTCCTTTGCCTCCATGAAGGCCATCGAGGAGCGAGAAATCGCCGACCGCACCCCCGGTTTCTTCTACCACCCCGAACTCACCGCCGGCCACCAGGCGGGCCTCCGCTTCATGAACAGGGGCGAAGCCGGCACGGCTGAGAAATCCCTTCCGCCCGATGAGGCCGAGGCGGCCCGCCAACGCTTTGAGCCGATCCTGACCCGCTTCGGATACTCCTGACGTCGGCCGATCAGAACGTTGGCAGATAGGGCTGCACGATCGCATAGACGGCAATGAGCAGCAGGATCAGGTAACTCAGCACGCGCAGGCGTTCGATCGAGATTCGCGTGCCCAGCAGCAGACCCGGCAGGATTCCCGCAAACCCCAGCGGAGAGAGGGCAAGCCCCGTTCCGATCGCCTCCAGCGTCGGTGCGCCGAACTCCAGGTACAGGAACCCCAACTGCACCGGCGTCAGCCCCGTCCACAACGCCCACAGCGTGCTGCGCGAGCGGATGTTGCTCCAGTCATGCGCCATCACCCACAGCACAATCGGCGGCCCGCCCATGCCGCACAAACCCGAGAGAAACCCGCCGATCGAGAGCGCCAACAGCCCCACCCACAACGGAAACTGCGCCCGAAGCGCCGGCCGAAGCCACCACTGCACCAGCACGCCCAGCAGAATCACGACGCCGAAGACCTGCCGCACGTGCGCCGGCTCCCACTCGCTCAACCGTCCGAGGGTCCACACTCCGACGGGCACGAAGATGGAGGCGACGAGCGTCATCCACGCCGCCTCCTTCCACAGCACCTCCCGCCGATGCGCCCAGAGTGCCACAACCGTCTGCACAGCACCGCAGACCAGGATGATCGCCACGGCCTCGAAGGACGCCCGCCCCTGCAGCATCAGCAGCGGGATGGCGAACATCCCGAAGCCGAAGCCCGCAACGCTCTGCAGCGCCGCCCCGGAGGCGATGATCAGGGCGGAGATCAGTAGCACTGACAGGTCCATGCGTCGTCGTTTCAGGCCTTGAGCACGTTGGCGGAGGGGAAGTGGCGCAGCGCGTTGCGCGTGTCCACGATCAGCCGGGCATGTTTCGCAATCAGCGCCCAGTCAAAGGCCGCGTGGTCTGTTGCCACCACGACCGCGTCGTACGACGCCAGCGACTCCGCCGAGAGCGGCACGCTGCTCATGCCGAGGTCGCCGTAGTGCCGCATCGGATGCGTCCGGGGCACGTGCGGATCGGAATACTCGACGATGCACTCCGCCTCGCGAAACAGCCGGATCAATTCAAACGAGGGCGACTCGCGCACATCATCCACGTTCGCCTTGTACGCCAGCCCCAGAATCAGAATCCGCCGTCCCGTCACGTTCCCCAGCGCCGAGAGCGTCCGCGAGACGACGTACTGCGGCATCGAACGGTTCACCCGCCCGGCCAGCTCGATAAACGAGGCATCCGTCCCCGCCTGCCGCGCCTTCCACGAGAGATAGAACGGATCAATCGGTATGCAGTGGCCGCCCAGCCCCGGCCCCGGGTAGAACGCCTGAAATCCGTACGGCTTCGTCTTCGCCGCCTCGATGACCGGCCAGATATCAATGCCGAGCCGATCCAGCACGACCTTCAGTTCGTTGACCAGCGCGATGTTGACAGCGCGATAGACGTTCTCCAGCAGTTTCGCCGCCTCCGCGATCTCCGCACTCTCAACCTCCACGACCTCCGCAAAGGCACGCCGGTACAGCGCGGCCGCGATCGCCGTAGATTCCGCATCGACACCGCCGACGAGTTTGGGAATCGACTCGATGGTCCGGTCGGTCTCTCCGGGATTCACCCGCTCAGGGCTGAAGGCCAGGTGATAGGGCACCTTCGCCTCATCCAGAATCGGCGCGACTACCTCCCGCGTCGTGCCCGGCCATGTCGTGCTCTCCAGCACCACCAGCATCGGACGGCCCCGCGTTCGCAGCGCCTCGGCGATCTGCCGGGCAGCGCGCTCAACGCTCCGCAGGTCGGGCTCATGGTTCTCATCAAGCGGCGTCGGCACGCAGATCAGCACGGCATCCGCCTCCGGCATCGCTGCGGCGGCGTCGGCTCTCGGCGAGAACGTTCCGCCGCGCGGTGAGGCCCCGGTCATCTCCCGTGCGAAGTCGGGTCCCAGATGGGTGAGATACGACTCTCCCCGAAGCAGCATCTCGATCTTTGCGGGGTCTGAATCGATCCCGAGCACGCGATACCCTGCCTGCCACAGCGCACGGCAGAGCGGCAGACCGACATACCCGAGGCCGATGACGGCTGCCGTGCGGAGTTCCGGACGTGGGGATTCTGATGGGGGCATCGTCGGGGCGTGAGGGGATAATAGCGAAAGCGGAAGCGAGGCGCGCATGCACTCCGGGCAAGGCCCCCACATCGACCAATCCCTCAATCCCTGGACCACCCACGCCTCGCGCGAGGTCTACGCCAACCCCTGGATTCGCGTCCGGGAAGACCGCGTCACCCGACCCGACGGCTCGCCCGGCATCTACGGCGTCGTCGAAATGACCAACATCGCCACCGGCATCATCGCCCTGCGCGAGGACGGCATGGTTCCCCTCGTCGGCCAGTGGCGCTATCCGCTGGCCGCCTGGTCCTGGGAGATTCCCGAAGGCGGCGCCCCGGCCGATGAGGACCCCCTCGCCGCCGCTCAGCGCGAACTGCGCGAGGAAACCGGGTTGAGCGCCGATTCCTGGGAGCTTCTGCTCCGCTCCCACCTCTCCAATTGCGTGACCGCCGAAGTGGCCATGATCTACCGCGCCACCGGCCTGACGCAGGGCCCGGCCGCCCCCGACGACGATGAGCGCCTGGTCGTTCGCTGGGTCGCCCTGGCCGAGGCCGTCGCCATGGTCCGCCGCGGCGAGATCACCGACGCCGTCAGCCAGCTGGGCATCCTCGCCGCCGCCGGGGCATCTTCCCCGTGAAATCGCAACTTTCGGGCTTCTGCTGATTGTGCCGATTCTGTATACTCAAGTCGGCGTCCGGCCCCGCGCCTCCGGCAATACCGCGTCAACCCCGGCGTTGACCCGGTGATTCCGCCGCGCACGGGGTCAGTACGCAAGGAGTCCGACGATGAGCACCGCCCTCTCCTCTTCTTCGGCCGCCGGCCCGGCACTGGCGCCCCTGCCGCCTGAAGAGTTCGGCTATTACGAAGCCCAGCACCTGTTGCAGCGTGCCGGCTTCGGCGGCACGCCCGATCAGGTTCGCCTCCTGGCCGACTGGGGTCCGGAGAAGTCCGTCGCGCATCTCGTCCACTATGAGGATGCCCCGGCGCAGCCCGTTCGGGAAGACGCCTTCCGAGCCGACATCCGCGTTCCCCTCTCACCCGAAGAGCGTATTCGCTACCGACGCGCCCTGGCGGCGCAGGACGAGGAGACCGTCGCCGCCTTCCGCCGCTTCGAGCAGGAGCAGCAGGCCGCCGACCGCCGCCAGATCCGTAACGTGCAGCGCTGGTGGCTGCAGAGGATGATCGAAACACCCCGCCCGTTTGAAGAGAAGATGACGCTCTTCTACCACGGGCATTTTGCCACCAGTTACCGCACCATCGAGAACTCCTGGCACCTCTTCTGCCAGAACCAGATGTTCCGCAGGTACGCCAACGGAAACTTCGCCGACCTCTGCTTCAACATCATCCGCGACCCGGCGATGCTCGCCTACCTCGACAACAACGAATCCACCCGCGACGCCCCCAACGAAAACCTCGCCCGTGAGCTCATGGAACTCTTCACCCTCGGCGAAGGAGAGGGATACACCGAAAGCGACATCAAGGAAGGCGCACGCGCCCTCACCGGCTACTCCTTCTACTACAACGACTTCATCTTCAACGAACAGCAGCACGACGACGGCCAGAAACGCATCTTCGGCAAATCCGGCCGATTTAACGGCGACGACTTCGTGAAGATGATTCTCGGCCGAACACAGTGCTCCGTCTTCCTCTGCAGCAAGCTCTACCGGTACTTCGTCAACGACGTGCCCGGCGGGTTCACCCGCGAAGCCGTCGCCGTCGTCAACGACATGGCCCGCCTCTTGCGCGCTGAAAAGTACAACGTCGCCGCACCCCTCGAAGCCCTCTTCCGCAGCCGCCACTTCTACGACGCCGCCAATCGCAACGCCCGCATCAAGTCCCCGACGCAACTGGTCGTCCAGGCCGTCCGCATGTACCAGCCCCCCGTCCGCGATCTCAACATTCTCCTCGACGCCCTGGACCTCATGGGCCAGAGTCTCTTCTTCCCCCCCTCGGTCAAGGGATGGGAGGGCGGCCGCGCCTGGATCAACACCTCCACCCTCTTCACCCGCCAGAACATCCTCGTCCACCTCCTCACCGGACGAATGCCCGCCGGTTACTCCGCCGCTTCGGGCGAGTACGGCTTCGACGCCCTGCGCCTCCTGGCCCACCTCGCCGAAGCCGGTCCCCTCGAACTCGAACCCACCATCGAATACCTTCTCAAGATGCACTTCGGCCCCGAGCCCTCCACGCCTCGACGCGACACCCTGATGGCCTTCGCACAACAGCACAGCGGCCGAGTCAGCAACGACCTCGTTGTCGGCCTGCTGAGTCTCATCACCGCCATGCCCGAGTACCAGCTTGCCTGACCGCCCGACTCGAACTCCTTTCCCGGAAACGACGCCATGAACGAAGCTGCCTTCACCCGCCGTGCCTTCCTCTCACGCGGTCTCATGATGGTCTCCGCCGCCACGACCGTCCCCGCCTTCCTCAATCGCTCCGCCCTCGGGCTCACCGCGCCCCTCGACGCCCTCCTGCTCTCCTCCATCGCAGGCGTTCCGGAAGATCGCGTCCTCGTCGTCGTTCAGCTCGGCGGCGGCAACGACGGCCTCAACACCGTCGTCCCCTACGGCATGCCCGAGTACTACCGCGCCCGCCCCACGCTCGCCATCCGCGAAAACCAGGCCCTCAAACTCGGAGGCGCCGACGGCCTGGGCCTCCACCCCAACCTCTCCGGCCTCATGGAACTCCACGATGAGGGCCTGCTCGCCGTCGTGCAGGGCGTCGGCTATCCCAATCCCAACCGCTCCCACTTCACCTCCATGGACATCTGGCACTCCGCCGACCCACGCAACCCCAACGCCTCGGGATGGATCGGCCGCTACTTCGACAACCAGTGCAACGGCACGCCCACCCCCGACCAGGCTGTCAGTCTCGGCTCCGAAGCCCCGCGCGCCCTCATCGGCGACCGCACGCAGCCCGTCAACTTCCAGACCCCCGAACTCTTCCGGTGGATCGGCGAGGACCTCGAAGCGTCAATGAAGGAGCCCTACGAACGCCTCAACCGCAGCGATGAATCCGTCGGCGGCACCGACGACTCGCAACTGGCCTTCCTCACCCGCACCTCCCTCGATGCGCAGGTTTCCTCCGAACGCATCCGCGATGCCGTCCGCCAGCGCCCCCTCGTCGCCTACCCCCGCAATCCCCTCGCCCAGCAGCTCCAGATGGTCGCCGCCATGATCCGCGCCGGCCTCTCCACCCGCGTCTACTACACCACACTCGGCGGCTTCGACACCCACTCCCAGCAGGCCGGCGCACACGCCAACCTCATGGAGTCCCTCGGCTCCTCGCTCCGCGCCTTCCAGCAGGACCTCAAGGCCCAGGGCAACGATGGGCGAGTCCTCACCATGACCTTCTCAGAATTCGGCCGCCGCGTCGGCGAAAACGGCTCGCGCGGCACCGACCACGGAACCGCAGCCCCCATGTTCCTCATGGGCTCAATGGTCAAGCCCGGCGTCCTCAACCGTCACCCCTCACTCTCCGACCTCGCCGAGGGCGACCTGCGCTACACCACCGACTTCCGCTCCGTCTATGCCGCCGTGCTGGAAGACTGGCTCAAGTGCGACTCCCAGCCGGTTCTCGGCGGCCGCTTCGAGCCCGCTCCCGTACTGCGCCTCAGGTCGTAGCCGGTCGTTCCTCCGCCTCCGCAGCCGGAAGCAGGCCGACAAAGACCAGCAGCAGCCCGAACCCCGCAAGCCACAGCCGGCCGTTGCCCGCACTCATTCTTCGCAGCCAGGAATCGCGAAAGACCGGCGGCGGCACGTGGCGCTTCGGAGGCGTCGTCGCCTCCACCCATGAATCAATCGAGGCATCCAGCATCTCCGCCGGACTCTCACCGGGGAGCAACACCGGAATGGTCCCGGAGGGCACCACCCGCAACTGGGTTGCAAACAACCGCCGCATCACGTCCGGGTCCCGCTCCTCCACCGCTGCCAGCAGCCGCGCATACGACGCCAGCCGCGCCTGCGCTGACTCCTCCTCGGCCCTGACCAGTTCGTGCTGATACCGCATCCGCGCCAGATCATCCGCCGGCGCAATCAAAATCACCGCCGCCACGAGAATCATCCCCGACAGCATGTAGAGCCAACCGCTGTCAATTGCCGTCCGTGGAGCATTCATCGGCGTCCTCGCCTTTTCGCCGCGGCCTGCCCGCAATCCCTGCGGGTCCGACCGTATCATACCCGATCCTGCCGCTCCGCCGCAAGGCCCGTCGCGGCCCTTCACCTGTCAACGTTCACGGAAACCGATGCCATGAAGACGCCAAACGTCCCCATCGCCGACTGCACCCTCCACTGCCGAACCTTCGGAAACCCCGCCAACCCCCCCATCCTCTTCATCCACGGCTTCCCCCTCACCGGCGAGATGTGGCTCCCAGTCGCCTCCGCCCTGCAGGATTCCCACTTCTGCGTCGTCCCCGACCTCCGCGGTTTCGGTCAATCAACCCTCGGCTCGGCCGACCCCTCCATCGCCCAGTACGCCGATGACCTCCACGCCATGCTCGAAGGCCTCGGCGTCATCGAGCCGCTCTGCGTCGTCGGCCTCTCCATGGGTGGCTACGTCGCCTTCGAGTTCTGGAACCGGCACGCCGACCGCGTCGCCTCCCTCGGCCTCATCGACACCCGCCCCGGCGCCGATTCCCCCGACGCCGCCGCCGGACGAGCAAAAACCGCCGACCGGGTCCTTGCCGAAGGCGTCGCCTTCCTCGCCGACGACATGACCGCGAAAGTCCTCGCACCGTCGGCCCCCGAGAAGCTGCGCACCGCCGTCCGCGCCCAGATGGCCGGCAACTCCCCCGAGGCCGTCGCCTTCGCGCTGCGCGCCATGGCCGTCCGCGCCGACTTCACCGAACGCCTCACCGAGATCCGCCTCCCGACGCTCATCCTCGTCGGCCGCGACGACAAGATCACGCCCGTCGACGTCCACGAAAAGATGGCCGCCGCAATCACCGGCTCGCGACTCGTCATCGTCGAGGACGCCGGCCACCTCCCGCCGATGGAGAAGCCCGCCGAGGTCATCGCCCCCCTCCGGAACCTGCTCTCGACGGTCCGAGTCTGAGGGCGACGGCCATGTCCCCCGCCAACGCGCCCGACCGCCCGCCCCTGCGCCGTCACGAACACGAGATCCGTGTCCGTTACCGCGAGTGCGATCCCATGAGCCTCGCCCATCACTCCGCCTACGCCGAGTGGTTCGAACGAGGCCGCACCGAGCTGCTTCGCGCCGACGGCGTGGCCTATCGCGACCTCGAAACCCAGGGCGTCTTCCTCGCCGTCACCAGTCTCTCCATTACCTACAAACTCGCCGCCCGCTACGACGACCTCCTCACCCTCCGCACCGACCTCGTCGACATCTCACACGTCAAAATCCTCCACCAGTACGCCCTCTATCGCGGCCCCCTCCTCCTCGCCGTCGGCAAGACCACCCTCGCCTGCCTCGATCGGCAGGGACGTGTCCGCAGACTTCCCGACCTCCTCCTCGATCACGCCCACGGCCGCCTCACCGCCCCCTCCTGAAACCTTCTCCGGGCTGCCCGTTAGAATTATGACACCGCTCTCCTCCGTTCCGGGCCGCACCCGCGTGCCTGTAAGGAAAGGTCCATGCTGAAGAAACTCCTCATCCTCATCGTGATCCTGATCGTCGTCGCCGTCGCCGCCGTCGGGGGCCTCGTGTTCTACATCGATTCGGCCGCGAAAGTCGCTGTCGAGCAAGGCGCCACCTACGCCCTCGGCGTGGAGACGACTCTCGCCTCTGCCGATGTCGGCCTCACCAGCGGCACCTTCGACATGCAGACCCTCGCCATTGCCAACCCCGAAGGATTCGATGACCCCTCCTTCATGGAAATGGCCGACGGCGGAGTCGCCGTCACCCTCGGCTCCATCTTCACCGACACCGTTGAAGTGCAGAAGATCGAGCTCACCGGCCTCTCGCTGAACCTTCAGAAGAAAGACGGAAACTCCAACTACGGCGTCATCCTCGCCAACCTCGAGAAACTCAGCTCCAAAGACCCAGCCGCCCAGCCCGAGCCCGGCAAGGGATACATTGTCGAGGAGATCATCATCCGCGACCTCTCCGTCAAGACCGCCCTCCTCCCCGTCGGTGGCGACGCCACCCGCGCCACCATCAGGATCCCCGAAATCCGCATGCAGCGAATGGCCAGCACCGACACCAAACCGATGCGCATCGCCGACCTCACCAAGGCCATCATGGCCGCCATCTTCGGCGCCGTCGTCCAGGCCGGCGGAGGCGTCATCCCCGCTGACCTCATCGGCGACCTCGGCAACTCACTCGGAAACCTCGGCGACGTTGCCGGATTCGCCGGTCAGATCGGCGGCGAAGCGCTCAAGAACTTCGAAGGCATCGCCGGTGAGGCCGCAAAGCACCTTGAAGGCGCCGGCGACGCCGCTAAGGGCATCTCCGAGGAAGCCGGCAAGAAACTTGAGGATGTCGGCAAGGGCATCGGCGACCTCTTCGGCGGCGATGACGACGACAAGTAG
>CAZPFK010000094.1:0-4848 GCA_964585855.1 uncultured Vicinamibacteraceae bacterium
CTGGTGCCACTGCCTTCAACCCCACTGTTCACCACTGGGGCGGGGTGGACCTGTATGTCGGTGGTGCGGAGCACGCCGTGCTGCACCTGCTCTATGCGCGCTTCTGGCACAAGGTGCTCTTCGATCTGGGCCATGTCTCCACGCCCGAGCCCTTCGGCAAGCTCTTCAACCAGGGGTACATCCAGGCCTGGGCGTACACCGATGAGCGGGGCGTCTACGTCGATGCCGAGAAGGTGGAGGAGCGCGAGGGGCGGTACTACTTTGAGGGCCGCGAGGTGACGCGCTCTTACGGGAAGATGGGCAAAAGTCTCCGCAATGCGGTCACACCTGATGAGATGTGCGCGCAGTACGGCTGCGATACGTTGCGGCTGTACGAGATGTACATGGGGCCGCTGGATCAGAGCAAGCCGTGGAGCACGCGCGATGCGGTCGGTAGCCACCGCTTCCTGCAGCGCTTCTGGCGGAACTACGTCGATCCCGACTCAGGGGCGTTGCGGGTCAGCGATGAGCCGGCCGGCGAGGACCTGCGCCGATTCCTGCACCGGACGATCGCCAAGGTGCGCAGCGACATGGAGACGCTGAGCTTCAACACGGCGATTGCGGCGATGATCGAGCTCAACAACGAACTGGTCGGCATGGAGCGTGTGCCGCGCGAAGTCGCCGAGCCCTTCGTGCAGCTGCTGGCGCCCTTTGCGCCGCACATCTGCGAGGAACTGTGGGAGCGGCTGGGCCACTCGCCGAGCGTCATGTACGCGCCTTTCCCGGAGGCCGATGCGTCGCTGCTGGTGCGCGACACAGTTGAAGTGATCGTGCAGGTCTCGGGCAAGGTGCGCGGCAAGGTGGAGGTTGCGGCCGGGGCTGACGAGGCGGCGGTGAAGAGGGCGGCGCTGGGCGTCGAGGCGGTGCAGCGGCACCTGGAGGGCAAGACGATCCGCAAGGTGATCTTCGTGCCCGACCGCCTGATCAACCTGGTGGCGACGTGAGGGCGCAGCCGTGATCGAGGTTCGCCGCGAAATTGCCTCCGCGCTCCTGGCCGGCCGCGGCGTCGTGGCGCTGGAGACGGCCGTGCTGACCCACGGTCTGGCGCGGCCGACCAACGTCGAGGCGATGGCGCGGATGATTGGCGCCGTTGAGGCCGCCAGCTGCGTGCCGTGCGTCTGCGGCGTCGTGGAGGGGCGCGCGATTGCTGGCCTCTCGAGCGACGAGATTGCGTCGATGGGCGCGTCGGATGATGCGGTGAAGCTCTCCAGCCGCGACCTCGGCTGGGCGGCCGCGAAGCGCGTGCCCTTCGGTGGGCTGACCGTTGCGGGCACGCTGCATGTGTGCGCTCATGCGGGCATTCGTGTCTTTGCCACCGGCGGCATCGGCGGGGTGCATCGGGGCTGGGCGGAGCGGCCGGATGTCTCGGCTGACCTGTTGATGCTCTCGCGCACGGCGTGCTGCGTGGTGTGCAGCGGGCCGAAGTCGCTGCTGGATGTGGCCGCGACGGTCGAGGCGCTGGAGTCGCTCGGGGTTGTGACGCTGGGCTACCGCACCGGCCTCATGCCGCAGTTCTACTCACGCGGTGTTTCGGGGGTGCCGGTTGCCGCGCGGGCTGAGTCGGCAGACGAGGTCGCTGCGGTGCTGCGGGCGCAGTGGAGCGTGGGCGGGCCGGGGGGCGGCGTGGTGGTGGGCAACCCGATTCCCGAGCCCTTTGCGCTGGAACATGCTGCGCTCGAATCGCGGATTGCCGAGGCCGTCGGCGCGGCGCGGGCGGCGGGAGTGCGCGGACCGGAGGTGACCCCCTTTGTGCTTGCGGCGATTGCCGAGGCAACACAGGGGCGCTCCGTGGAGGCGAATCTCACGCTGCTGGAGGCCAATGCGCGGCTGGCGGGCGAGATCGCATCGGCCTATTCAGCCGCCGTTGCGGGCCGGTAGGGTGAAGCGGTCGGCGTCGATGATGAGCTTGACGCGGCGCAGCGCTCCGGAGGTGAAGGCAGCGCGCAGTTGCTGCTCCAGCCCCGAGGCGAGCATCCGTTGCAGGTGGTAGAGGCGCGATGAGTTGTCGACGGCGACGGTCAGCGTGCCGCGATGAAATGAGATCAGCGCCGTGTGGGCCAGCAGGTCGGCCGGTGCGTGCGCGGCCCAGAGGTCGGTGAGTTTCCCGAGGCGCTTGCGCGGCTTCTGCACCTGCTCGGCAAAGATCGGCTTGAGCAGGTCCGGAAGGGCGGCCGGCGGGCGGTGGCGCAGGCCGCGATGCGTCTGCAGGAGGCCCAGCCGGGCCTTGAGCGAGGGCAGCGCGGGGGAGGCCGGCGGGGCCGAGGGGGTCGGCGCGGCGGAGCGGGCCCGGAGGCGCTGGATTTCTGCTCGGATTGTGTCAAGGTCGCGCATGGGGGGCGGAAGCGGGCTGAAGGGCCGGTCGTCGGGGCTAGGATTGGGAACGCATGACGACCATTCTACTCGAAGGCATCACGAAGCGGTACGGCTCGACGACCGCCGTTGACGGAATCTCCCTGAAGATCGAGGACGGCGAGCTTTTCTTCCTGCTGGGGCCGTCGGGCTGCGGGAAGACGACGCTGCTGCGCATGATTGCCGGCTTCATCATCCCCAGCGAGGGGCGCATCCGCTTCAACGACCGCGACATGACCGACGTTCCGCCCGAGAAGCGCAACACCGGCATGGTCTTCCAGAACTACGCCCTCTGGCCGCACATGTCGGTCCTGGACAATGTCGCCTTCGGCCTCAGCGTCCGCAAGGTCGGCCGGCGGCAGCGCGAGGAGAAGGCCCTTGAAGCCCTCCGGGCCGTGCAGATGCACGAGTACGCCAAGCGCAAGCCCAACGAGCTCTCCGGCGGGCAGCAACAGCGCGTCGCGCTGGCCCGCGCGCTGGTCATCGAGCCGCAGGTGCTGCTGCTGGATGAGCCGCTCTCCAACCTCGATGCGAAACTCCGTCTGGAGATGCGCTCGGAGATCCGCCGCATCTGCAAGCGGGCCGGCATCACCACCGTCTACGTCACCCACGATCAGAAGGAAGCGCTCTCGATGGCCGACTCGCTGGCCGTGCTGCGCCACGGGAAGATCGTGCAGGTCGGCTCGCCCCGGCAGACCTACGACCGCCCCGCCAGCCGCTTCGTCGCCGACTTCCTCGGCGAGACCAACTTCGTCGCCGCCGTCGTCAAGGATGCCAGCAACGGCCGCCTCGAACTGGATTTCGGGGCCGGCAGTCTCATCTCCACGGCCTTCAGCGAATCGACGCCGCGCAGCGGCAACGTCACCTGCTCGCTGCGGCCCGAAGCGTTGCGAATCGAACTCAAGGATGGCGCAGGGCCCAACCGCTACCCGGCGGTGGTGCGCGAGTCGATCTACCTCGGCGAGATGGCGCAGCACCTGCTGGAGATGGAAGGCGATGTGACGGTAAAGGTGCTGGAGCTGAACCCGCGCCTCATCGTGGAGGGGCAGAAGGTCGCGGTGAGTATTGCACCTGAAGATGTCGTACTCCTGCAGGACTGACTTCAGGCAAACGACGCCAGCGGCAGCACGTGCCAGAGCAGTTCATCGCGATCGGGCTCCACCGTCAGGTCGATCGGCAGCACCGCCGCATGCTCATGGTCGGAGTTGAGGATGATCGCGTTGCGCCCCAGCGGCTCGCGCCCCGTCTCCACGTGCGTATGGCCGATGCAGAAAAGGCGCACGCCCAGACGCCGGCCGAGGTCGTCGAGAAAGTCGGCCGTGTGCCCCCGTCCCCAGACCGTCAGGTAGGCGCTGCCGCGCATCGGCTCGTAGTCGGCCTCGGTGAGGTCGCGCTCGAAGATGGAGAAGTCGAAGATGTCGAGAGCGGCCGGGGAGGGCAGACTGTGCGAGCACATCACCCCCGACTCGGAGATGAGCGCCAGCGGCAGGGCGCGCAGGAAGGAGGCGATCGCCCCGGCGACCTCTCCGGCCTCATCGCCGAAGACGTAATCCAGGGCCTCGTCAAACTGTTGCACGTTGTCGCCGGCTCCCTTGCTGACGCTGCGGCCGGTCATCTGCGCCAGTTCGTGGTTGGCCAGCAGGGTGTGGACCTGACCCGGGAAGCGCAGGGAGAGTTCGGCGGCGCGGCAGAGCATGCGGTAGGAAAAGTCCATCCCGTTGATGAGCCGGTCGCCGTGGATCAGTTCGTGGAAGATGACGTGGCGGTCCTCGCCCTTTTCCAGGCCGGCAAGGCGGATGATGCGCGCGAGGTGCTCGAGGTTGTCGTGCAGGTCGCCGGTGGCCAGCAGCCGCCCGCGCCTCGGCAGGCGGACGCAGGAGCCGGCCCGGAAGTCGTGCGTGAGCGCCGCCTCCCCGGCGCGGCCCAGCAGGTCGATGACGGAGGCGGCGTCGGCGGTGTCGGTGGTGAACTCCACAGCCCCTGACGATAGCCGTCGCGGTTCCGGCGGGAGGGCGGATACGATCCTCCCTATGGCTGTGCGAGTCCGCCGACATGCTCATGAGGTCCGGGTGGAGTTGATGCCTCTGATCGACGTGGTCTTTCTGTTGATTACGTTTTTTCTCTATGCGATGGTGCTGATGGTGCGGGCGGACTTCCTGCCCGTGGAGCTGCCGACGCTTTCAGAGGCGCGGCCCGGGGCGGACGTGGAGGCGATCTCGATCACGGTGGACGAGGCGGGGCTTGTGTATGTCGATGGCGAGGCGACAGAGATCGCAGGCGTCGTGGAGCGGGTCCGGCAGGCGCTGGAGGAGACGCCCAACGCCCGGGTGTATCTCGCCGCAGCGCAGGAGGGCAGCACCGATCGTCTGCCGGTCTTCATCGACCTGGTGAACGAACTGCGCGGCTCGGGCCTCTCGCGGTTGTACATCGTCGGCCGGCCGAAGGAGGAGCGGTAAGGTC
>CAZPFK010000094.1:4948-10411 GCA_964585855.1 uncultured Vicinamibacteraceae bacterium
ACTGATTCGCACAGGCAAGATGCCTGTGCTACTGAGAATGGCCATCACCCGCTCGTCTCCGGGTCGTACCCCATCGACGCGTTGAACGCCGCCGAGCCGCCCGGCGCAACCGTGATCGTCTTCCACCGCGCCGGGCCGACGTGGACCCGCGCAATCAGGATGATCTGCCCGACGTGGTAGCCGTAGTGCATCATCTGCCGGTGGATGGCGTCGATGACGCTGTGCGCCTCGCCGCGAATCCGCACCGTCCGGCCCAGGTCGGCCGGGGTCAGGGCTTCGATCGCGGTCAGGCAGATCTGCCAGCCGGACTCCCAGCAATCCAGAATGTGCGCGCGCGAAGTGAAGTCGTCCGTGAATTCGACATCACGATTTCGCCATGATTTTTCGCCGTCGGTCGTGAGGAACTCCGTCCACCGCGAACGCATGTTCCCGGCCATGTGCTTGATGATCACGGCGATGCTGTTGGTGTCGCCCGGAAGCGGCCTTTTCAGGTCGGAATCGCTGACCTGGACGATCGCGGCGTCGGCCCAACCCTTGAACTGACGCAGGCGGGAGAGGGCGCTTCGGAGGAATTCGGCGGCGAACGGATCGGTGTTCATGGGCGGCTCCGTGGGGGCGGGCGGGCATTGTAGAGGCGGCCGGCGCGCGGGTTTGTGCGCACACAGACGCACGCTCAGCCAGGGGCGGCGGCGTGCTGTGCGCCGCAGAGAGCGAGACCCCAGCGGAGGTGAGACCCGTGGCGTATCGACTGGCGGCATTTGCGAGAATCGGGCTTGATGAAGCGCTCCTGGAGCATCTTCTGCACGAGCACACTCAGCAGACGCTGCCGCGCCTGCAGCGATTGTGGCGCTACTACCGCAATCCCGTCGAGCACGTCGAGGTGCGCACCTCCGCAGGACCCGCGCTGCAGTGGCGACAGGCGCAGGAAGAGGGGCTCCCGGCCCGCCTCACCGACCGCACACTCGGCGAGCCGAAGGAGATCGTCATCGAGAACGACATCGGCTGGCGCATCGAGACGCTTGTCGATTACACCGTGGGCCGGGAGCTGACGCTGGTGGGCCGGACGGAGGAGCCGGCGCGGCGTGAGCAGCTGGAGCGGATTGCCGAGTGCGTGCTGCGGTCGGCCGGCGGGGCGCAGTGGCTGCATGAGACGGCGCTGCTGGCCTCGGTGTACGGGCAGGTGGAGATCGTCGTGCGAACGGAGGAGTTCTTCGCTGCAGCGGAGACGTTGCGGATTCACAACAGGGCAATGGCCGACGGGGCCCCGTCTAACCCCCTGACACTCGAGCAGGTCTGCGACCTTGCCTCGAAGATTCAACTTGAGACGGTCGCGGCGCCGCGCGCCATTGCCCTGCTGAATCCCGACGACTGCCGCACCTTCGACGCCTGCATCCTGCACTTCGAACGCCGCCTCAACGACGTCGAGCCCGGCGGCGTCCTGAAGCGCGTGGGGCGGTGGTGGAGGGGCGGCGGCGAGATGGTCTCGAAGCGCCGGCGGGAGACGATCACGGAGATTCTCTCGGCGGATCGACGCCAGGTGTATGCCGACGGCGAACTGGTGTACGAAGCGCTCAACCCGCTGGGCGTCGTTCCCGTCGTTCACATTCAGAACACGCCGCAGCCGGGGTGCAGCGCGGGGCTGAGCGATGTCGAGCCGTTGATCCCCCTGCAGGATGAGCTGAACACGCGGCTGAGCGATCGCGCCAACCGGGTGACGCTGCAGTCCTTCAAGATGTACCTCGGCAAGGGCATCGACGGGTTCCTCGAGCGGAAGATCTCGCCGGGGCAGATGTGGCTGAGCGAGAACCCCGACGCCTCCATCGAGGAGTTCGGCGGCGATGCGTCCAGCCCGAGCGAGGAAGCGCACATCGCAGAGATTCGCGCCGCGATGGACAAGACCTCGGCGGTCGCGCCGCTGGCGGCGGGGCAGATTCAGGCGAAGGTGGGCAACCTCAGCAGTGAGAACGCGCTGCGGATTTCGCTGCTGGGCATTCTCAGCAAGGTGGAGCGGAAGCGGCGAATGCTGGCGCGCGGCCTCGGCGATGCGGTGGCGCTGGCCTTTGCCGCGCTGGACCGCGCCGGCGTGTGGCGCAGCGAGGAGGCGGAGCGGCAGGTGGAACTGGTGTGGGGGCCGCCGATTCCTGAAGACCAGGGCAAGCGGCTGGAGGAGGCGGTGATCAAGCAGCAACTGGGCGTGCCCCGCGACCGCATTCTCGCGGAACTGGGGTACGACGATGTGGAACGCAGAGTCCTCTAAGGAGCACAACCATGAGCGATGTGGAGATGAAGACGGCCGGCGAGGCACCGGCGGAGACGAGCGTGAGCGAGGAGGCCGGCAAGCAGGTTCCGGTCAGCGAGGCGATCCGCTTTCGACGGCGGGCGCAGAGCGCTGAGGCGGAGCAGGCGCGGCTGGCCGGCGAGGTGGAGTCGATGCGCGAGCAACTGGAGGCGGCCCGGCAGGAGGTGGAGTCGCTCAAGGTGCGCAGCGAGATCGACAGCGCGCTGCGCCAGGCGGGAGCGCTGGATGTCGAGTCGGCCCTGCTGCTGGCGCAGGAACGCCTGGCCGACGGCGCGGCGACGGTCGCCGAGGCCGTTGAGCGTGTGAAGCGGGAGAAGCCGCATCTGTTTGCCTCCGCGCGGCGGCGCAGCAGCGCCCTAGGAGCGGAGGTGATCGAGGAGACCGCAGGCGCCGGCCTGGAGCGGGCGGCGTCGGCGGCGAGGCAGTCGGGTCGGCGGGAGGACCTGCTGCGGTACCTGCGGATTCGCAGGAGGGCCGTGAGGCCCGGGTAAGCGTCCGGGAGGGGCGCAGTCGGCGGGAATCGTGTGCAACTGAAACCCTGAGATGAAAGGATGATGAGATGCCGTTTACGGGAAAGGCGACGTACGGGGCGGGGGCGACCCTGCCGGAGATTGCCGAGGATGTCTCTGACATCGTGAGTCTGGTGAGCCCCTTCGAGACGCCGCTGCTGGACATGCTCGGCGATTCGCAGAAGTCGGCGACGAGCACGATCCACGAGTGGCTGGAAGACACGCTGCTGCCCAACGTGGATCGGATCAACGATGCGACCTACTCCGATCCGCTGACTGACACGACCTTCAACGTGGAGAACGCCGATCGCTTCCGCGTCGGCGATCAGATCCGCACGGACCTTGGCCGGGAGGTGATGCTGGTCACGGCGGTGAACACGGGTCTGAACCAGCTGACGGTGGTGCGCGGCTACGGCGGCACGACGGCGGAGGAACTGGCCGACGACCTTCTGATCCGCATTCTCGGCAACGCAGCGCTGGAAGGGGCGGACCGGCCGGCGACGAGGTTCACCAACCGCGTGCGGAAGCAGAACTACACGCAGATCTTCTCGGCGAGCGTGGAGGTTTCGGGCTCGCAGCGCGCGGTGCAGACGATCGGGATCGACGATGAACTCGATTACCAGAAGCAGCAGCGGCTGCGCGAGATGCTTCGCGACCTGGAGAACTGCGTGATCAACGGCGTCGCGGCGACGAGCGATCCGCAGGGCAGCAGCACGGTGCGCCGGACGATGCGCGGCATCATCGGGGCGATCGAGAGCAACCAGTTCGAGCCGGGCGTCGGCCCGATCCCCGACGGCGAGGGGGCCGGCCTGGACCTTCTGAATGAGGCGGTGCTCAACGCGGCGCTTCGCGCCATCTGGGAAAACAGCGCCGGGAGCGTGGACACGATCGTCGTCAACGGCTTCCAGAAGCGGCGGATCAACTCGCTGATCGTGCCGAGCCGGCGCTACTCGGGTGATGAGGAGACGTACACCGACATGGTCTCGGTGTACGAGTCGGACTTCGGCGTCTGCCGGGTGGTGCTGTGCCGGTGGATGCCGCCGGACTCGCTGCTGCTGCTGGACAGTTCGCGCCTGGCGGTGATGCCGCTGTCGGGCCGGAGCTTCCACTACAAGGCGCTGCAGAGCGGCGGCGACGTGGAGGTCGGGCAGCTCATCGGCGAGTACACGCTGGAGATGCGCAACGAGAACGCCCACGGCATCATCCGCGGGCTGGGAACGTCCTGAGTCCCTTCGCGCCCGGTCGTTGAAAGGCGGCCGGGCGCTTTCTGTCTGACCTCTGCAAGGAGCCGATGATGCCATTCTCTCTGGATCGCGATCTGCTGGTGCTGGAACCCAATCTCTGGCGCGACCTTGCCTTCGCCGGGCAGCGCGTCGTCACCGGGGCCGACGGCGTGCTTGCCGGGACGACGCTGACCTCGGCCGGGAGCGATTTTCTCACTGCCGGCGCGGAGGCGGGACAGGTGGCGCTGGTGGCCGAAGTTCCGGTGGAGGTCACCGATGTGCTCTCGGCGACAGTTCTGGAGGTGTCGCGGCTGCGGGCCGATCGCGAGGGGGCGCTGCTGCCGCCGGCGGCGGGGACGGGCTTATCGTTTTCGATCACGACCTTTGCGCCGCAGCGGACGATCGTGCATACCGAGCTGTTGCGGGCGCTTGGGCTTGACCCGGATGATGAGGCGATTGATCCGGTCGCGGCGGTGTTGACGGTCAGCCCGATGATCCTGCTGGAGAGTCTGGGCGTGCTGGCGATGCTCTTTGCCGCAGCCAGCGGAATGGCGGCCGAGAGCGATGCGCTGTGGACGAAGTCGCTGCTGTACCGGGAGCGCTTCAGCCGGCTGCGCGCCTCGCTGACGGTGCGGCTGGACCTGGATGGCGACGGCATTGCCGATGCGGAGCGGACGCCGGGCGTGCTGAAACTGACTCGATAAGCGAAGGAGGCGGGCGATGAGCGTGTGGCTGAATCCGCAGCGTGTGACCTTTGCGGGGCTGGTCCTTGAGGGGGTGGTGCGCGTGCGGCTGGAGCGCGAGCCGGAGACGATGCTGGTGGAGGTTGCGGGAGGCGGGCCGGGGTGGGTGCGGGAGGAGACGGGCAACGTGGTGGTGGAGGCGGTGGTGGAGCGGGAGATGGTTGAGGGGGTGTCGTTTGACCCGGCTCCGGGCACGGATGGGGTGCTGCGCTTCGAGACGGCAACCGGGCGGAGCGACGGGAAGCGGCGGGCGGTGACGCTGACGGGGCGTGCGGGTCGGCAGCGGCTTCGCCTGGAGCGTGACGGGCGGAGCGTGTGGGAGCAGCGGTTTTCAGCGGTGTGGGAGTCGGGTGGGGCCGATCCGTTGAGCGTGTCGGTGGTGTAAGGCAGGAGGTGCGCGATGGATGCTGTGGTGACGGAGCAGGTGGTGCAGTTTGGGATGGCGGGGCTGATCGGGCTGCTGTGGCTGCTGGAGCGGCGGCACTCTTCGCAGCGGGAGCGCGAGCTGAGCGAGGCGCATCAGCGGCTGATGTCGCAGAAGGAATCGCTGGCGGAGCTGATGGTGGTCGCACGGGAGAGCACGGCGGCGATGGCGGCGGTGGAGCGCGGCCAGACAGCGCTGGCGGAGGCGTGCAACCGGATTTCGCGTGCGCTGGAGGGGCGGGGGAATCAGGCGGGGTGAGGGGGAA
>CAZPFK010000095.1:0-10378 GCA_964585855.1 uncultured Vicinamibacteraceae bacterium
GCGCCGCGGAACCAGTCCAGATCAGCGCTCAGAACCGGCCCGCCCGCCTCGAAGCGGTAGCCGGCGATGCCGACGGGCTGGCCTCCGCTGCGGTGCAGCCAGGCGCGGCGGATCCACTGCGGGTTTGCGCCGCGCAGTTCCCAGACACGGTCGTTGCCGACGTCGATCATCCGCATGCCCTCGGTCGGCCGAACGCCGGCAGCGCTGCGCTGCTCGCCACCGATGATGTAAAGACGATCGCGCTGCATCCACACCACCGGCTCAGCCACGCCGCCGGGCAGTGCGAGCGCGGGGCCGGGCGTGAGCTGGTCGGGCGCAGTCAGTCGCCAGGTCTCATCCACGCTCGCCTGCCGTTGCGGACAGAAGCCGCCGAGCAGCAGCACGCTGCCGTCGGGTGCCGCGGCCGCGCCTGCCTCGCGCAACGGTGTCGGCAGTCGCACCTCCAGCAGCACGGAGATGCCGCGTTCGAGACTGACGAACTCGATCGTGCCCTCATCGTCGCCGCCGATGACCAGCAGCCCCGGGCCGATGATCGTTTCGGGGGCGGGCTGGTCGTCGGGCGCAGCGCGGAGCGAGTCGAGGAAGCGTGAGGAGGAGGCGGCCGGTGTCGGCTCAGGTCTTGCCGCCAGCGGCGCGACGGGGGTGACTTCGGGCAGAGCGCCGGCGAGGGTTTTGCGCCAGTGGGCGGCGCGGAGGGAGTGCAGCGAGGTCTGTGTGGGAGCCGGCGCGGAGGCGAGGGTCGTCTGCGGCAGCGGGGTGATCCAGTTGTTCACGGCGACGACGGCCGCGCCGCGCCGGGGGCGTTGCAGGGCGACCCACTCGGTGAACCCGCGCCGACGAGCTTCGAAGAGACGGACGCCGCTCCCGCCGACGACCACGGCGCGCATGTCATCAAGCGAAAGGAGCGTGAGGTCCTCGAGGGGTTCGCTGAGGTCGATGCGCGTGGTCAGGGCGACGGGGGGATCGATGAGCTCGGCCGAGGCCAGCGGCCGCAGGTCGCCGGCGCGGCCCTCAGCGGGGAGGTTGCCGCCGACGCCGCCGACGACAAGGAACTCGCCGGTGGCGAAGCCGACCTGTCGATGGCGGGCGCGGGGCTGCTGGAGCCGGGTGCCGATGGGCAGCCAGCCGCGCCCGTCGCGCAGGCGCTGAATGACGGAGGTGGTGGTGAAGTCGGCGTCGAAGCCGCCGGTGACGAGCAGGTATTCCCCGGCCTCAGCGGCGGCGGCGTCGAAGACGGGCATAGGCAGCGATTCAAGGGCGCGCCACATGACCGGGGCGGCCGGCAGCGGGGCGGCGGGATCGAGTGCGGGCTGGACGGGAAGGGCGGGCTGGAGGAGGAGCGCTCCCGCCAGAGCCGTTCGGACCGATACAGGCCGACGCCGCGCGCGGCGGGAACGCGGCGGGGCGTGGAGGGGGGAGGTCGGAGTGCCGATCGGTGCTTCGTTCATATGAGCCCAGTATCCGCTGAGTCGAGGGTCCGGAGTCGCCGCCGCGAGGCGTGGCTGTGCGTTGCGGCGTTGTGGGGCGTCTGGGCGGTGCAATCGTTCTCGGCCGATAAGTCGGTCCAGGCCCAGCCGGTTCCTGATGCTTCTTCCTTATCGTCCGTCCCGGAACGGGGCTCCAGCGAGCGGCCGACGATCACCCTCCGGGGAGATCGGGCGGCGCCGGCCCGGGCGGAGGCGCTGGCGGCGGAGTTCGGGCCGGAGTTTGTGCGTCGGAGCACGACGCATTTCGTGGTACTCTCGAATGCCGACCCGGAGTGGACGCAGCGGCAGATCGCGCTGCTGGAGCGGACGCGGCACGAGGTGGCGCGGTTGGCGCGGCGGCTGTCGCTGCCGGTTCGCCCGCCGCAGGAGAAGATCCTCTGCATCCTCTTCGGCGAACATGCCGACTTCACCGCCTTTGCCCGGGATCGGGATGATGTCGCGGAGACCTGGATCGCAGGGTACTACGCCTCGCGGCCCAACTACATCGTCTTCTACGACTCGATGGACGGCCCGGCGTTTCGTGAGGCGGCGGCGCGGCTTGATGAGTACGAGGCGGAGATCGCGAGATTCCGCAGTGAGCACGGAATCGGCGGGGCCGCGCGGGTCGAGAGCGTGGAGGCGCGGCAGGCCGAGGCGATGGAGCGGCGGCTGGCGTCGGAGCGGGCCCGGGTCGCGGGGTTGGCCGAAGTGGAATCGACGGCCCGGACGATCCACGAGGCAGCGCACGCCCTTTTCTTCAATACCGGCGTGCAGACGTGGTATCGCGAGTACCCGTTCTGGATCACGGAGGGGCTGGCGACATCGTTTGAGACCGATGCGCCCGAATCGGCCTTCGGGCCGGACTTTGACCGGGCGACGCGCCGGGAACGCTTCGAGGCGTTGCTGGCTGAGGGGGCTCTGCTGCCGCTCTCGGAGTTTGTGCAGTACGAGTCGGTCCCGGCCGGCTCGGGGGTGATGGCGGATGTGATGTATCACCAGGCGTGCGCGCTGGTGTCGTGGTTGTCGCGGCATCGGAAGGATGGGTTGAGCGAGTACCTGCGGGTCATGGGAGCGGAGGATGAGTCGGGCGGGGTGGAACTGGGGATGCTGGAGCCGGCCGATCACCTGCGGGTTTTTGAGCGGTGCTTCGGGGAGGTGGCGGCGCTGGAGGGGGCGTGGCTGGCCGATGAGCGACGGCGGATGGGCGATTAAACGCACGGACCGCGCCGTCGTGGGCGCGGTCTGCGACGATTCTCTCCGTTCCAAGCTGTAGCGGAGTGGGGGGGTTCGGTCAGCGGCCGAGGCCGTCGGGGGGCGGCCGGCGGGACATGCGGTTCATCTCGTAGGCGGAGAAGACGTCGCCTGCCCGGGCGAGGGTGAGATGGTGATCGCCGAAGTAGAAGGCGATTTTTCCGAAGTGGCGAGCGTGATAGTTGCGGGGCACATCGACGACCTTGTAGTCGCTGTCGCCGAAGATGACATCGCGGGAGGTGGATCGCCGTTCGAAATTGGCGTTGACGGAGCGGAAGTCGATTCCGTAGCTGTTGCGATGGCTCTCGAGGGCGGAGGGGCAGGCGAGGTCCCAGCCGAGCGGCTGTGCGGGGGCGGAGGCCTCCATCCACAGGTAGAACTCGTCGAACTGTCCCTTGTAGCGATTCTGCGAGCGGTCTTTGACGTGGATCGGGCCGTCGCCGGTATCGGGGAAGTCGCGGCCGCGATTGGGGCGGGAGTGGTCGGAGTCGAGGCCGCCGATGTCGTAGGCGGAGGTTCCCCATGCGGCCTTGCCGAACTCTGAGTGGTGGAGTTCGCCGATCTGGCGGAGGTTGGAGAGGCACTTGATGGCGCGGGCCTGGAGTCGGCTCTGGGAAAGGGCCGGGGCGACCAGACTGATCAGCAGCGACATGAGCGCCAGCAGGATCAAAGTTTCGATGAGTGTCAGACCGCGCCTCACGTGGAGTCTCCCTGACGGTTGCTGACAGCAATATAACGGAGCATTGCAGATATGGGAAGGGAAAAAAGCCCGTCTGCGGTATTTTTGCCACAGAAGATCGGCGGCTGCGGCCCCTGAGGGGGTTTGTGACCCGATAACACCCTAAAAATCGGTCAATTCGCGCAAGATCAGGGAGCGTTTGGAGTTGCAGCTGCGAGATTGTCGCAGCGCGTGGCCAGATCGAAGTCCTTCTCCGTGATGCCGCCGGCATCATGGGTAGAAAGGGTCAGCGAGACCTTGTTCCAGCGGATGAGGATGTCGGGGTGGTGGTCGACCTCCTCGGCGACCTCGGCGACGCGGTTGACGAAGGCCATGGAAGCCGCGAAGTCTTCGAACTGGTAGGTGCGCGTGAGAGACTCGTTGAGTTGTGACCATTCAGCGAGATCGCCCAGTCCGGCGTCAATCTGTTCCTGGCTCAGCTTCTCCACGGAACTACCCTCCTGCGATTGTTTCTAGAGATTCCCGGGGCCGACCCCACTGATGGCAAACCGTATCACCCGTCTCGCCCCCTCGCCCACGGGCGCCCTTCACCTCGGAAACGCGAGGACTTTCCTGATCAACTGGGCCATCGCACGGCAACGTGGGTGGACCATCCGACTCCGCATCGAAGACCTTGACGGCCCCCGCATCAAGTCCGGGGCCGCAGATTCTACAATTCGTGTTATGCGGACTCTGGGGCTGGACTGGGACGGGCCGATTCTCGTCCAGAGCGATGACCTCGCCCCGTACCGGGAGGCGATGGAACGGCTTGCGGCGGCTGGCCGGGTCTTTCCATGCGAACTGTCCCGCACCGAGATTGTCCAGGCGGCAAGCGCCCCGCACGAGGGAGAACACGAGATTCGGTTTCCTCCGGAGTTGCGGCCGGCCGAGTTCCCCCGGCGCTTCGACCGGCCGGAGGTGAACTGGCGGCTGACCGTCCCCGAGGCCGAGGTGCTTATAGAGGATGAGATTGCAGGGCCGACAGGGTGCCGGCCGTGGCTTGAGGTTGGGGACTTCGTGGTGTGGACGGCCCGGGGGGCTCCCTCGTATCAGCTGGCGGTGGTGGTGGATGATGCCCGGCAGGGGGTGACGGATGTCATCCGGGGCGACGACCTGCTGCCGTCGGCGGGGCGTCAGCGTTTGCTGTACGAGGCGCTGGGGCTCGGGCCGGCGGTGACCTACTGGCATCTGCCGCTGGTGCGCGGGGAGGATGGCCGACGGCTGGCGAAGCGGCACGGGGATACGCGGCTGGTCCGGTATCTTGAGGAGGGGGTCGCGCCGGAGCGGATCGTGGGACTGCTGGCGGCGTGGTCGGGGGTGGAGGGGCCGCGTCGGGCGATGTCGGCGGCGGAGTTTGCGGAGGTTTTCGAGGTTGGCCGGTTGCCGCGTGGGGACGTAACCTTCACGAACGAGGACGATCAATGGCTTCTGGAGCGATAGGCATGGGGAGATTGACTCGGCCGCTGCTGGCGGCGCTGGCGGTGGTTGCGGCACTGATGATGGCAGGATGCGACAAGGAGACGACGGAGACCTTCACCTGCCGGATCGGCGGGCAGTGGTTTACGCTGGAGACGGCGCTCACACCCGAGGAGCAGGCGAAGGGGATGGGCGGGCGGACGGAGATCGCCGACGACGGTGGGATGATTTTCGTCTTCGACCGCGACGAGGAACGGTCCTTCTGGATGAAGGATTGCCTGATCGAGATGGACATCCTCTTCGTGGACCGGACCGGGCGGGTGGTTTCGACGCACACGATGAAGCCGGTGCCGCTGCGGCAGCCGGATGAATCGGAGTTTCAGTACGAGGATCGGCTGCGGCGAACGGCGTCGTATCCGAGCCGGGGGCTGGCGCGGTACGTTATCGAACTGCGGGCGGGGAAGGTGCAGGAACTCGGGGTTGAGCCGGGGCAGAAGCTTGATGTGGACCTTGAGCGGCTCAACGAGCTGGCGAAAGTGGCCGATGGCGGTTAGGCCGTACGCACCCTGCCGGGTCGCGTCGGCATTGAGACCGCCTGATGAAGACGACCGCGGCCATTCTCTTCTTTGACGCTGCGCACCGTGCGGGTGCGGAGGCGCTGGCGGCGGAGCTTCCCGGGGCGTATCGACGGGTGAGTCGGCGTGACGAACTCGAGGTGACGCTGGCCGGGGGAGCGGAGGTTTCGGCTGCGCCGACGACGGACGTCGTGGTGCTGGCGGCCCCGGAGGAGCATCTGACGGGGACCACCTATCGGCTGCTGGATTCGCTGCAGGAGCAGGGGCGGCCCGTGCTGGCGCTGGCAGATGACTTTTCGCGTGCCGTGGCGCATTTCGGCAGCGAGGATGTGCTGATCGTGCGGCTTGGAGAGTCGGCCGAGGAGATCGCCCTGCGGATTCACACGCTGGCGGCGCGACAACCGGCGTTTGCCCGGCTGCACCAGGATCTGAGCACGGCGAAGCGATTCTCCGGCGGATTGTGGTCGGAGGTCTCGCGCATGCAGGATGACCTGCAGCTGGCGGCAATTGTGCAGCGGGAGTTTCTCCCCCGCCGACTGCCGGAGCCCGGGGCGGTGCGCTTCGGCGTCTTCTTCCGTCCGGCCGGGTTCGTCAGCGGAGACATTTACGACATCATGGCGCTGGATGAGCATCGCGTGGGGTTCTTCCTTGCCGATGCGGTCGGGCACGGCGTGCCCGCAGCGCTGATGACGATGGCGATCGTTCGCAGTCTGCAGGTGTGCGAGAGCACGCCGCGCGGCTTCGAGCCGATGGAGCCGGCGGAGGTGCTGCGCCGGCTCAATGCCGACATGCTGGCGCACCAGGGGACGAGCAGCCGTTTTGCCACGGCGGTCTACGGCGTGATTGATTCGCGGAGCGGTCGCGGTGTGCTGGCTGGGGCGGGGCATCCGCATCCGTTGCTGCTGCGGACCGGAAGGGAGCCGCAGGCGCTCTCGACGACGGGCTCGCTGCTTGGCGTTTTTGAGGATGCGGAGTTCGACCAGGTGGAGTTCATGCTCAGGCCGGGCGAACGGCTGATGATCTACAGCGACGGCTTTGAGACGGCCTTCCCCGATTCCGGCGGCGATGCGCATGATCGCCGACTGCCAACGCCGACGTACCTCGAGCGCTTTGCAGAGATTGCGGCGACGGCGGAGACGGTCTCGGGGGTCTCTGAGTCCATCGCGGTGGAGATCGACCGGCAGATCGGGTCGCTGCACCAGCTGGATGATCTCACGGCGCTGTGCATCGGGCTGGAGACCTCGGCGGTGGACGAAGCGGCCGGTTGTGCCGAACCGGTCGGTGCGGGCGTCCAGGACTGAGACCGGCTCAGCGGATGTGCCGTGCCGCTTCGCGAAGCAGGGTGTCGATCTCCAGGTTCATCCCCTCGCTCCAGAGGATGATGTCGCCGCCGCGATTGAAGAGGATGACGGCCGGGTAGGGCTCTGAGGTGTCGGTGGGAATGCCCAGGGCGCTGGCGGCAACATCGCTTTCCAGAAATATGGCCCTGGCCCCCAGGTCTTCAAGCGTGGGCCATGCTTCACGTATCAGGGGCATCATGCGTTCCGTGGGCTCCTCACCGGTACGCACCAGGACCAGCAGAAAGGCGGAGTCTGCGACTGCGTTGCGCAGGGAGTCGTTGACCGCGTCGGGAAGGGCCACCTCGGGAAGGGACTCCAGCGTGCGGGCCTTTGGAAACTCGAAGATGCCGGCGTTGTCGGGCAGATCGAGGGACCAGGTGAGGACATGGTCTGACTCGTGGGTGACGTTGATGAGTGCGGTGTGAGTCCACGGGTCGCCGTTGGCGTTTCGCACAGCGGCGGTGACGAGGTATTCGCCGGGCGGCACCTTGTAGTGGAATCCTTCATTAGTTGGCTCGGCATGCACCGACCGCAAGGGCGACCAGGCGCCGTTCTCAAACGCGCTGATTGCAAGATTGGAAGAGAAGGATGGGTGAGTCAGCGTGCGCTCATCCCTGATCAGTACGAGCTGAACGCCCCCGGTTCCGGCGGAGGACTCCTGCGACGATTCCGGATCGTTGACCACAGTCATCGTCTGCCAGACTTGCCCGTCGTGATACTCGACCCAGTTCTTCGTCATGTGCTTGCGAGCCGGAATGCCGAGACTGCGCAGTGCGGCGACGGCGAAGATGGTGATCTCGCGCTTGGAGCCGCGCCGGGCGGTGTACACCTGGCCTGCGTGCATGACGGGGCCGAGCCGGCCGCCGAACTCATCGACGGTGAGGTTGTCTGCGATCCATTGCCGGATGGTCTGCGCGGCCTCGTGGGGTTCGGCGTCGCGGGCTGCGGCGAACTCAGCGGCCAGAGCGCTTCGCCAGAGGCCGGCGTGCTCCAGGTCGCTGCAGGGGTTGAGGACGGTTTCGATGAAGAGGGCGCGGTCGGTGCCTTCGCGGCGGTGCGCCGTGGCGTGGTCGAGCAGTGTCGGTGCTGTGACTTCAACGCGATCGAGATGGCTGAGCGTCTCGAAGAGCAGGATGAGGGTGTCGAGGGACTCGCCGGCTTCAAGCAGGGCGTGCGCAAGTTCGCGCCAGTGCGTTCCGGAGCCGGTGAGCATGTTGCGGAGCTGCTCGGCCTGTTGTGACTCGAGCGAGTTCAGGATCGCGTCGAGGGCGGGCAGCTTCCCGTCTTCGTAGAGGTCGCGGGTCGGCGGGGGAGGGAGTTCGGGCGTGAAGGCGGGGTGACGCGGCTTGTCGGCATTGGGGCGCCTGGCGGCCTCACGCTGCGCCTCGGCGACGGTGGGGTAGCGGAGCCAGAACGTTTCGGGCGGCGCGGTTCCGGGCGCGAGGGTGAGCGTGAGGTCGTTGTCGGAGCCGGGGTGGGAGCGGACGATGGCAAAGGCGCGGCCGGCCTCGCCGCCCGAGGTGACGGCGTACTCGCCCATGCCGAGGATGAGCGTGGTGCGGCCCGCTTCGTCGGTGGTCTGTCGCAGGAGGGGGCGCAGGCCGCCGTAGTTGATGCAGGAGGCGACGACGGGGTGGTCGGCTTGCGGGTCGCCGTCGGAGTCGACGACGGTGACGGTGATCTCGTCGGTGGCGGCGTAGACGGAGGTGGAGTTGATGACGGCCATGTTGTCGCCGGCGTGGGCGACGGCTTCGCCGGTGGGAAAGAAGTCCGGCGAGCCGAACATGGTGCTGACGACGACGCCGGCACGCTGCACGGGTCCGTTGAACCAGGCGGCGTCGAGTGAATCTGCGGGCTCGCATCCGCCGAGCCAGTACCAGTGTCCGTCGGCCCAGACTTCGACCCAGGCGTGGTTGTTGTCGCCGACGACCCACCAGGGAGCGGAGCAGGGCCGGGCGGGGATTCCGGCGGCGCGCATGGCGTCGATGCAGAGGATCATGAGTTCTTCGCATCGGCCGTAGCCGCAGCGCAGGGTCATCAGGGCGTTCTGATCGCGGAACTCGGTCTGGACGAAGCGCACGCGCTGTCCGCACCAGCGGTTGACGGCCAGGGCGGCGTCGATCATGTTGGTGCAGCCCTGGAGTGTCGATTCGAGTTCGGCGGCGAACTGGGCGCGCCAGGGCTCGAAGGGTTCCTGCGTGGCGCGGTGGGGCAGCACGTAGTGGAGGAAGAGCGGCAGCGGCACATCGGCGACCCACGGGAAGGCCTCGCGGCTGCGAAAGGCCCACTCGTGATTCTCGCGCAGGTGGGCGGTGGTCATTGATGCGAGGTCCACAATCGGCATGTTGGCGACGAGGAAGCGTGCGGCGAGTGCCCGTTCATCGTCGCCGGGAAAGGCGGCGAGGAAGGATTCGATCTCGGTGCGGTTGCGGCCGGCGCGCTGGAGGGCGGCGTCGACGGCGGTTTCGAGTCGATCGCGGGTCTCGCGGTCCAGCGGAACGGGTGAGGCGGCGGGCGCGGGCGCGACCAGCAGGGCGGCAATCAGCAGGGCGGAGAGGAGGCGCATGGCGACGGCCTTTGCAGCGGAGGTCGGTGAAGCGGGGATGGAGAGCGGATTGTAGGAGAAGGCGCGCCGGGGCGGTCACGCGGAGCGGAAGGTGGCGGCGAGGTCGGGGCGGGGGTGCGGGTGTGCCCAGCGTTGCCAGAAGTCGATGAAGGCGGGGTCGCGGAGGTTGTAGAACTTGAGGACAGTTCGTTGCCCACGGCTCGTGATGACGACGTGATACTGCGATCCCTGCCGGAAGACGGCGGTGAGACACTCGTCAGCACTGAAGACCTCGTCGTCTCGAACGATGCAGCCGGGCAGCGCGAGCCATCGTGAACCCGTGACCGCGCCGAGCCAGCCGTGTGCTTCGGCCATGGCGAGCACGAGAGCCGCCGCGGCGAGACTGGAAACGACATAGACGTACGTCGATCGCGCGTTGATGATCACCGCAATGATCAGGCAGACGAGCACCGTCCAGACCAGCATCTCGCCGTATCGGCGCAGCGACTGCCATGATCTCGGCAGTTGCCGCGCGGGGACGACCGGCTCGGCCTCGAGCAGGGCGTCGGTGAGGGGGATTTCGCGGACGGCCTGTTCGCATTCGGCCTCGATTGCGGCAAAGGGCCGTGTGACTCCGAGTGCGTCAAGGCGCTGGAGAATCGGATACCAGACAAACTTCGAGGGATCGCCCCCGCCGGCATACAGCCCTTGCTGCTCGAGGAGAATCCATGCGCGGAGGAGGCGTGTCAGCGAACTGTCAGCGGGCATCCAGTGAAGCGACGAAGTGGAAGTGTCGCCGGCGTCAATCGTCAGGTCGGCGCGCGTCACAGCGGCAACTGTCGCCAGGGCATCGCGGCGCTCCCGGGTGCGCTGCACCGCCGTGACGGCGCACACTGCGGCGACGCCTGCGAGAATCAGGCCGACCAGATCGGGAAGTGTGTCGGCGTAGCGGTCGTTGATCGCCATGACGGGCATGACTGAGGCAGCGGCCACGACGGCTGCGACCCAGAGGGTGACCGGGTGTGTTCCCGGGGGCCAGTCGATGCTGACTGCGTAGCGGGGGGAGG
>CAZPFK010000096.1:0-1361 GCA_964585855.1 uncultured Vicinamibacteraceae bacterium
CCACAAACCCCCGCTCCCGCAGGGGTTTATGAACGAGGCGGACGGGACTCGAACCCGCAACCACCGGATCGACAGTCCGGGACTCTAACCAATTGAGCTACCGCCCCAGGATTCAATTTTCCGCCCCCGGACCACCCCATGACGGGCTTCCGGGCGCGTCCAACAGAATACTCCACGCCCGCCCCCAGTCAAGCCTTGCAGCCGGCCTTCCCGACGCTACGCTCTCTCAGCCCCGCAGGTTCCCGCCCCGGCCCAAACCCCCACACCCCCCTGCTCCCGCCCGCACCCCCTCGGGCCACGGACCAACCGCCGCGTGACCGCCGACTGGCCCCAACCTCCGCTTGCCGCCTGCCTTGCTGTCGTCGCCCCCGCGCCGCAGGCGCCCGAATCGGCCGCGTACACCCTGATCGCCTGGGCGATCGTCGGCCTCGGGGCGGGCGTCGTTGCCTGGCTGGCGTGGAAAACGATCCGCGAGCCGAGCTGGCTCAATCGCCTTCGGCGAAGCAGCGGCGTGCAGCCCCTGCTGGCCGCAGCCCTGCTCTGCGTCTACCTCGCCCTTCCGTACATGCTCAGGCAGGTGATGGCCGGCGTCGTCGGCGCTGCGCCGGAGCCGATGACGCTGGAATACATGACCCGGTACATGTGGGTCGGGTATGCGGCAGTCGGGCTGCCGGTCGTCGGGCTTTTCGGCCTCGTGCTGATCGCCTCGCGGAATGATGAGCGCCTGGAGAAGCGGAGGCCGATGTCGCCGGGGCGGGCGGCGGCCGTTTCGCTTGTGGTTTTCGTCGGGGTGGGGCTGGTGACGGCAGCGGTGCAGGCGGCGATGGTGGCGCTTCGGCAGGCGGCGGGGTACGAGACGACGCAGATCGCCCATGAGACGCTGCGGCTGCTGGCGGGGGCCTCGCTGACGAACCCGTGGACGCAGCTGGCGATTCTCGGGGCGGTCGTCGCGGCTCCGTGGGTTGAGGAGGTGGTGTACCGGGGGACGATCCAGGGGCCGATCCGCACGATCACGGGCTCGCCGTGGGCGGGGATTGCCGTGGGGAGCGTGGTCTTTGCGTTCATGCACATGGGCATTGCGCAGGCGTGGACGCTGCCGGCCTACTTCGTCGTCGGCGTCGGCTTCGGGCTGGCTTATGAGATCACGGGACGGATCAGCGCGGCGGTGCTGGTACACGCGCTGTTCAATGCGGCGAATCTGGCGATGGTCTTTGCGGTTCGGACGGCGGTGTAGGTTCGACCAGGTCGATGGGCGCCTCCTCGGGGATCGGGCGCGCGGGGAGCCCCATTTCCTGCATGCGCCGGCGGAGCGCGGCGGCCTGGTCATCAAGGTGGCGCTGGGTCCGGCCGTTCAGGAGCGA
>CAZPFK010000096.1:1461-9859 GCA_964585855.1 uncultured Vicinamibacteraceae bacterium
AGTCCCGACCAGTCGGCCGGTGCGGTGGAGTCATCGGTCGGCGTCAGTTCCTCCTGCAGCGTGGGCAGCGCGGCTGCGGCTTCGATCTGTGCCGATGAGGCCGGGTCGGGGAGATCGGGTCCGCGGTTGTAGGGAGCGATGGCGGCCATGACCAGCAGGCCGGCGATGGCGGGGAAGAGGCCGACGGCAACAGCGCCTCCGTGCTCGGGGGGCGAGGCCTGGAAGGCCTGGACGGTCATGGTGACGGCGATCCAGAGGAGGATGCAGGCGCCGGCTGCGACGGGGATGAGCGCGTCGAGCATCGAGGCGACGCCGGTAAAGCAGATCGCAGCGATGGCGAGGGCATTGAGCAGGGAGTAGACCCAGCCCGCGCCCATGGCCTTCCAGCCGGGGTGGCCGATGTAGATGGTCGTCGGGAAGCAGGAGCCGAGGAAGCCGCCGGCAATCGAGCCGAGGCCGTTGACGACGAGAGAGCCGGTGGTGGAGTAGGAGTCGCCCCCGGCTTCTGCGGATTCGAGGTTCTGCAGCGAGCCGGCGAGGTTGAAGAGGCCCATGGGGATGATGACGGCCAGGTGCGAGAGCCAGGCGCGCGACTCGAAGGCCTCAACGATGAAGGGCCAGGCGACTCTGGGGTCGCAGGGGTAGAGCGCGGCATCGGAGGCGGCGGCGGTGACGGCCTGTGCGGAGCGGAGGTTGGCCGGCTCGTTGAGCAGCCAGCCGAGGCCGGAGAGGGCGTCGAGGAATGTCAGCGCCCAGGCGGCGATCGCGCCGACGAGGAGGGCGACGAGGCCGGCCGGCAGCCCCAGCGGCATGCGTGCTCCGCCGAAGTAGCCGGCCAGGAGGATCAGCAGCGGGAGGAGGCCGACGAGGGGATCGGCGACGATGCGGACGAAGAAGTCGAGACTGATGAAGGTCAGGGCGATGCCGGCGATGGCTGAGAGCAGGGCGGCGCGCGGGGTTGCTGCGCGGATGGCGCGGGCGAAGAAGGCGCCGAAGAACTCGATGAGCCCGCTGCCGATGCAGGCGAGCATGCCGGCGGCGTAGGCGGGCTCCCACTGCCCGGTCTCGCGGGCCGTCGGAATCATGATAAAGAGGATGTAGACGAAGACGGTCGGGGTGTTGACGCCGTAGGGGAGGGCGGTGTGTCGCCGACCGGTTTTGATGCGGGCGCGCAGGGCCTGGGCGGCATAGATGAGGTTGCCGAGGATGACGCTGAGGCCGACGGCGGGCAGCACCTGGGCGAGGACGACCTCGCGGGGCATGCCGACGGCACCGGTCAGCAGGGCGGTGATGACGAGGATTTGGACGAGGTTGTCAACGAAGAGGCCGAAGAAGCCGTCGATCTCGCCGGCAGCGGCAGCGCGTGGTTGGAGAGCGTGGTTCTGCATGGCGGCGCGTCCTTGCGTCCGGAGTGCAGGAGTATCCATCGGTTGAAAGCCGATCCGGTCGCCAAGGATAGCCGCCCGGTTTCATCGACGGGCATTGACCCTGCGGGATCGGCGGCGTTGCATGTGGCCATGCGAATCATCGCCGGCGAATTCAAGAGCCGCAGACTCATCTCCCCGCCCGATGATGGGACGACGCGGCCGATGCCCGATCGGGTGCGGGAATCAGTCTTTGCGATCCTGCGCGGCCACGTTGAGGATGCGATCGTCTTCGACATCTTCTGCGGCACGGGGTCGATCGGGCTCGAGGCCCTTAGCCGCGGCGCTTCGCAGGTGTTTTTTGCCGACCAGAGCCGGGAGTGCATCCGCGCCCTGAAGCAGAACCTGGAGACGCTCGGCATCGCTGAGCGGGCGGTGATCTACCAGGGCGATGCGCTGGGGCCGGTCTGCCTGGCCCGCTCGCCGCAGAGCGTGCACCTGGCGTTCTTTGATCCGCCGTATGCGATGATCACAAAGGAACACTTCGGTCGCGTGGCCCAGCAGATGCAGGCGGTGGCGCAGCGCCTCGATGCCGACGGATTCCTGGTGCTCCGCACGCCCTGCGACCTGCCCGAAGGCGTTTCGCTGACCATCGAGGGACTGATCGGCCCGGAGACGCACGAGTACAACACGACGGCGGTTCACCTCTACCAGCGGCAGACCTGAGCGTTCACATCGTCAGCACGGCATGCAGCAGATCCGGCTGCGGCAGTCGCTTGCGGCCGTGGAGATCGACGAGTTCGATCAGGACGGTGATGCCGACGAGTTCGACGTTGAGGCGGGCCAGCAACGAGCAGGAGGCCTCAAGCGTCCCGCCGGTGGCGAGCAGGTCGTCAACGAGAAGGACGCGCGTGCCGGGGGCGACGGCGTCGGTGCGGACTTCGATGCGGTCCTTGCCGTACTCAAGGCCGTAGGCGACCTGGTGGGTGTCGCCGGGAAGTTTGCCGGCTTTGCGGAGGGGAACAAAGCCGCAGGACATGGCATGCGCGATCGCAGTTCCGAAGATGAAGCCGCGCGATTCCGTGCCGGCGACGACATCCACCTTCGCATTGCGGAAGGGGTTGCACATCAGTTCGACGGCCAGCGAGAGGCCGGCCGGATCGCGGAGCAGGGGTGTGATGTCCTTGAAGACGATGCCCGGAACCGGGTAATCGGGCACATCACGGATCAGCGAGTTGAGAACGGCGGGGTCCATAGGGCAATCTCTCCGGTGCAGCGCGCAGGTCAGCCGGGGCGCTGGAGGTCCAGCCCCGAGAAGAGGAAGTATTCCATCAGGTCGTGGCCGAACTCCACGTGCAGATCGCTCTCGGCCGCGTGCTCTTCGAGGAAGGGCGCGGCGATGACGCTTTTAACCAGCGTTCCGGCCATAGCCAGCGGGGCGGGCGTGCGGTCGATGCGGCGCTGCGCGGAGAGGGCGTAGAGGTCGGTGACAACCAGCGCGCGCCAGCCGGGTTCCGCCCAGTCGCGCCGCAGCGATTCCAACACCGGGCCCAGAAGGTTGGCGTCGATGGTCTCAAGGGCTGCGATCTTGGAGGCGTAATCACCCTGCATCGAGGCCTCCCAGGGCGCCGACAGGCAGGCGCAGACAACGTCGTGCTCGTGCAGCGCCTCGATGACCTTTCGGGCTGTTGCCGAATACTCCGGGTCAACCGATCCCGGCGGCAGCGGCACCTCCAGGGCGGGCCAGCCGATCAGCCGGGCCAGCCCGAGCATGCGCGGCGAGGCCGTCGCCACGGCCCCTTTCAGGCCGAAAACCGAGGCGAAAGTGGGCAACTCGAGCCGTCGCCCGGGAGCGGAGAACCAGACCAGGTCGGCCGTCGGCTCGCCCAGTTCGCGCCGGGTGAGGTTGACTTCATGGCCGGGGAAGATCTCAGCGCTGATGGACATGATCTCCCGCAGCAGCGCCGCCGACTTGCCTCCCCGGGGCAGGTGCTTCTCGACGGGTTTCCCCAGCAGCGCTTCGGGCGGGCGGCTTTCAAGTCCCTCGAAGTCGCGCCCGAGGCGGTCGATCAGCAGTCCGCCGGTTCCCAGGCCGGGCATGAACTCAAGCCCGACGACCGACTCTCCCAGCCGCGCCGACATCTCCGCCGCAAGCGCTTCCATGAG
Source organism: uncultured Vicinamibacteraceae bacterium (assembly GCA_964585855.1). Classification (GTDB taxonomy): domain Bacteria; phylum Planctomycetota; class Phycisphaerae; order Phycisphaerales; family UBA5793; genus CAZPFK01. The sequence continues at coordinate 4,992 of CAZPFK010000096.1, forward strand.
CAGCGCGCACTCCGCGGGAGCGATCCGCCCGGCGGCATGATCGAGCAGACGACCCTCATCATCAGCGCTGACGAGACTGCAGCGCAGCACCCACTGCTTCTCACCGATCTCGACGCCCAGTGAGGCGGCCTCCAGAGCGGAGGCCGAGATTCGGTGCAGCCGGGGGTCGATGCCCAGCAGCGAGGCCAGGGCGATATCGGGATCGGGCTCGATGTGGTCGGGAACGGTGCAGACGGTCCCGAGCCGGCCGCTTCGCGCCAGGACATCCAGCGCGGGGGTCTCGGCGACGGCCAGAGGGGTCAGACCGTCCAGTTCCGGAATCGCCGCATCCGCAGCGCCGCTGAGAATCAGGATGAAGTACTTGAGGGGAGAAGTGGCCATCGCACCGGGTGATTATTCACGGGGCGTCGGCGGCGGGCGCGAGGTCGTCTATGGCGATGCTGCCGAGGCGATGATCCTGCCGGTCTTCCGAGGAGGCCATCAGCCGCAGATACAGGCCCGCCCGATCGCCGGGCACCTCCGAGCCGACGATCCGGAACCGGCCGTTGACGATGTCGGTTGAGCCCGCAGCGAGGATGCGGGCGTTGGCGCGGGGAAAGTTGTGCCGCGCCTTCTCCTCAAGATCGGGGTCGTGCTCACCGAGGGAGGGGAGGAAGTCGCCGGCGAGAAACTCGTCCCGGGGAATCTCCACCTCAAAAGTCAGCCGGCCCCGCTCGATCCCCGGCACGCTCCCGACGATCGCGCCGTCATCGGCCAGGCGGGCCTCAATGCCGTTACGCGGATGCGCGATCTCCAGGGCCGGATCGCCCAGCAGGTTGTAGAGGCGGATGTGCAGGAGGCGGAGCTCGGCCGGTGAGGAGTGCCACGATGCATCCATCGCAGCGCCGGCGCTGACGAGCAGCTCCAGTCGCGCATCCACCTCATCGGGAAAGCCAAGCGAGCGATCGGCCGCAAGGTCGGCCTGCCCCAGCAGCGGTCGGCGTGCGGCCGTGAGCTCGTGCATGAGGTTCTTCTTCACCAGTGCGTTGGGGTAAGGATGGGTGATCCGCGAGCCGGCGATGACCCCGATCGGTCCGCCGGGATGGAAGAGCATGCTCTCGCTGAGACTTCGCTCTCCCTCGGGCATGTCGTAGCGTCCCGTGCTGCAGCAGACCAGCAGCGCGATGGGACGTTGCCGGTCGCTGGCCATCAGGCCGGCGGTCAGTTCGCGCGAAGACCCCAGCGAGTGTCGTTTGCCGCGCCAGTGCAGCGAATCGAGGCGCTGGTCGTTGCCGTGGCCGGTGTAGGACCAGATCAGCCCGCCCTCGTTGAGGCCGTCGATGACGCCCTGGAGCGTCTGCGACGGAGGCGGACAGAAGACCGAACTCGGACTGGCATAGAGCATGGAGACGCGATAGTCGTAGGGCACGATGCGCACCATCATCTCGAGGAAGAGATGCTCGGTGATCGAATCGACGACGCCGAACCGTCCCGGAGAAGCGACACAGGTAATCCGCGATCGCCACTCGGCCGAATCCTCCTCCTGCGACTCATAGGCGATGACGCGATCGAGATACGTCGAGGCCTCTGCATCGCTGCGGGCCGGAACGCGCCCCAGCGCCCAATCGGGCACGAGGTCGCGGTCGTCGGCCAGTTGATACGGATTGTCCGTCGCCAGCGTCGTCAGGCCGGTCCACCCGATCAGCACGGGGTCGTGAACCGGCTCGTAGAATGTCGGCACGAACGTCTGCGGAGCAAACGCCTCGCCGGGCCCGGGCGCATCACCGAGCAGGAGCACGGCAATCCAGCCGCCGCGCACCCCCCGCTGCTGCGCGGTCTCCGCATGCCGGTGAATCCAGGTTCTGACCGCCTGCCGTGTGCGGGCTTCGTCTTCGCCGGCATTCAGATCCCGAAGCGAGGTTCGCGCGACCTCCCAGCCCCGGTCAGCCCGATACCGCTCCCACCTGCGTGCGGAGTCTTCAAGATCATCGGCATGCACGATCAGGTAGAGCCGGGGCGACTTCAATTCCTCGTTCCGCCCGTCTGCAGCTGCGCTGACCGGGGCCGCAAGCAGCAGGAGAAGCGGAAGGAGCCGTCGCAGCATGAGCATCACGAACACCTGCCTCAATTGCCGAAGAGGTCACGCTCCGGGAACATCCCCTCCGCCTCGAAGTACGCCAGCGCCTCGTTGACGGATCGGAAAATCTTCGTCGCCGTCTCCGTGATGAACGGGGAGGGATTCTTCTTCGGCTTCCAGACGACGTAGACCTCCTTTGTATGCTCGAAGGCGTGCTGCAGTTCGCGCTCCACGCCCGAGGAGAGCCCGGGCATGCCTCCGGGAAGCTCCGGAATGAAGGAGACGATCATGTCGGCCTGATCGATCAACTTGAAGTCCCGCATGTAAATCTGCCCATCCACGTCGCCGGCGATATCCAGCACCTCGCGCACGGAGACCTTGATCGGGTCGCCCGCCTTCGCCGCTCCGCCGAAGAGGTGCGGCTCAACCTCGATGAAGTCCTTGCCCTCACGGGCGGCAGCGATGGCGCGCTCCAGCAGGAGCTTCTCATCGACATCGCCGGGATCAAAGGTGATGAAGTGGCTCGTGAGTTGCTGCCGGAAGTGGTCGATCTCGGCGAGCACATCGGGGAGATCGACGACGTGCGTCATCGGAAAACTCGGATAGACCTTCCGCATGTCCCGGCGGGTGATGAGGCGAAGCGTTGTCTCCAGCGTCTCCATCTGCCGGCCGCGCGCGAGGATGTAGAACTGGTTCTGGCATCCGACGGCCTGGGCGAGCAGTTCGGTGGCGAGGATCTCCTCCTCGCGCCAGACCATGCAGTCCTTCATCGAGGCGTCGATGATGTGCTCCTTGTGCAGACGGTGGTGGACCACCTCGATGTTGTCCACCAGGCAGATCAGAAGATCGGGCTCGAACTCGCGGATCTGATCAAAATCGAACGCCGAAAACAGGCCGTGCCGCCAGCGGAAGGTGGCGTGCGTGTTCACGATCACGTTCTTCTGACCGGCCGCCTCTCGAATGACATCCTTGAAGACCGATCGCCGCAGCGCGTTGAGGCGGGAGAGGGAAAGATCGAGAATCCGCCCGGGCCGCACGTCCGGGGCCTCGGCATACATCAGGTCGCCGATGTGAAAGATCGGCAGGTTGGTTCCCCGCTCGCCGGCCTTGCGGACCACCTCGTTGAGGTAGTGCTTTTTGTCCATTCCCACCTGTCCGGTGACGATCGCTCGCATGATGCTGCCTCATTAACCTCACGGATTCCGCCGTAGGATAGCGCAAGACCGCTCGCCGTGCGGTCGAAACCGCCGCCTTCACACAACCCTTGCACACCTGCGCCCAGGCGGGTTTCAGCCCTCGTCGTCATCATCCGATTGCGGCGACTCCTCTGCCGGCGACGCCGGTGCAAGTGAGGCATTCTCTCGCACCTCGGTGTGGCGAATTTCTCCGCCGAGGCGGCCTGTGTAGCCCATCAGCGCCGATGTTGCTCCCGTGGCCAGCAGCATCACGACGGCCGGGAGTATCGAGAACGTCTGGCGACGTCTCCCGGTGAGAAGGGTGACAACGGCCAGCACGGCGCAGGCCTGCAGCGCGTAGTGCGCCCGCGTCGCCCATTCCTCATGTTCGTGGATGTGATGCCGCAGGTCAGGGTCGGTCAGGCCGGGCAGGTTCTCGACGATTGCCTCCGCCCGTTCCCCCGTCAGCAGCGTGCCCCATGAGAAGACCGCGCCGAGAATGACCAGTTCCAGGGCAAAGCGCAGTCGTGCCCTGCTGCGGCCGATCATCGCCGCCAGGATCAGCAGGAAACTCACGACGACCAGCGCAATCGGAAAATGCGCTCCGGCCAGGTGCAGCATCGCACTGTTCACGCCGACCTCCTTCCGTCCGGGGACGGGCTGCTGAGCAGGAATCAGCCGTCGTGAGCATAGCCGGCCCGTCGAGTACGGCCCGTCGTCGATCCCGCCGCCGATGCGCCTACCGTCGTAGTCATGAAAGTCTGGCTCAACGGATCACTGGTCGATCGCGACGCCGCACTCGTCAGCGCCTTTGACGCGGGTCTCCTCCACGGCGTCGGCCTCTTTGAAACCCTCTCCGCCCGGAACGGACACATCTACCGCCTCCGCGAGCACCTCCAGCGCCTGCGCGGCTCGGCGATCGAACTCCGCCTCACCGATACGCTCAGCATCGATCCCCTCGCCCTGGCCGTGCAGCAGACCGTCGACGAGGCCGGCCTCGACCACGCCCGCGTCCGCCTCACGCTCACCGGCGGCGACCTCAACCTCCTGGAGACTCGGCGGCAGACCCCCGCTCATCCCACGATCATCATCACCGCCCAGCCGGCGACGGAGTATCCGGCTGAGTTCTTCGAGCGCGGCGTCACCGTCGCCATCGCCGACGGCCGACTCAATCCGCTCGATCCCCATGCCGGCCACAAGACCGTCAACTACTGGCCGCGACTGCGCGCCCTGCAGGATGCGGCCGCCCGCCGCGCTGCCGAGACGCTCTTTTTCAGCGTCACCAATCACCTCATGAGCGGTGCGGTCAGCAACGTCTTTCTCGTCTCCCAGGGCACGCTGCGAACCTCGTTTTCCAGGGGAGAGGAGGAGCCCGGCTCGCTTCCCTCGCCGGTCCTCCCCGGCATCACACGGGCCGCCGTCATCGAGCTTGCCGACGGCCTGAGCATCGGCACGGGTCGATCCATGCTGACCATTGACGACCTGCTGGATGCCGACGAGGTCTTCCTGACCAACTCCTCCTGGGGCATTCTGCCCGTCGTCGCCATCGACTACGACGAGCCGCGCACCATCGGCGACGGCGTTCCCGGCCGCATCACCAGCCGCCTGCGCCAGGCCCTGGAAGAGGATGTGGCTGC
>CAZPFK010000097.1:0-1505 GCA_964585855.1 uncultured Vicinamibacteraceae bacterium
CCCCGCAAAAATCTCCGACACCACCCGGTACACCAGCTTCGCCGCCGTAAACGGCGAGACGTGATCCCCCGCGCTCGGCAACAACTCCACCACGTCAAACCCCACCACCTCACGCTCCCTCGCCACCAGCCGAACCAACTCATTCACATCCGTCCACGAAAGACCGCCCGGCTCGGGCGTCCCCGTCCCCGGCAGCAGCGATGGATCAAAGGCGTCGAGATCGATCGTCAGATACACCTTCGCCGGAAGCGTCTCCACCACCAGCGACATCCAGTCGGCCCGCTCCCGCCGCGTGCAGCCGACAATCTCGTGGGCGTAGAAGATCGCATCCGGGTCGATCACCTCTGTCTCGGCAATGTCGATGGCGCGGATTCCCACCTGCGTGATCGCCCCCACCTCCCGCGCCCGCGCCATCACGCAGGCGTGGTTGTGCGTCGAGCCGTGGTATTCATTCCGCAGGTCGCCGTGGGCGTCGATCTGCAGCGTGCCGAAGCCGTCCCCGGCGTGCGCGGCCGCCGCCTGGATCGCCCCGATCGAAACTGAGTGCTCCCCGCCCAGAACAATCGGCAGTCGCCCCGCCGCAAGCGCCTCCGCCACCGCCGCCTTCACCTTCTCGCTCATGCCGATCGGCTCGCCCTCGTGGAGGATCGGCCCCTCGGTCCGCAGCCCCAGCCGCCACGCCTCCGAATCCGTCTCGATGTCGTAGAGCTCGACTGCCGCCGACGCCTCCAGCAGCGCGGCAGGCCCCCGGTCCGCCCCCTTCTTGTACGTGCTCGTCGCGTCGTAGGGCACGGGAAAAAGCACGGCGGCCGGCTCGAGGTCGGGGATGACGGCCTCGGGGCCGAGAAACGGCGGATAGGCGAGCGGTTGAGTCACGAGGATCGCTTTCGTCGGTTGTGGAGGAAGGTGAAGGAGTACATTGAAGGCGCGTTTTCGTCGGGCTGCCGGACATTCCGGAAGGCGAGGAGGATCGCGGCGGCGAGGATGGCGCACCATGCGGCGTAGAGGACGACAAAGAAAATCGCAAAGCCGACGATCGACTCCGCTTGAAGCCCGATGATCGCCGCGCCCTCAATCACGACAAATGTCGCTGCGAGGGCAACGCCCGTGCCGATCATCACGGTAGTGAATCTGCCCAGTGACGGCATCACTTTGAGGCAGGCGCTGACGGCGATCACGGCAAGAACGTACAGCACGATGCCTGCGATGGCGACCATCAGATACGCCGTGAGCGCATCCGCCATGCCGCTCTCAGAGATCATTCCGAACGCAAACATGCTGCCGAGGATGCCGAGCAGCGCGAAAGTGATCCTGCTCCATCGGACCGGTCGCTCCGCATGAATCATCGGATGCAGCACAAGCACGAAGAACAACGCCACGGGAGCAAAGGGCGCGAGCACAATGGTCAGTGTCGCCGCCGAGCCGATCATGCCCGTAATGAGAATCCGCAACGCAAGTGTCTTCCACCCCGGAAACACGACACCCCAGAGCGGCTGTACCCAGAT
>CAZPFK010000097.1:1605-9799 GCA_964585855.1 uncultured Vicinamibacteraceae bacterium
CCGCACTGACAGACCTGATTCGTCGGTGCGTTCGTCATCAGCGCACCCTCGGGACCGGGGTCACGTACAGCACCCGGATCGTCAGCGCCATCACCGTCGTCACGATCGGCACCGCCATGAAGACCGCAAGCGCAACAGCAACGTCCTCACCCGTCGTCCGCTCTGATATCGAATACGCCGCTCCGCCTGCCACCGCCGCCAGCGAAACCGCGATCGCCGATCCCACCGGAACCGCTGCAATCACCGCAACCACATGCGTCGGCGGCCCCACCGTCCGCCAGAAGGCATCGACAGCCGCGATCATCGGGCAGCAGCATGAAATCAGCAGCACTGCGATCGCGACCGGATCATCGCTCGTTTCAGTAATGACCACGAAGCCGGGAATCACCAGGATGTTCGCAATGACGCCCCACAGCACAAAGACCGGAACCTGCAAAGCCCGCCGTCGCAGCGGATCGATCATCGAATGCAGCACCACCACGAAGGCGGCCGCACCCGGTATGACCATCGCCGTTGCCGCATTGAAAAACGACAGATAGCAGATCGCCCCCAGCAGCAGGTTCCGAAGCACAAACGATCCGAAACCCGGAAACCGCACCGGCGATTCCACCGGCTTCCACACCTCCCCGCACTCCGGACAACGACCGAAGTTCTCCGGGATCAGCGGATGGCCGCAGCGGCACACCTGCGTGAAATAGACCGGCGTCGGATCGCTCATCATCACGCCTCCGCAGCGCCGGCCGCTTACCGCGCCTTGTGCTTTCGACGCCCGCCGCCGCCCTTCTTCGCCGGCTTGCTCTTCGCCTCGATCTTCCGGCCCGTGCCCTTCTCCTTCACTTTCTCCTTCACCTTCTCTTTCGCGCCGCCCTTCTTCGCGTCCTTCCCTTTCCCCTTTCGCTCCGCCTCGGGAACGACGCGCAGCTCCAGCTTCCGCGCCGGCGGGTCCACCGCCACGATCTGCACCGGGAGCATGTCGCCGATGCTCAGCGTCGCCCCGCTCCGCTGTGCGACCAGCGCGCCGGTATTGGGGTTCATTTGCCAGCGATCCGGCTTGCCCGCATCGCCCTTCTTCCCCTTCTCCGATTGCGGTACGGGAATGTCGCGCACCGCAATGCCCCCCTCGACGAGATACGCCGGAATCTGCACGAACACCATGTTCGAGGTCATCCCCGAAACCAGCCCCTCGAAGTGATCGCCGAGGTGCTCCCGCTCCAGGAACTGCAGAACCAGGAAGGTCCGCAGACTCCGCTCCGCCAACTCCGCCGTCCGCTCCGTCCGGTTGCACGTCTGCCCCACCGCAGTCAAACGCTCCTCGTCCGGACAGCGCGGATCGTCGCGCAACTGCCGGCCGAGGTTGGCCATCGCCTTGCGCGCCCTCGGCCCTGCCCGCCCGTTGTCGGTCGCATCGAGATACGCCTGCAGCGAACGATGCACCAGGAGGTCGGGATAGCGACGGATCGGACTCGTGAAGTGCGCATAGTGCTCGCTGGCCAGCGCGAAATGCCCGATCAGCGCCGGCGAATACTCCGCCTTCGTCAGACTCTTGAGGATCGAAAGGTGAATCGCCTGCTGCCGAGGCGTGTTCCGCGTGGCATCCAGAATCTGCTGCAGCTCAAAGCGCGTCGGGTTCTTCGGGATGTTGATCCCCGCCACCCGGCAGAACTGCCGCAACTCACCCAGATCAAAAACCGACGGGTCCGGGTGCGTCCGCCGGAGAATCGGCACCTCCAGCCGGTCAAAGAGCGACGCCACCGCCTCGTTGGCCTCGACCATGAACATCTCGATGAGGCCGTGCGTGGACGCATCATCCTCCGGGTGCGCCCCGATCACGTTGCCCTCATCGTCGAACTCCAGTTCAACATCCGGCAGCGCCAGCACGATCATCCCATCCTTCATCCGCCGCTTGCGGATCACCTTCGCCAGCGTGTCCATCAGTCGAAGCGCCGGCAGCAGCGGCTCGGGATACTCCGTCTCGCTCATCGCATGCTTGCGCGCCTCCGCCACGCGCCCGGCGATCAGTTCCTCCGCCTCCAGGTACGTCAATCGCTTCGCCGAACGGATAATCGACGATGAAAACCGCGTTGACCGCACCCGCCCATCCGCATCCAGCGTGATGAAGGCCGACTTCGTCAGCCGGTCCACCCCCTCCTGCAGTGAGCAGATGCCGTTGGAAAGAACCTCCGGAAGCATCGGAATCACGTGCCGAGGCAGATACACGCTGTTGCCCCGCTCCGCCGCTTCCGTGTCCAGCGGCGTCCCCGGCTTCACGAAGTGCGAAACATCCGCGATGTGGACGCCCAGTTCAAAGCCCCCGTCGTCGAGCCGGCGGATCGAAATCGCATCGTCGAAGTCACGCGCATCGGGCGGGTCGATGGTGAGGATGAACGTCTCCCGCAGATCCTCGCGCTTGCGCAGCTCCTCCTCGCTGATCTCCTCGAACTCCCGCGCCAACTGCCGCGCCTGCTCCAGACACGCCTCCTCAAAAGGCTCCGGCAGGTCGTAGTTCCGGATCACCGCCTGCGTCTCGACGTCCGGCCTCCCCGCCTCGCCCAGAAGCTCCGTGATCACGCCCACGCCCGGCTGGTCCCGCTGCGGATCGGGAAACTTCACAAACTCGATGACCACCTTGTCCCCGTGCCGCGCATTCTTTGCCTCCACATCCCGCACCACGATCGGCCGAGTGAACTCCCGGTCATCAAGCGACACTCGCCACTCCGTCCCCGCACGCCGCAGCGTCCCCACGAAGCGGTCCTTCCTCCGCTCCAGAACCTCCACCACCTCACCGATGTACTCCGACCGGTCGCCCCGGCCCCGCCGTCCCTCCTTTCGCACCGCAACGCGCACCGTGTCGCCGTTGAGGGCCCCGCCGGTCATCCCCTGCGGAATGAAGAGGTCCCCCTCCCGATTGGTTGTCTCCGGCGCAAGAAACGCAAACCCGCGCGGGTGCACGCTGATCCGCCCGACCAACTCATCGGGAATCGCCGGCAACTGCAGCCGCCCCTTGCTGTCGCGATGAATCTGCCGCGCTGCGACCAGTTCCTCGATTGCCTCGTTGAAGGCCTCGCGGTCCTCCGCGTCAATCCGCATGTGCTGCGCCAGCTCGGCCGCCGTCCCCGCCTCGTAACGCGAGTCTGAGAGGTGTTCGACGATCCGCCGGCGATATCGCGACGGCATGCTCAGTCCTTCCGTAATCGAACTCGTTCAATCTACCGGCCCATTGTAGAGGCACACCCCCCGGACCCGCCCCGCCCGACCGCTTATTGTTCCCCCATGCCCGACCAGACCGACTCCGACATCCTCGCCGCCGCCGCCGACCTCGGCCGCCGCATCGCCTCCCACCCCGCAGCCGTCGAGTACCGCCGCTGCCGCGATGCCATCGACGCCGACCAGCAGACGCAGCGCCTCCTGGCCGACTACCAGCGTGCCGTCGAGACCATCGAGGACAAGCAACAGAAGCAGCAGCCCATCGAAGTCGACGACAAGCGCCGCGTCCGTGAACTTCAGGAGGCCGTCATCCTCAACCCCGCCCTCCGCGCCCTCCAGGCCGCCGAAATGAACTACCTCGACCTCATGCGCAAGGTCAGCCAGACCCTCCACGAAGCAGCCGAATCCGGCTCGTAAACCCCCCACGGGCCGCAAGATTTCGCACATCGTTACCGTACACCCTGCGTACCACCACACCTTTCCTGCCCGATCCTGTTTTTTCCTCTTGCGGTTTCCCCGCGTTTCGGGTATACCCGTTCTCAGCGCAGGTTCGATCCGGCTCGACACGAGGACCGGAATGGACGATGGAACCAGACAGGACGCACGTCTCACGATGTCCGCAGCGACGCCCGGAATGCTCCGGGAAACTCGCGACGGAGTCGCACGTTGTGCCGCGCACACCCCACACGGCACGGAAGGAAAGACATGACCCATGATTGATGCACAGACCGATGCGCATGCCACGCCGGGTTCCGCCTTCGACGGCCTCGGCGAACAATTCGCCGCACTCCTCCACGATGAATGTGACGGCAGGCTCACGGAGATCCGATGGTTCCGGGCCGACTGGCAACGAGGCGGCGCACGCACCGGCTACGGCACATGGGAAGAGGACTCAGAAGAATCCGACGTCGTCGTCAAGATCCCCGTCGGCCCCAACGAACACCAGTGGCTCGCACGCCTTCAGCCCGATGAGGCAGACCCTTACGGCGTCACCGCGCGCCTCTTCGCCCACGGAACCACCCTCGGCGGCTACGACTTCGCCTGGGTCGTCATGGAGCGCTTCCCCGTCGGGCCCCTCTTCGGCCTCCCCCGCAAGGATGCCGTCGACCTCATGGCCGACGCCGCCGCACGCTTCTACCGCCGCGCCAACGCCTACCCCGTCAACGCGCCCGGCCGCTCCGAAGACTGGACCGGACTCCTTGACCAGGCGCGCGAGTCGGCCCGCGTCAACATTCACAACGACGGGCAGCGCTGGGGACAGGCACTCAAGGACGTTCACAAGCTCCTCCCCGGCCTTGTCAGCGAGTGGGACGCCAGACCCTGCAACGACTGGCTCCACGGCGACCTCCACCCCGCCAACGCCATGTCCCGCTCCAACCGCTCCGAAGACCCCGCCATGCTTATCGATTTTGCCGAAGTCCGCGCCGGCCACTGGGTCGAAGACGCCGTCTTCCTCGAACGGCTCTACTGGACCCGCCCCGACTTCCTCGCCGAAAACCCGCCGGTCAAAAAGATCGCCGCCCGCCGCCGCGAACTCGGCGTCGCCAACTCCGGCAATCACGTTGAACACCTCGCCGACATCCGTCGCACCCTGCTCGCGGCCACCGCGCCGGCCTTCCTGAAGTCCGAGGGCAATCCCCTCTACCTTCAGGCGTGTCTGGCCGTCCTCGAGCAGACGCTGCCGAAACTCAAGTGACTCCCCGTCCCCAGGCGAGTCCTACTTGGGAATCTCAAGCGTGAAGGTGCGCTTGTTGTGCCCGCCGTAGGAAAACGACTCGATCGTCACGCCCGCATTGACGCGGAAGATCAGTGTCAGCCGCTGCACCTTGTTCTTGCTCAGCGCCGGAAGACTCCGCAGGTCGCGGTACTGCCGCGCCGGGTCCAGCGCGATCTCGATCGCATCCTTCCCGCCCACAGGCGCCTGCAGAATGTACCCGATCGGCCAGTACGCGTTCCCGATCGAGTCCAGCAACACCGGCCCGGGTATGAAGTCATCAGCCGCCGTCCCCCGATCATCCGACAGCGGCAGCGGGCCGTCCAGACTCACGTCGATCTGCACGATCTTCGTGCCCGGCGGCTCCTGGATGCCGTCGATCCGAAGCGCCGCCGCCTTCACGTACCCGAGGTTCATGAAGATCTGCCGGCCCTCCGTGAACTTGTGCGGCTCGGAATCGTCGTATTTCATGTCCTGCACCATGTTCACGTTGACCGCGCGCGGAATCCGGTTGGTCAGCGTGATCGCCGTCTCCCACTCCGGAAGCGCCGTCCCCGGCTCATCCATCGGGATCACATAGTTGGCCCCGCTCGAGCCCCGCGAGGCATCGTCGCAGCCCCCGGCTGCAAGCAGACTGGAAAGTCCGGCCGCAGCCGTTGCGAGAAACAGCAGGCGCATCGCGCGATGGAGGTGAATATGTGTGGCGATCATGGCAGGTCTCCTCTTGGTTCCCCTCACGAGGTACGCCGGCGTCAGCCGTCAAGATGCTCCCATTTGAGTTTTTCATTCTACCCGAATGGCTCCCGCCGCGAAAGCGCACGAGGCAATCGGACCGATGATGCCGCTTCGACCATGCGGACAACGCCGTTCTCCGCGATACAATCGCCCCTTCATTCTCGGACCCCGAGCCCTCAGGGATGGATGACCTCGTGACCCGGGCAGGTATTCCAAAGGCCATCGACTCCGCCGAAACCCGCGTGCCGCTCGTCCCCGAGCAGGTGCGACGCGCCGTCGAGCGCCTCAAAGTCTCCGTCGCCATCGAGCCCGGCGCCGGGGAGCACTCCGGCATTCCCGACCAGGCCTATCTCGACGCCGGTGCAGAAGTCGCCGACGCCCGGGACCTCTGGGCAAACTGCGACCTCATCCTCACCATCGCCCAGCCCACCGTCGAGCAGATCCGCGCCATGAAACGCGGAGCCGCCCTCCTCGGCTACATCCGACCCTACGAACACCACGAACTCGTCCGCGCCTGTCTCGACGCCGGCGTCTCCCTCATGGCCCTCGACCAGGTCCCCCGAACCACCCGCGCCCAGGCCGTCGACGTCCTCTCCGCCATGAGCAACCTCGCCGGCTACAAGGCCGTCATCCTCGCCGCCGAACACCTTCCCCGCATGTTGCCCATGATGATGACCGCCGCAGGAACCATCCCCCCAACCCGCGTCTTCATCGTCGGCGCAGGTGTTGCCGGCCTCCAGGCCATCGCCACCGCCAAACGCCTCGGTGCCATCGTCGAGGCCTACGACGTCCGGCCCGCCGTCAAGGAGCAGGTCGAGAGTCTCGGCGCCAAGTTCGTCGAGTTCCAACTCGAAGCCAAGGTCGGCCAGGGCGGCTACGCCGCGGAGCAATCCGCCGAAGAACAGGAGCGACAGCGCCAGCAGATGCAGGCCGTTGTCGCCGCCGCCGACGCCGTCATCACCACCGCGCTGATCCCCGGCCGCCCCGCGCCGAAACTCATCGACGAGCGCATGGTCCACGCCATGAAGCCCGGCAGCGTCATCGTCGATCTCGCCGCCGAAGCAGGCGGAAACTGCGAACTCACGCAGCCCGGAACCGTCGCGAAAGTGGGGGGGGTCACCATCGTCGGCCTGCCCAACCTCGCCGCGACCATGCCCTTCAACGCCAGCAGTCTCTGGAGCCGCATCGTCTACACCCTCCTGGACTGGACCGTCAAAGACGGACAGATGACCCTCGACTTCGACGATGAGATCATCGCCGGCATGACCGTCGTCCACGGCGGCGAGATTCGCGCAGACAAACTCAAAGCCGCACTCACGCAGGAGGCCGGCGCATGACCCACCACCTCCTTCCCCACGCCGAGTCGCTCCTGCTCCTGGCCGCCGAGGCAGGCAGCGACCGCACCAAACTCCTCATCGCCACCCTCTTCGTCTTCGTCATGGCGATCTTCGTCGGCTTCGAGATCATCGCCAAAGTCCCCGCCACCCTGCACACGCCCCTCATGAGCGGCTCCAACGCCATCTCCGGCATCACCATCGTCGGCGCGCTGCTCGCCTCCTACACCGAGTCACTCGCCGACCTCGCCCCCATCCTCGCCCTCATCGCCATCGTGCTGGCGACTGTCAACGTCGTCGGCGGCTTCCTCGTCACCGACCGCATGCTCCGCATGTTCAAACGCCGCTGAGGCACGCTCTCACCCCATGCCCATCACACTCCTCCTCAGCCAATCCGAACTCCTCGACGACCTCGTCGCACACGAGTCGCCGGCATGGGTCAGCCCCGTGCAGGACTTCGCCTACCTCGCCGCAGCCGTCCTCTTCATCCTCGGCCTCAAGCGCCTCTCCTCGCCCCGCACCGCGCGCGGCGGAAACGCGCTGGCCGCCGTCGGCATGCTGATTGCCGTCATCGCCACCCTCCTCGATAACCCCGCGCCGATCAGCTTCACCTGGGTCGCAGGCGCCGTCGTCCTCGGCTCGATCATCGGTGCGCTGCTTGCCGTCCGCATCCAGATGACCGCCATGCCGCAGATGGTCGCCCTCTTCAACGGCTTCGGCGGCCTTGCCTCCGTCCTTGTTGCCTCCAGCGAGTTCATCCGCCGCGATCCCGATACCGTCACCATCGACGTCGGCTTCACCGTCGGCCTCTCGCTGCTCATCGGCGGGGTGACCTTCACCGGCTCCATGATCGCCTACGCCAAACTCCAGGGGCTCATCGCCGGCCGCCCGCGCAAATGGCCCATGCAGGCGATGATGAACCTCCTCATGGCCCTCGCCTGCGCCGTCGGCTCCGTCTGGCTCGCCCTCGATCCACACGCCTGGCCCTGGATCGCCGCTATCACCCTCCTGGCCTTCATCCTCGGCGTCACGCTCACCATCGCCATCGGCGGGGCCGACATGCCCGTCGTCGTCGCCCTGCTCAACTCCTACTCAGGCCTCGCCGCCGCCATGACCGGCTTCGTCCTCGAACAGCCCAACAAGGCGCTGATCGTCTCCGGCTCGCTCGTCGGCGCCTCGGGCATCATCCTCACGGCCATCATGTGCA
>CAZPFK010000098.1:0-8717 GCA_964585855.1 uncultured Vicinamibacteraceae bacterium
GGATATTGTGTCGCGGGCGTGCCGGCTGCTGAATTTGGCGGGGGTGTGAGGGGGGGGATGAATGCTGGCGACCGCCATTCCGTCGATCACTTCCATTGCGTTAATTGCGGGCTGTCATGGTGTTCGCACGATTGCTCCGCAAGTCAAACGGTCCTGCGAAGTGCCAGTGCAATGGCTGACTGCCCATGACGCCAAGATCACGGTTCTTGAAGTGATCGACGAGACGGCCGGCAGATCTTGTCAAGTAGATTTGAACGGTACGCTCCTGAAGTTTGACCATTTGAGTCTTAACCTTGACTCGGTTGATCGCGTTGACGCTTTCGTGTGGGATGGAAATCACGTGCTTCTGTTTCGTGGCAACACTTGCCGAGCGGGAAGTGGAATCTCGTATGATCAGGCCGCTGCAGCCGTTCTGGATCACGAGAACGACTACGAGATTCTTCATATTCCATTGCATTACACCGAGTTCGACATGCAGTATGAGTTCAGTTTGGACGCACGGTACTGGCCTGTCGAGGTTGGACCCGATGGAGCTGCTGCAATCCGATATGAAGTCGAGGCGTGGTCATCGTTCGCACCTGACACAACGCTGCAAATGACTGCCAACGTGCCCACAACGGATGCGGTCACAGCTGATGAGATGTTGAAGACATGGCAAGCCGCATGGTCAGATTGCCGCGATGGCGTGCAACGCTTGCGGGCAGAATATAAGCCATAACGGATCGGGATGGCGATGAGAGAATCTGTCGAAGTGTTCGGGCCGCTTGTGATAACCTATGTTGCCTGCCAGTTCAGGCGACGAGAGGAACGGGATTCGAAGATTCGGTTCGGATGGTTTGACCTGCTTCTCGTTCGATTTAGGTCCTTGTCCTATCCCTTGCGATTGGCGATCTATGGGGCGGCGATCCTGCTTGAGGGAGTGCTCGTCTGGCTAATTTGGCCACCCGAATCAGACATTGATCGTAGCGGACTGCTCTATTGCAGCGCGATGATTGCATTTCTAACAGTCGTGTTCATCGACGAGTTCCATCGATGGCGCCATCGGGATGTGGACTTGACCTGGCAACGATGGGGCAGTTCGACTCAGACATTCATGTGGTTACTGTTGATTGCATCGTTTATAATTATGATGGTCAAGCGGTCCTGCTTCTGAGCGATGGCTGCATAAGTGGGATGCGGTATTGTGAGGCGTCATGAGGATTATCAGCCTGTTACTTGTTACCGGCCTGTCTGCCGTATTGGGATGTGGGACTGAGCGGGACGAGCCAGTTCCTGCTGGTGGGATGGAGCTTGCAGTTGGACCAGAGATTCCGATTGTTCAAGCGGTAGTTGATGGAGATCAGCATGAGGTTCGACGACTGATCGAATCCGGAGTTGCCATAGACACTGTTTCAACAGATGGCATATCCTTGCTCGGGGTTGCGGCAAAGACACACGACGAAGAGATGTTTCAGATTCTCATCGATTTGGGAGCCAACGTCAACGCTTATGATGAGAGAGGCTTCGTGCCCCTGGTCTACGCGCTGTATCATGGAAATCCTCAAGCAGTAGACTTGCTGATCAAGTCGGGTGCCGACCTAAACCTGGCTCGCTCGCCAAAAAATGAGGGGGCGCTTCTGGTTGCGTTGATGGGTCTTGCTGATCAAGACACCATTCCTGACCTGGTTTCACTGTTGATTGATGCAGGCGCTGATGCAACAGAACGATCTTATAATGGCATGACAGCGATCCAATGGGTGCTCGCGGCGATGCCTCACAATCTTGATGAGACGCGTGATGTGGTCACCCTTCTGTTGAGAGAGGGCGTGGATGTGAATGCGCAGGACGATACCGGCGATACGGCACTCCACCAGGCGATTTCGAAGTGGGATACATCAAAACCGGGCGTACTTGACAACAGCGTTGTACGGCTTTTGCTGGATAACGGTGCGGACCCGGAGATTCGCAATATGTGGGGTATGACGCCATTGCTCAAGATCTGCATTCAGAGTCAGCCGCCGGCGATTCGATCAGAAGCACTCCAGCAAAGTGTGGTTGAGCGTCTGGAGTTGCTTATATCAAACGGAGCCGATCCGAATTCGGCTGTTCCAGAGGGGTATCCCGGCGGGCAAACTGGCCTGACTGCGCTCTATGGTGCTGTTGAGCATGGGATGCCAGAGTATGTGGCTGCGCTCATTGAGCGTGGGGCGAGAATACAAAATGGGAGCGAGCGGGTGCTGATTCTCAAGGAGTTGCAGAAGCAGGAACAGGATGCATCCGACGAAGAAGAGAGACAGCGTGTTGAGCGTATCGGGCGGCTGCTGGAGGGGGCTGGGTAGCGTCGGGATTGAGGCTGGCCGAATTGAGAAGTCTGCCGGTGGGCGCATCGACCCGGCCACGGGAGTGGCCGGGCTTTGGGGGAGGTGGTGAGGTGGGTGGTAGTCAAGCGGACTGGATGCCCGCCTGCGCGGGCATGACGGAGGAGGACCCTCGCTGACGCTTCGGGCTCGCTTTGGATCGCAACGCACCGCCGATTCCTTCACCCCTCCAGGGTGAATCAGGGATTACTGACCTTCTTCCACGGGTTTCGATCGCCTGCGGCGATCTCCACCCGTGGCTACATTCCCGCGCCCCGCTGGGGCGGAGAACGAGGCGGGTCCGTCGCTCACACTTTGGGCTCGTTGGGGAGTTAGAGGGAACGGCCGGCACGGAGGCCGGCCGCCACTGGTCAGGATTCACACAGGCAAGATGCCCGTGCCACTCGGAAGGCCTCGCTTGCGCTTCAGCCTGGTATGGTTTCTGAGGAATTGATCGAAACGCACGGCCGACTCGCTACGCTCGCTGGCCGTGGCACCCGGCGGACTGGATGCCCGCCTGCGCGGGCATGACGGATTCGTGAACAGCCCCCACCCCAGCCCTCCCCCGCAGGCGGGGGAGGGGGATCTGCGCGGCCCGCGCGGGGCACGCTACTCCCGCCGAACGGCGCCGCCGATGGAGAGGGCGGCGGCGATGAGCACCAGGTTCTTGATGATGTATTGACCTTCCAGCGTCGGCGCCCAGGGAATCTGTGTGAAGCAGACATCAGGCAGGAGGATCAGAGGAAGGAAGGTGCCCGGCATCTGCAGCAAGAGCAGGAGGATGCCGAGGCGCGTGAGGATGCGGCCCAGGCCGAGGCCGAGCCAGCGTCCCGGATCGATGAGGCAGATGCCGATGGCGACCTCCCACCAGCCGAGGAAAGGGACAAACCAGTCGGGGTCAACGCCCCAGTAGACGGTTCGTGCGACGAGGTCGGCCGCGGGGCTGTGGCCGAGGGGCTTGAGGAGGCCGAACCAGATGAAGACGATGCCGAGCGACCATCGCAGCAGGGGCAGGCCGAGGGAGCGCATGAATCTTGAGACGGCGGCGTCGTAGCGGTCGAGCATTGGGAGGCTCCGTGTGGGCTGCGGGGGTCGGAGAAAATGATAAGTCCCGGACGCGTGGTCCGGGACTCTGAGGGTTTGAGAGAAGTTGAACAGGCGAAATCAGTTCATGATTTCGGGGAAGAGGAGGAAGTACTTGGAGGTGTTGGGCTTGGCCTTGCCGGCGTTGTCGAACTCGATCTGGAGGAGGGAGGCGTGGCCGTCGTAGAAGGCGACGGAGTGGGTGTCGAGGGCGCCGTGGTGGGTGAAGTCGACGGGGATGGTTTCACGCATGCCGAAGGACTGGTCGGCGGGGTCGTCGATGAAGGCGACGAACTGCGAGGGGTAGCGCATGCGGGCCTGGCTGAGATAGCGGATGCCGGTTTCGTTTTCGAGTTCCTGGGCGACGTCGCCGAAGACGAAGCCGCGCTTCTTGGTGATGGTCCAGAAGTCGTTGTAGAGGTAGCTGGTGCCGGTGGCGTGGTAGGCGCTGACGCCGGTTCGGACTTCGCGGGTGGATTCCTGGAACTGCTGCCAGTTGTAGTTGCTGTCTTCGGGGCACTGGAAGGAGGGGAAGTTGTACATCGTGGGATCCGAGAGTTTCGGATCGTTCTGCTGGAGGCCGGTGCCGTCGGGCAGGGTGGGGTGGACGTATTTGTTGAGGGGACGGCGGTAGGGGCGCTGGATGTTGGGGCGGGAGAGGCCGCCGGTGAAGTCGGTTGGCCAGCGTCCGCCGTGGTTGAAGTTGTAGGCGAGGTGTTTTTCGCCTGCGGGTGCGGAGACGGGCGGGTAATCGTTGTTGTCATCCATATAGATCTGCACACCGATGGCGATCTGATGGAGGTTGTTGAGGCAGAGGGAGGTGCGTGCGGCTCCGCGTGCCCGGGAGAGGGCGGGGAGGAGCAGGCCGATGAGCAGGGCGATGATGGAGATGACGACGAGCAATTCGATAAGGGTGAATGCCCGGCGGCTGGCGAGACGTGTCATGTCTGGTGTCCTTGTGTGATCGACCACGTAAACCCGGATTCAGGCTCGAATCCCGTGTGCGCGAGGAAACGACGGTCCTGTCGGGCCGACGGCTGCTACTAGTCTGGCCGGTCGGGGCGGTTTTGTCAAGGGTTTCTGTGGATTCCGGGAAGTTTCATTCCCGGTCGAGAAGGCGACGGGCGAAGGCGAGGGCGTCGGCCCGGGAGGCGATTTCGCCCTCCAACTGGGCAGTTTCGAGGGCGTGGAGGAGGCGGCCGATCTTGGGGCCGGGGGGGATTGCGAGTTCTGCGATGAGGTCGTCGCCGGTGAGGAAGGGGGTTGGGGCGAGGCCCCCGGCGTGGGATTTGAGGTCGCGGACGGTGTGGGCGATGCGTTCTGCGGCGTCGGGATCAAGGGTTTTGAGGATCGCGAGGGCGTCGGGGAAACGGGGGGAGGCGGCGAGGCGTTTGCGGTCGGCCCGGGAGAGGTCGGGCCAGCGGGCGCGGAGGTCGGCGGTGTGGTCGAGGATGGCGCGGAGGTCGGCGGATTCATCATTGGAAAGGACCAGGGCGCGGCGGAGGGCGGGGACGAGGCGGTCGGGGTCGGGGTTGCGGTCGTGGAGGTCGAGCATCCAGGCGGCGAGGGCGGCGGCGAAGGAGATCCCGAGGGGAGGGAGGCGGTCGAGCAGGGAGTCCTTGAGGGGGTGGTGGGGGCAGTTGAGGATGGCGGCGTCGAGGTGGAGGTCGTGGATGAGGCGGACGGCGCGGGCGCGGGCGGCGTGGGGGAGGATGAGGCGGAGCTCGTTGCCGATGCGCTCGCGGGAGATTCCCGGGAGGCCCTGGCCCTGTTCGGATTGTGCGGTGTCGCGGATGGCGTCGGCGGTGGCGGGATCGAGGTCGAAGTCGAAGCGGGCGGCGAAGCGGACGGCGCGGAGGGCGCGAAGGTGGTCTTCGGCGAGGCGTTCGGCGGGGTTGCCCACAGCGCGGATGAGGCGGCGGCGGAGGTCGTCGCGTCCGCCGACGTAGTCGATGATCTCATCGCGGACGGGGTCTTTGAAGAGGGCGTTGATGGTGAAGTCGCGGCGAGCGGCGTCGTTGTCGGCGGTGGTGAACTCGACGCGGTCGGGGCGGCGGTTGTCGGAGTATGAGTGTTCGGTTCTGAATGTGGCGACTTCGATCCAGTGTTTCCGGGCGCGGACGAGGATGACGCCGAAGTGTTCGCCGACGGGTCGTGCGTACTGGAAGAGGGCGCGGATGCGATCGGGGACGGCGTCGGTGGCGACGTCGAAGTCGCTGGGGGTGAGGCCGAGGAGTTCATCGCGGACGCATCCGCCTGCGAGGTAGGCGACGTGCCCGGCGTGCTGGAGCTGGCGGATGATTTCGACGGCGTCGTCGCGGAGTGCGTCGGCGTGTGTGCGCTTGCGGGGCATGAGGGTTGATGGTAGGGAAGGGCGTCGGATCAGCGCAGGATGGGGCGGGACATGGCGGGGTGGCCTGCAAGCGCGAAGCGGAGGGGCCAGTGGCGTGCGTCGCCGGCGTAATCGATGCCGATGCGCGGGCCGGTGCGGATCTCTGCCGGTGCGGCGGGTATGCCGGCGGTGATCTGGAGGGGCGGTCGGTGGATGGGGTGGAGGTTGTGGGAGCGGTCGATGAGGAGTGCCTGGCAGAGCTTGCCGGGGCCGCCCATGAGGAAGTCGGGCGTTGTGTGGCGAGGGTTGCCGCGTGAGCGGGAATGTCTGCGGCGGTTGGCGAGCATGAGGTCTTCACCGCGGATCGGCGCGGCAGCGCGGATGAGGACGGCGTCGCCGTTGTCTGCGGTTCCGGTGACGATGTTGAAGCACTCGTACATGCCGTAGATGAAGTAGACGTAGGCGCAGCCGCCGGGCTGGTAGAGGGGCTGGTTGCGCGGTGTTCGTCGTCCGCCGTGTGCGTGGCTGGCGCGGTCGGGTGAGCCGAGGTAGGCCTCGGTTTCGATGATCTGCGCGATGAGTTTGGTGCCGTCGTCGAGGGTGCGGATGATGAAGCGGCCCAGGAGGTCGGGCGCGACGGCGTCGGCGGGGCGTGTGTAGAAGGAGGTGGGGAGGGGGTCAGTCGGGCGAGGCGATTTCTTTGTCGTCGTCGGCGGCATCGGGGAGATCGTAGTGAATCCAGAGGAGGCAGAGGCCGTGGGGCGCGAGTGTGGGGCCTGCGGCGGTGCGGTTGCGTTGCTTCAGGAGGTCGGGGATAGAGTCGGGGGCGATGCGGCCTGCGCCGACGTCGACGAGCGTGCCGGCGATGATGCGGACCATGTTGTAGAGGAAGCCGTCGCCGGTGACGTCGATGTGGATGCGTGTGTCAGTGATTCGGGAGACGGAGGCATCGAAGATGGTGCGGACGGCGGATTCGCGGCCGTGCTGCGCGTGGGCGAGTGAGGTGAAGTCGTGGGTTCCGAGGAGGTGCTGTGCGGCGGCGTGCATGGCGGCGAGGTCGAGCGTGAGCCAGCAGTGATAGAGGTAGCGGCGATCGAAGAGCGGGCGGAGGGAGTGGTTGTGAATGGCGTAGCGATATTGCTTGCGCGTTGCGTCGGCGATGGGGTTGAAGCCGGCCGGGACGATGCGTGCAGCGGTGATGAGGACATCGTCGGGGAGGTAGCGGTTGACGGCGGCGGGGAGTCGTTCGAGGGGGATGGTGGTCTGTGCGTTGAAGGCGGCGGCCTGGCCGAGGGCGTGGACGCCGGCGTCGGTGCGGGAGGCGCCTGCGAGGGTGATGGGCTGGCGGAGGGCGCGGCGGAGGGCATCTTCGAGGACGCCCTGCACGGTGCGGAGGGGCTGCTGGGTATCGGGGTTGATCTGCCTCTGCCAGCCGTGGTAACTCGTGCCGTCGTAGGCGACGGTGAGGAGGTAGCGGCGATCTGGGGTGGAGTCGCTCACGCGGGGTCAGTCGGCCAGATCGAGGGCGAGTCGGCAGAACATTTCAACGCCAAGGGCGATGGAGTCGTCGTTGAAGTTGAAGATGGGGGTGTGGACGTAGGGCCAGGCGTCCACATCGTGGGGCTTCTGTCCGAGGAGGAAGAAGCAGGAAGGGACCTCAGCGCAGTAGTAGGCGAAGTCTTCACCGCCGAGGGAGGGGGCGGGGACGGTGCGGGCGTTTTCGGGGCCGACGGCTGCAGCGGCCTTTGCGAAGAACTCGGCGGTGGCGTCGGGGTGGTTGTCGGTGACGGGGTAGCCGGGCATCCATTCGATGTCAGCGCGGCAGCGCATGGCGTCGGCAACGGAGCGGGCGATGTGGTGGATGCGGTCCTTGCCGATCTCGCGGGTGTCAGCGCGGAGGGTTCGCATGGTGCCGGCGAGAATGGCGGATTCTGGAATGACGTTGAAGGCAGTTCCGGCGTGGAACTGGGTGACGCTGACGACGATGGAATCGACGGGGTCGGCGTTGCGCGAGGCGATGGATTGCAGGGCGGTGACGATGTGGGCGGCGGCGACGATCGGGTCGTTGGAGAAGTGGGGGTAGGCGGCGTGGGACATGCGCCCGGTGACGGTGATGCGGTAGGTGTCGGTGGCGGCGAGCAGGGGGCCGGGCTTTGAGGCGAGTTGCCCGAGGGGGATTTCCGGCCAGCAATGGAGGGCAAACATGCGGGAGACGGGCGGGCCGATGACGGCGTCGGTGAGGCAGCCGTCTTTGACCATCGCTTCGCCGCCGGCGCCGCCTTCTTCTGCGGGCTGGAAGAGGAACTTGACGGAGCGGGGAAGGGGGCCGATCTCATCGGAGATGCGTTTGAGGACGCGGGCGGCGCCGAGGCAGACGGCGGTGTGGCCGTCGTGGCCGCAGGCGTGCATGACGCCGGGGTTGGTGGAGGCGTAGGGGAGGTCGTTTTCCTCGGTGATGGGGAGCGCATCCATGTCGGCGCGGAGGCCCAGGGCGTGGGAGTCGTCGGCTCCCGGGAGGTAGGCGAGGACGCCGGTTCCGCGTGCGAGGCCGGCCTTGTAGGGGATGCCGCGCTCATTGAGGGATTGCTGTACGCGTGTGCTGGTGCGGGTTTCCTGGTACTGGAGTTCAGGGTGGGCGTGGAGGTCGCGGCGGAAGTCGATGAGGCCGGGGAGTTCCTCGGCAATCAGGGCGCGGAGGCGTTGGGGCGAGAGTGTTGTGGTGGAGGGCATGATGTTGATTGTACCGCTGCGGGGCGGTGGGGCCGCCTGCGGTTGACTGGGGGTCGGTGGGCGGGATGATGGGGAGGTCTGAGGGGCTGTATGATTGAAGCCGGACGAGAGTGGAGCGTATCGGCCGGGTGTGCCACTGTAGCTCAATCGGCAGAGCAGCTGATTTGTAATCAGCAGGTTGGGGGTTCAAGTCCCCCCGGTGGCTGTTTCACAGCAGAGGCGGCGTCGTTGATCTA
>CAZPFK010000099.1:0-8499 GCA_964585855.1 uncultured Vicinamibacteraceae bacterium
TGCTGACGCCGACGGAATCCCCCGGCGCGCCGGTGCTGGGAGCCGTCACCCACCATCCGCGCTACGGCCTGCAGATCATCTGGGCCTGGGCGACGATCCTGGCCACCGGCGGCCTGAGCAACGTCTATCGCGAGTCAACCAATCCCGCGGTCGTCACCGGCGACGGGGCGGCGATGGCGTACCGGGCCGGGGCGACGCTGGCCGACATGGCCTTCGTGCAGTTTCACCCGACGACGCTGTATGTCGCCGGCGCGCCGCGCCACCTCATCACCGAGGCGGTGCGCGGGGAGGGGGCGCGGCTGGTGGACCGGCGCGGTGAGCGCTTCATGGAGGGCCGCCACGAGATGGCCGACCTCGCCCCTCGCGACGTGGTGAGCCGCTCGATCGTGGAGCACCTGGCGGAAACGGGCGATACACATGTCTTCCTCGATGCGACGATGTTTCCCCCCGGACGATTCGCGCAGCGCTTCCCGGGAATCTACGGGCGGCTGGCGGAGTTCGGCATCGACCCGCAGACCGACCTCATTCCCGTCCACCCGGCAGCGCATTACAGCATCGGCGGAGTCTGGACCGACGCCGACGGCCGGACCGCTGCGCCGGGGCTTTATGCCGTCGGAGAAGTCGCCTGCAACGGCCTGCACGGGGCCAACCGGCTGGCCAGCAACAGTCTGCTGGACGGCCTGGTCTTCGGAGAGCGGGCCGGCCGCGTCTGCGTTGAGGCGCGGGAGCAGAAGAACTCCGGCTTGCCCGAGCCGCCCGGCCCCAAGAAGATCATCAGCGACATTCCGATCTCCACGCGCGGGGAGCTGGACCTGGCCGACGTGCGCTCAAGTCTGCGCAGCGTGATGTGGCGGCACGTGGGGATCTCGCGCAGCGGCGACGAGATGGAGGACGTGCGCGAGATGATCGACTTCTGGGCGCGGTACACGCTCGACAAGATCTTCGACGAGCCGGCCGGCTGGGAGACGCAGAACATGCTCAGTCTTGCCTCGCTGATCTGCGAGAGCGCGCGCTTCCGCCGGGAAAGCCGCGGCACGCACTTCCGCAGCGACTTTCCTGACCTCGACGATCGCTACCTCGGCCACGACATGCAGAGCCGGCACGAGCCGGCGGTCACCCTGACCTCGGCGGTGTCTCATGCGTAAGGCAGGCGGAGTCATTGCGGTATTGGGCGCGGCGGTGCTGACGGCCGGCTGCACGCGCCCGATCAGCGAGAAGAGTTCTCTGGAGGACTGGTATGCGCGCGTGGCCCCGGACCAGGCGGCGGACCGAAGCCGGGCGCTCCCGCAGCCGACGCCGACCGGGCCCAGGGGCGGCGCAGCGTCCACGGGTGCCACAGCGCAGACGGTGATTCTCAATCCCGACGGCACGATCACGCTCAACGCCTACCTGCCGCACCACCTGGTGGCCCACCTCCGCGCCTGCATCGTGCAGAACCGGCTGGAGTTCGTCACCGAGCAGCTGCTGGCCCCCTCGGTGGTGAAGCGGTACGAGGAGGAGGGCCGCTCGCTGGAGGAGATCACGGAGTTTTTTGCCGACAACAGCCGCGACATCCTCCTGCTGCTGACCCGGCTGGAGCGGGGCGTCGATTCGCCGGATGTCGCCTTTGAGCAGAGCGGCTCGCAGTACCGCCTGCGGGTCGTCGGGTGGGTCGCCGAGCCGCTGGTGCTGCGGACTCTGGACATGGAGTACCACTCGGGCGAGTTCTCCCTCGTCTCCATCCACTGACGTCCGAGGCCTACGATCACTTGATGGTCCCGTCCCCGCAAAGGATTGCAGAATGATCCGACGTGACCGCTTCCTCTCCTGTCTCGACCGCATCGGCTCGGCCCGGATGCTTGTCATCGGGCCCTCTGTCGTTGAGGAGGATGTGCATTGCGCCGTGACACGGCTGGCACCTGACCGGGCGGTTCCCGTGCTGCTGGAGGAGGCGACTTCGACGCATCCCGGGGCGGCGGCGCTGACGGCGATCACGATGGCGCAGCTTGGCGCGTCGGTCACGCTGGCCTCACCGGTGGACGCTGATCATTGGGCGCTGCGGGAGACGATGGAGGCGGCGGGCGTGCGCATCATCGGCGGCACGGGAGACTCCTCGCCGGCGCCGCGACTGCACCGCTACGTCGCAGGCACACGGCAGATGCTGCAGATGCGGCGTCACTGGTCGGGCCCGCGCACGCCCATGCGCATGCTGCTGGAGAAGATTTCGCTTGACGACTTCGATACGGCGCTCATCGTCGATGCGCTGCCGGCGTGGTTTACTCCCGAGGACTTTCAGTGGCTCGCACAGCGGCGGGCCTCAGCGCAGACGCGGCTGGTCTTCGATGCGGCAGGGGCGGAGTCTGACCCGAGGCCGCTGCGGCCTGATGCGATCATCGTCAACGAAGCGGAATCGCGCCAGACAGCGCGACTGTACGAGGCGGAGGATGAGGATCATGTTGCGCGGCTGCGGAACCTGGTGACGAAGGCGGCCCCGGCGGTCCTGATGACCCTCGGTCGGCAGGGTGCCGTCAGCGCTGCGCGCAACGGACAGATCGAGGTGGCCCCGATCACGACGACGCCGTTTCCCTTCTCCGACCGGCGCGGCGTCGGGTTTGTGCTTTCGGGCGTCTACGCGCTGATGCTCACAGCCGGCGCCTCGGCCGAGGAGGCGGGGTTCCTGGCCTGCGGGGCGGCGACGGCGGCGGCGGCCTCCCCCGGCCCGAAGCGCATCGTCTATGACGACCTGCTCAAGATCGCCTATCACGAAATCGAATCGGAGGTGGCCGACGCGCGGGAGGTCTTCGATCGCATCGGCCGGGAGCACCTGCCGATGATCGATCAGGCGGCTCGGGCGCTGCTGCAGGCGTACACGAGCGGGCGGAAGGTGCTGATCTTCGGCAACGGCGGCAGCGCGGCGGAGGCCAATCACCTCGTCACCGAGATGACCGGGCGCTTCCGGGCGCGGCGATCCTCGCTGCCGGCGATTTCTCTCTCTTCCAACGATGCGCTGGCGACGTGCATCGCCAATGACTACGGCTACGAGGAGATCTTCGCCCACCAGATCGAGGCCTTCTGCAAGCCCGGCGATATCGTGATCGGGATGTCCACCAGCGGTCGCTCGCCCAACGTCATCCGGGCGATGGAGCGGGCTCGGGAGCGCGAGGCCGTCATCATCGCCTTCACGGGGGAGGATGCCGGCCCGATGCGGCAACTGGCGGACTTGACGCTGGCGGTCCCCTCGCGCAGCACGCCGCGCATTCAGGAAGCGCACCTCTTTGTGATTCACGTCATGTGCGAGATGCTCGACCGGCGACTGGATGCGCAGGGCCGGCTGCAGCCCTCGGCTTCGGAGATCTGAACCCCGTGCGTCGCACCGATTCCCCGATTCTCGTGCTGGGCGATGTGATGGCCGACGTCGACCTCTGCGTCGAGGCGGTCGGCGTCTCCGACGAAGCGCCCGTCCCGGTGCTGGACTACATCGAGTCGCGGCTGACCCCCGGCGGCGCGGCGTGCGTGGCGGCGTCGATCGCCGGCGCGGGCCGGGCCGTCTCGCTGATCGGATTGCTGGGCGATGATGCCGAGGGCGAGGCGCTGCTGCGGGCCTGCGCCGAGCGCGGCGTGGACGTGCACGCCGTGCGCGACGGCCGACCGACGACGCGGAAGCAGCGGCTGGCGGCGACGACGGGCGATCACGTCGCACGGGTGGATCGGGAGGAGACGCGGCCGATGGCCGACGCGGCGACGGCCGAGGTTGAGAAGGCCCTGATTGCCGCGCTGGACGCCGGGTGCCGCGTGGTGGTGGCCTCCGATTACGCCAAGGGATTCTGGAGCGAGCCGCTGGCAGCGCGGGTCGTCGAGCGGGTGCGGGGCCGTGGACGCACCCTCATCGTTGACGCCAAGCCGCAGCATCTGCCGTGGTTTGCCGGTGCTTCCTGCTTTACCCCGAACGCCCGTGAGGCGGCGGCCTGCGCCCGATTGCTGCGGATCGAAGGTGATGACCCGGCGGCTATGGCCCGGGGCCTGGCCTCGCGACTCAATGGGGCCGTGCTCATCACCCGCGGCGCTGCGGGCATGACGCTCTGTTGCGGCTCGATGGTCGTCGAAATCCCCGCTGTACTTAACGGCCTGGCTGCGCAGACGGCAGGGGCCGGCGACGTCGTCGTCGCGGCGCTTGCGGTGACCGCCGCCGGCGCGGGAGAGCCGCAATGGGAAGCAGCGGCGCGGCAGGCGGCCGGCGCGGCGGCGCGGGCGATCGCCCGGCCCAGCGGAACGTGCGTGCTGACGGCCGGCGATCTCGCTCCCTGAGATCGACACTCCCGACTGCGCTTCTACGATCAGCCTTTGTTGCGACAAGTGCGCACTTGTTTCCTTCCCGCCACGTACAGATGAGCGTTACAGAACATGCCTGCCGACACTCGCATCGAACGTGATTCCATGGGCGAAATGAATGTCCCCGCCTCCGCCGTCTACGGCGCCAGCACCCAGCGCGCCGTCGAGAACTTCCCCGTCTCGGGCCGTCCCGTGCCGGCCGAGGTCATCAGCGCCTTTGCCCTGCTGAAGCGCTGCTGCGCGCAGGTCAACCAGTCGCTGGGCAAGCTCGATGACGCCCGCGCCAAACTGATCTTCCGCGCCTGCGATGAAATCGCCGCCGGCAAACGCCCCGACGACTTCCCCATCGATATCTTCCAGACCGGCTCGGGCACGAGCACGAACATGAACGTCAACGAGGTCATCGCCAACCTCGCCTGCCTCTTCCAGAAGAAGCCCGTCGGCTCGCGCTCCCACAAGGGCGCGGTACACCCCAATGACCACGTCAACATGGGGCAGTCCTCCAACGACACCTTCCCCACCGCCATGCAGATCGCCGCGGCCGTCGCGATCAACGACCGCCTCATCCCCGCGCTGAAGCGCCTCGCAAAGGAACTGGGCAAGAAGGCGCGGCAGTTTGACTCCATTGTGAAGATCGGCCGCACCCACCTCATGGACGCCACGCCGATCCGCCTCGGACAGGAGTTCTCCGGCTACCAGGCGCAGGCGGAGTACGCCGTCCGGCGGGCACAGCAGGCCGTGGCCGCACTTGCCGGGAATCTCCCCATCGGCGGAACCGCCGTCGGCACCGGCATCAACACCGATCGGCGCTTCGGCCGCCTCGTCTCCGCAGCGCTTGCCAAGGCGACGAAGATCGGCTTCAAGGAGGCGGCCAACCACTTCGAGGCGCAGGCGACGCGCGATTGCGTCGTCGAGGCCTCCGGACACCTCCGCACGATTGCCGTCAGTCTCTCGCGCATTGCCAACGACATCCGCCTCCTCGGCTCCGGCCCGCGCTGCGGCCTCTTCGAACTGGCGCTGCCGGCCACGCAGCCGGGCTCCTCGATCATGCCCGGCAAGGTCAACCCCGTCATCTGCGAGTCCGTCGTGCAGGTTTCCTGCCAGGTCATCGGCAACGACACCGCGATCACGCTGGGCGCGCTCGGCGGCGTCGGCTCGCTGCTGGAGCTCAACGTCGCCATGCCGATGATGTCGGCCAACCTGCAGGATTCGATCTCCCTGCTGGCCAACGCCTCGAACATGTTCGTTGACAAACTGCTCATCGGCCTCAAGGCCAACCGCGACGTCATCGAGGCCATGCTCGACAAATCGCTGATGCTCTGCACCTCGCTGGCGCCGGTGATCGGCTACGACAAGGCGGCCGAGGTGGCCAAGGGCGCCTTCAAGGAGGGCAAGACGATCCGGCAGTATTGCCGGGAGCACAACCTCCTCAGCGATGCGGAGCTCGATCGCCTGCTGGATGCGCGGGCCATGACCGACCCGGAGTAACGGCGTTCAGGTCTTCTCAGTCTTCTCGATCTTCTCCGTCTCAACCGTGCGATCCGGACTGAGGCGCAGCAGCAGACTGGACGATGTGAACATGCCGAAGATGCCGTAGATGAACGGATAGCCCTTCGACTTCGCATAAAAGCACGAACTGAACAAGAGCAGCACCATCCCCGCGCCGGCGAAGATCAGCGGTGCGATGTTGGTCCCCTCCGTCAACGCGACATAGCCCCCGGAAACCATGGCAATGACGACGAAGAGGATCGCGGCAATGCCGAATGCAAGGGCGCGGCTGCGATTGGAACGGTCCACGGGCGAGACTCCCGGAGGAAATGACCGCTCCAGTCTACCCGAAATTCCCGTTCGCGCCTACCCGCAATCGCCTCACGCCGCCCGGCGCGCCCCGGCCTGACCGTACAGCCCCGGACGCGTCTCAATCCCATCCGCAACGCTGAACAGGTCGCCCATCCGCTCGCCGCGCGCCGCCGTCAGCAGCCCCCGGTAGAACGCCAGCCGCTTCAGCAGCAGATGCTGTTGAAAAGCCACGTCGATCCACTCCCGCCCCGGCCACGCCTCCGCAGGCCGGCGTGCAAACCCCTCAAACGCCTCCAGCAAGTCCGGCTCGCGCCGCGCCTCATGCTCGATGAACGCCCGGCCGTACTCCAGTTCATCCTCCGAGGCGATGTCGCGGCCGAAGACGGCGGCGGCGGCATCCGGCGCGGCGGCGGCGAATCCATACGCGGAGTAGCCCAGACGGCGCTCCCGCGCGAGGTACTCCTGCGGCGTGTAGCGGTGGTCGTGCTCCGCCCGCGCTTCGGGCCGGAACATCACGCGCAGGCCCCGTTCGCTGAGGCGGTAGGCCAGTTCGATGTCCTCGTAACAGCAGTTGGCAATCGCAGGCCGGAAGCCGCCTGCGGCCAGCACCGCATCGCGCGGCACGGAGAGGTTGAGGTTCCAGGCGTGGCGGAAGCCCCAGTTGCGCAGCGGATCGAAGTCGCAGCGCATGCGGTCGTAGAAGAAGATCATCGAGGTCGAGGCGATCAGCTCGTCAAACTGCGTCCACGAGGCCCCGTCGCCCGGCTCCGGCCGCTTCCACGGCGAATCGCCGAGGATCATCTCGCAGCAGCCCTGCCGGCGCTGGGCCGTGAGGTGGGCCTCCAGCAGCCCCGGCTCGGGGAGGACATCATCGTTCAGGAACAGCAGCAGCCGCCCCCGGGCCACGGCGATCAGCTCATTCTTGACCGCCGCGATCCCGCTCCGGGGACACTCAAAGGCCCTCAGGTTCTCCAGCGGCGACTCCCAGCACACCTCCGCCCCGGCCGGATCGGGCCCGTCGAAGCCCACCAGCACCTCAAACCTTTTCGGGGCAAGCGTTTGCGCTTCGAGGCGGGCCAGCAGGGCGTGCAGGTGCAGGGGGCGGTTGCGGGTCGGGATGATGAGACTGAGGTCCACGGACGGCTCCTTCTGCGGGTCAGCGGGGGCGGGGAAACTTCCGCAATCGTCTGGAAAAAAGCCCGATATCTGAAAAGTCGGCCATTTGTGACGATTGAATTGAGTGGAGCGTCCAGACGTCCGATACCGACCGTTCAGGGGTGAATGCCCCGGAAGCGAAGCCCGCTTCTTTCGGAAAGGAAGAGTGGACCATGGCGAACAGGCAGTCGGCCACATCCGATCGACGAACCGCACGGCGAAGCGAGGTGCATTGGCCCGCAAAAGTCTTTGCCGTCCGGGCCGACAAGTACTTCCCCGCCGAAACCTGCAACACCTCCAGTTCCGGGGTGCTGCTGAAGGTGGGTCGTTCGCTGCCGGTGGCCCCCGGCGACTATCTCGATGTCGCGCTGGGGCAGGAGCAGGAACATACTGCGGTGGTTCCCAGGGATGGGATGATCTCAGCACGGGTGGTGCGCGTCGCGCCGATGGACTCGCTGTCCCAGGCCGTCGCTCTCCACTTCCTCAGGGAAGAGCGTCGCGCTGAAGCCGTCGTGTGAGGCGGAGGTCTCGGGCGTCAAGGAGGTCGTCCGAGACTTCTTCCGCTCCTACCGGCACACATCCGCAAGCGCCGCTTCCGACTCGAAGGGCGCAAAGGTCACCTCGCGCTGCCGCAGCGCCGACGACAGCCGGCGAAGGTACTCACTTCGGCGAATCTCCACGCACCCCAGCCGGGCCAGGTGCGGAGTGACAAACTGCGTGTCCAGCAGCGTCGCCCCCCGCAGCCGCAGATGCCCGACCAGCGCGGCCAGACACACTTTCGAGGAATCGGTCCCTCCGAGGGCAGGCCGGGAGAACATGCTCTCGCCGAAAAACGCGCCGCGCAGACGCACGCCGTACAGCCCGCCGACCAGTTGCCCCTCTCGCCACGCCTCCACGCTGTGGGCGAACCCCCGCTGGTGCAGGGCCGTGTACAGCGCGATGATCTCCCGGCTGATCCAGGTCAGCGCCTGCGTCGGTCGGGGCTCCGCACAGGCCCGGATGACGTCGCCGAAGGCAACGTCGGCTGTGATGGTGAAGTCGCCCCGACGGATGACTTTGCGCAGCGAGCGGGAGATGCGGAGGCCCTGCAGCGGCATGATGGCGCGGGGATCGGGGCTGTACCAGCGGATCTCGCCGCTCTCCGGCTCGCCCATGGGAAAGAGGCCGCGCGCGTAGGCGGACAGGAGGAGCCGGGGCGTGAGGATGAGGGAGGGCATGGGGAGATGGTAGATTTCA
>CAZPFK010000100.1:0-8433 GCA_964585855.1 uncultured Vicinamibacteraceae bacterium
CGGCCGCCACTGGTGAGGGGTCACACAGGCAAGATGCCTGTGCTACTCATCACACAGGCGAGACGCTGGTGCCACTCAGCCTGGGTGCCTTCCTGCGGGGGCATGACGGTGGAGCGGAGGCCCCCCACTCCACCCACCCCCGCGTACCATTGAGACTTCTCCTGGGGCGCGGCCATGGACTCCGAGTTTGATTTCAATGCGATGCGGCGGGAGTACTCCGACCGGGGGCTGCGCCGGGCCGACCTGCTATCCGATCCGCTGGAGCAGTTAGAGGCGTGGTTTGCGCTGGCGGTGCGCGAGGGAGTGCGCGAGCCGAATGTCGTCTGTCTTGCGACGGTGACCCCGGCCGGGCAGCCGCGGGCGCGGATGGTGCTGTACAAGGGGCTCAGCGGCGGGGGCCTGACGTTCTTTACCAACTACGAGGGAGACAAGGCCAGGGAGCTCGAGGCGGCGGGCCGGGCGTCGCTGTGCTTCTTCTGGTGGGAGCAGGAGCGGCAGGTGCGGGCTGACGGGGCGGTGGAACGGGTCAGCGAGGAAGAGTCGGCCAAGTACTTCGCCAAGCGGCCGCGCGGGAGCCGGATTGCGGCCTGGGCGTCGGATCAGAGCTGCGAGGTGAGCGGTCGCGCGGAGCTGGAGGCTTCAGCGGCGGAGATTGAGCGTCGTTTTGCGGGGCAGGAGGTTCCGTGTCCGCCGTTCTGGGGGGGATACCGGCTTGTTCCGGAGACGATGGAGTTCTGGCAGGGGCGGGCGAACCGTCTGCACGACCGGTTTCGCTACAGCAGGGTCGGTTCGGGGTGGCGGATTGCCCGATTGGCCCCGTAAAGGCGGGTTTCTGTTGCGGTTTGCAGGCGGCCGGCGTATCGTCCCGACCACTCGGGATCGGTCGCCCGGCTGCCGACGTGGTGTGGATGGACCGGCAATGGGAAACTGGGCCTGGCATGGTCAATGAAGCCGTTCTCTATAGCGCGTGCGTGGCTGGGGCCGTGGGCCTGCTGCTGATGGCTCCGCGCGCCGGGAGCCGGACGGTCCCGATGGGGGCGTTACTGGCTGCGGCGGCGCTTGGGGCGGCGTTTCTGGCTTTTGCACCCCGGGAGGGCGGTGAGTCGGGCGTCGGGGCGCCCTTCTACATCCTGGCATTTCTCGCTGCGGGGGGAGCGGTGCGGCTGATTACCCACAGCCGGCCGGTGTATGCGGCGTTGTACTTCATTGTCGTGGTCATCTGCACGGCGGGGCTTTTTGTCCTGCTCGATGCGGAGTTCATGGCTTTTGCGCTGGTGATCGTGTACGCGGGGGCAATCCTGGTGACGTATCTCTTTGTCATCATGCTGGCGCAGGAGCCGGGCGAGGGTTGGTCGTATGACGCGTCGGCCCGTGAGCCGGTGGCGGCGGTGACGGCGGGGTTTTTGTTGCTGGCGCTGGTGCTGCATCTGATGTACGGGCAGCCGATGCCGTCGCCTGCGGACTCGTGGGCGATTTCGGATGCGGCGACACGGGAGTCGCTGGTGCGGAAGACCGAGGGTGAGGCGATTGAGAACGTGGAGCGGCTTGGCTCATCGCTGATGACGGAGTTTCCGGTGAGTCTGGAAGTTGCCGGGGTGATCCTGATGCTGGCGATGGTGGGGGCTGCGGTGCTGGCGCGGCAGGTCGGCGGGGAGAAGGCGGGGGCCCCGGGATGACCCTTGCAATCACGGAGACGGCGCTGAACCAGTTCCTGCTGCTTGCCGGCGTGCTGTTTACGCTGGGGGTGATCGGCTTCCTGACGCGTCGCAATTTGATCATCATGTTTTTGAGCACGGAACTGATGCTCGGCGCGGGGGCTCTGGCGATGGTGGCCTTCGGCGCATGGCATCAGAACGTGCAGGGGCAGGTGTTTCTGATCTTCATCCTCACCGTGGCTGCCGCGGAGGCAGCGCTGGCGCTGGCGCTGGTCGTGGCGCTGTATCGCCGCCGTGAGACGCTCGATGCGGACCAGTGGTCGGAGATGCGCGAGACGTGACGTCGCTGACGGCTGCCTCAATTTCGCTTCTGGCCGAAGCGCCGGCTCACGCAGGCGAGCCGCCGCGCTGGATGATGTGGATCATCCTGCTTCCGCTGCTGTCGGCGGCGGTCTGCGGCGTGATGGCGCTGACGCGGGACGGGGCGTGGCGACGGTGGCCTGCGGTCGTGTGTTGCCTGGCGCTTGCGGCGGCCTTTGCGGTCTCGGTCTCTGCGGGGCTGGGGATGGGACAGGCGACGGGGGAGGTGACGATTCTTGAGTGGATCCGTGCGGGCGCGTTTGCGGCCGACATCGCTTTCTTCGTCGATCCGCTGACGGTGATCATGCTGCTGGTGGTAACAGGCATCGGCACGCTGGTGGCGGTGTACGCCTCGGAGTACATGAAGGGCGATCGCGGCTATGCGCGCTTTTTCGCCTTCGTGAGTCTCTTCCTGGCGGCGATGACGACGCTGGTGCTGGCCGACAACCTCGTGCTGCTGTACCTGGGGTGGGAGGGCGTCGGTCTGTGCTCGTATCTGCTGATCGGCTTCTATTACCAGAAGCCCGCGGCCGTTGCCGCCGCCAAGAAGGCCTTCATCGTCAACCGCATCGGCGACCTCGGGTTTGCTCTTGGGATCATGCTGACGTGGCTGGAGTTCGGGACGGTCGAATACTCTGCGCTCTTCGCAGCAGCCGAGGGAATGCGGCCGGGCGAGGCGGGGCTTGCCGTGGAGGTGATTCCCTTCCTGCTGATGATCGGGGCGTTCGGCAAGAGCGCGCAGATTCCGCTGTATGTCTGGCTGCCTGATGCGATGGAGGGCCCCACGCCGGTTTCCGCGCTGATTCACGCGGCGACGATGGTGACGGCGGGGGTGTACATGATCGCGCGGCTGCTGCCGATTTTCGTCCTCAGCGAGTGGGCCTTGCCGACGGTGGCGTGGGTGGGCGGGCTGACGGCGTTCTTTGCTGCGACGATCGGCATGGCGCAGTACGACATCAAGCGGATTTTCGCGTACTCGACGGTTTCGCAACTCGGGTACATGTTCCTGGGACTGGGCGTGGCGACGAGTTTCGGCGCGGTCTTCCATCTCTTCACGCACGCCTTCTTCAAGGCCCTGCTCTTTCTCGGCTGCGGCGCGGTGATGCACGGCTTTGCGGGGCAGCTGGACCTCCGGCGGCTTTCGGGACTGCGGCGCGTCAACGGCTGGCAGATCGTGACCTGGACGATGCTCATCGGATGCCTGGCGCTTGCGGGCTTTCCGCTGACCTCGGGGTTCTTTTCCAAGGATGCGATCCTGGCGCAGGCCTTCCTGGCGCACGGACCCGGCT
This sequence comes from uncultured Vicinamibacteraceae bacterium, assembly GCA_964585855.1. Classification (GTDB taxonomy): domain Bacteria; phylum Planctomycetota; class Phycisphaerae; order Phycisphaerales; family UBA5793; genus CAZPFK01. The sequence goes on from CAZPFK010000100.1 coordinate 3,305, forward strand.
TTGCCGCGCTGGGCTTCCTCGGGCTGCTGACGGCGGGGATGACGGCGTACTACACCTTCCGCGTCTTCTTCCGCGTCTTCATGGGGCCCACGCACTACAAGCCCGGCGAGGAGCACCACGGCCACGGCGACCATGACCACTTCCACCCGCACGCGCCCGGACCGGCGATCAACTTCGTGCTGATCGTCCTGGCCATCGGCGCGCTGCTGGCCGGCTTCCTCGGCGTCGGCGGTGGGCATCACGGCTGGTTCGGCGAGATGATCCATGCCTCGTCGGCCGATCTCCCGGCAGCGCACGCAGCGGGCGAGGGGTTCTGGGAGGATCCGCACCGCTGGATGCCGGTGGTGGCGTCGCTGACGGGCATTGTGGGCATCGTGGTCGCGTGGCTGATGCACCACTTCGCCCGCTCAAGCGCCGATCGGATGCGTGAGGGCCTCGGCGGCCTGGCACGACTTGCGGAACGGAAATGGGGCGTGGACGAGGGATACGAGGCGCTGATCCGCAGACCTCTGCATGCAGTCGGGCAGATCTGCTACACCCTCGGTGACTCGCTGCTGATCAACGGCGTGCTGGAAGGGGCGGCTGCGACGGCGCGCGGGGTGGGGGCGACGGCGCGACAGGCGCAGCGCGGGTTCGTGCAACACTATGGGCTCGGAATGGCGGCGGGGGTTGTCGGTCTGCTGGCGCTGGTGTGGTGGCTTACCTGAGGACGTGTGACGGACGCATTCATGCTCGTGCAACTCCTGCTCATCCCGATTCTCACAGCCGTCGTGACGGGCTTCGTCAGCGCGCGGCGGGTGCAGGCGGTGGCGTTCGTCGGGACGCTGGCGGCATTGCTCTGGTCCCTGAACCTGGCAAGCAACTTCAATTTTGCACAGGGGGCGGCGTTTCAGTTCGAGACGCGTGCCGAGTGGGTTCCGCAGCTGGGGCTGACATTTTCGCTGGGGATCGATGCGGTTTCGCTGGTGCTGATCCTGCTGACGACCTTCCTGATGCCGCTGGTCGTGCTGGCGTCGGCCTCCTCGGTGATGCATCGGCGACACGAGTACTACAACTGGTTGCTGGTGCTGCAGACGGCGATGATGGGCGTCTTTGCCGCGCGCGATCTGATCCTCTTTTACACCTGCTTTGAGTTCACGCTGCTGCCGATGTATTTCCTGATTGCGCGCTACGGTGGCACGAACCGGGCGCGGGCGTCGATCGTCTTCTTCCTTTACACCTTTACCGGCTCGATCATCACGCTGGCAGGGCTGGTCTTTGTCGCATGGTTCAACTGGCGGCTCACCGGCGCGTGGACCTTCGACATCGCAGCGCTGACCTCGGCGGCGGCGAGCATGAGCCCGTCGCAACAGGGCTGGGTGCTGCTGGCGCTGCTGTGCGGATTTGCCGTCAAGGTTCCCCTCTTTCCGGTACACACCTGGCTGCCGCTGGCGCACACGGAGGCGCCGACGGCCGGCTCGGTCATTCTCGCGGCGGTGCTGTTGAAACTGGGGACGTACGGTCTCTTCCGATTTGCGCTGCCGATGTGTCCGGAGGCAATGCTGGCGTGGTCGCCTGCGATTGCGATCCTCTGCATCATCGGGATCATCTACGGCGCCCTGATCTGCTGGGTGCAGCGGGACATGAAGCGGCTGATCGCGTATTCGTCGGTGAGCCACCTCGGCTTCTGCGTGCTGGGGCTGGTGGCGCTCAACCATGTCGGCATTTCCGGCTCGGTGGCGTACATGGTCAATCACGGGCTTTCGACCGGGGCGCTCTTCCTCTGCATCGGCATGATCTACGAGCGCTACCACACGCGCAGTCTCGATGAACTGGGCGGGCTCGCTCGGCGATTGCCGATCTGGACCTTCTTCATGGTCTTCTTCATCATGAGCAGCGTCGGCCTGCCGGGGCTGAACGGTTTCATCGGCGAGTTTCTCTCCCTTGTCGGCACGTTTGCCTCAGGGCAGGACTCCCCCACTCTCGGCTCGCAGGCGGGAGCGTTGGGACCGTGGTATGCGGCGGCGGCGGGGACCGGCATGATCCTGGCTGCGATCTACCTGCTTTATCTTGCGGGACGACTGCTCTTCGGTCCCCTGCGTCTGCCCGATCCCTCGCTGGTGGCGCACGGCCACGCGAGTCACGAGCCGCTTCCGCGCGACCTCAACGCGCGGGAGATCCTGACACTGGCTCCGATCGCCATCGCCTGCGTCGTTCTGGGCATCCGGCCGAACCTTCTGCTTGACGCCATCGACGGTCCGGTGCAATCAACGGCGGCGATTTTCCTCGACAGCAACGACCTTGCCGCGACGGATGGGCTGATCGAGGAGGTGCTGCCATGATGGCCGATCGCATTGCCTCGTTGTGGCCGGAGTTGACGCTCTTCGGCACGGTGTGCCTAGTGCTGATCACCGGACTGGCGCGTGACCGCGACATTCGCTCCTTAACATTGTGGCTTGCGGGAGCGGGAGTGCTGGCGGCGCTGGCAGCAGCGCTGCGCACGCCGGAGATCGCCGGCTCGCCGCTGCCGGGCATGGCGGGGTTTGTCAAGCCGGCCGTCTGCGCACTCGGGTTGCTGCTGCTCCTGATGGTTCCGGCCGTTGACGCACATCTGGAGGAGCGATTCAAGGCGGGCCGCCCCTTTGACGCCCTGGCTGTCACTCAGGGGGAGTTTGTCGCATTCTTCCTGCTCTCGCTGACCGGCGTGCTGCTGACGACAACGGCGACCGACCTGATCTGGCTCTTCCTTGCCCTCGAACTGACGAGTCTGCCGACGTATCTCATGGCCGCACGCGGCCGTCGATCCGACAAGGCCCTTGAAGCGGCGGTGAAGTACTTCTTCCTTGGAGCGTTTGCAGCGGGGATTCTGATCTTCGGTTTTGCCCTGCTTTACGGCGCGACCGGGACGATGCATCTCGAGGAGATCGCAGCGGCGCTGGCCCGGCAGGCGGCCGGGGATGGTGTGTCGCCACTTGCAGTCGGCGGTCTCGTACTGACGATTGCAGCGCTTGCCTTCAAGATCGCCGCGTTTCCAATGCACTTCTACGTTGCGGATGTCTACCAGGGGGTGGAGTCGGGCGTGGCGGCCTTCCTGGCCTTCGTTCCCAAGACTGCCGGACTCGTCGCCTTGCTGCTGGTCACCGACGTGGCGCGGGGCGATGGCCCGATGCCGGAGGCCGTGCACGCCGTGCTCTGGCTGATCGCGGCGGCCACGATGATCCTCGGCAACACGCTGGCGCTGTGGCAGCGGAGCGCCAAGCGCATTCTCGCCTACTCCTCAATGGCCCATTCGGGGTACATGCTGTTGGGCGTGATTGCCGGAGCGGGGGCAGCACACGCGTCGCCGACGAACGGATATGCAGCCGTCCTCGCCTATCTCTGCGTCTATGGGGTCATGAATACCGGAGCGTTCGCCGTCATCGGCTGCCTCTCGCGCGGCGAGGAGGAGGCGGAGGACCTTGCCGACCTGTCGGGTCTCTCGCGGCAGAGCCCGGGGCTTGCGCTGGTGATGTCGGTCTGTGCGCTCTCGCTGCTCGGCCTGCCGCCGCTGGTCGGCTTCCTGACGAAGCTGCACCTCTTCTCCGCTGCGCTCTCGGCCGGTGAGGTCGTGCTGGTCATCATCGCCGGGCTGAGCAGCGCCATCAGCGCGTGGTACTACCTCAAGCTCGCCGGCCTGCCCTGGCTTGGCGTCTCGGAAGAAGCCGGGCCTGACCGCTCGGGTCCGACACGGCGCGCAGTTGCCGGCGTTGTGTCGGCTGCGATTGTCGTGCTGCTGATCATGCGCTTTGCACCGCTGGTGGATTCGGCGACTCAGGCGATGTCCGCCGAGAGCCATTCCAAAGCCCACGCGGAACTGACGGCTCCATAACCTATTCGAAGAGATTTGAGTCGTCGGCCAGCGTCTCGCCGATGTGTGCTGCGCCCTCGCGCGTCAGGCAGCGGCCGCGGCGGGTCCGGGCCACCAGCCCGATCTGCAGCAGGTAGGGCTCGACAACATCCTCAAGCGTCCCGACATCCTGGCCCATCGTCGCGGCGACGGCTTCGAGGCCGACCGGGCCTCCGCTGAAGGTCCGGGCGATCGTGCGCAGGTACGAGCGATCGAGGTCGTCAAGGCCGAGATGATCGACGCCTTCGAGGTCGAGCGCGGCCGCGACGCACGCAGGGCTCAATGCGCCGTCGTGATGCACCTGGGCGTAGTCGCGCACCCGGCGGAGGAGCCGGTTGACGATTCGAGGCGTTCCCCTGCTGCGGCGGGCGAGTTCCGTCAGCGGTTCAGGGGCGGGTTCGGGACGGATTTCCAGAAGCGAGGCGGAACGGCGGACGATCTCGAAGAGGTCATCCTGGCCGTAGTAATCGAGGTGGTGGGAAATGCCGAAGCGGCTGCGAAGCGGTCCGGAGAGCAGGCCGGTGCGGGTCGTCGCACCGATGAGGCAGAAGGGCTTGAGCCGCAGGGTAATCGAGCGGGCGTGCATGCCTGAATCGACCGAGACATCGATTTTGAAATCCTCCATCGCCGGGTAGATGTACTCCTCGACGGCAGCCGGCAGACGGTGGATCTCATCGATGAAGAGGACATCGCCGCCCTGGAGGCGGGTGAGGATGCCGACGAGATCGGAGGCCTTGGTGAGGACCGGGCCGGAGGTGACGTGGAGCTGGGCGCCCATCTCCCGGGCGATGACGTGGGCGATGGTGGTCTTGCCGAGGCCGGGCGGGCCGTGGAGGAGTGTGTGCTCCATGGGTTCGCCGCGCTGGCGAGCGGCGGTGATGGCGATGCGGAGCTTCTCGACGAGCCGGGGCTGGCCGATGTAGGCCTCGAGGGATTCGGGGCGGAGGGAGCGTTCGAGGGGCTCCTGGGGGAGGTCGGCGGGCTGGTGGGCCGGTGAGACGATTCGATCGAGGGCCATGCGGGGATGATAGGAGGGGGTTCGGGGGGATTCGTGGGTGGTAGTGAGGTGCGGGCGGAGAAAAAGGATCAACCCCCGGCGAACGAGCGCCAGGGGTTGATGTGCGGGGGGGATATTAGAAACAGTCGGATACGACTTTATGCGTCCGTCGCCGAACGGATATCCCGCACGAGGCGGGACGAGATGTGCTGACATACCGAGCGGGATCGCTCCCGGATCGGTTCTAAGTAATCCCTTAGAAAGGAG
>CAZPFK010000101.1:0-1662 GCA_964585855.1 uncultured Vicinamibacteraceae bacterium
TCCCCCGCACCCCCTCTGGCTGGACTCGGGAGTCGGTGAGGATCATCGGTGCAATGTACCGGATCGGGGCGTCGGTGTCCAGAGGGGCGCTGGATGGAAATGCGCTGGAAAGCCCCAGCCGCTGACGGGCCGGCCGGCGCCGGTCCATGCAGGTCGGAGCAGAATAAAAGTGGAGCCGGGGGGAGTCGAACCCCCGTCCCGAATGGCCGGACTGCCGCCTCTACGTGTGTAGTCTGCGTATTGAGTCTCGACCTTTATCCGGGCACAGACGCCCTGACTTCAGGTCACGCCGCGAAATTGTCTCGTCCATTGACCTCGCGGTCAGATCGCAGGACCAGCCCGCAAGTTTTCAGCCTGTTCCCGCCGCGGGCGGGCCGAAACAGGCTGTGCCGTCTATCTCAGGCGGCAAGAGCATACTGCGTGTTGGCAGTTATAAGTGTGCACGCTTGGTAACGCGGACCACGTGCGCCGCGACACGCCACGACAACCCTATCCCATCCGGTCGAAACCGGATCGGCCCCAATTGTCAAAGAACACGGCCGGCTGACTCCCGGCCCGCAACCATTCTAGGGGAATCGCTCCCCCACTTCCCCTACTTCGGTCCGACCGGCCCGGAAGTTCGCCCCCGTAGCACGCCGAGCGTGCGAAGGTATGCTTCCTGCTCCTCAGTCAGCCCGGAGGGGTTCTGCACCACCAGGCCCTCCCAGCCCCGCAGCCCGAGGCGCTTCCCGGCCCCGGTTTCGGTGAAGAACTTCGCCGCCGAAAGCGCGGTGTTGATCATCCTGACCCCGGAGAGGTCGGCATCGGTGAAGTCGGCCCCCTCGCAATCGGCCCCGGTGAAATCCGCCCCGCGCAGGTTCGCCCCACGAAACGAGCAGAGCGTGAAGTTGCCGCCCCGGAAGTCGCACCCCTCCAGGTCAGCCAGGCGAAACTTCGAGCACCTGATCTGCAGACCACGGAAGTCGCGGCTCAGGGGCTTCCAGTTTGAGAAGTTCGCCAGCAGCACCGGCGGCCCATCCCGCAACGCCTCAAAAGACGTCATCGCCCGGATCGCCTCGACCCGCTCCGGCGGCGTGCAGCGCGACTCATCGAATCGCTGCTGTTCCCACGGATCGGCGACGTTGTGATAGGCCGACTCCCGCTCCCAGTAGCCCAGATGGTCCTCGGCCAGAAGTTCAAGGCCGACGAGCCACTTCAGACTCTTGTAGAAATAGCGCCCCGGCATCACCGAGCGGACCGGGAAACCGTGGGCCGGCTCCAGCGGTCTGCCGTCGGCGGCATGGACGATCAGCGCGTCTTTGAGGGCCGCGTCCAACGGCAACGAGGTGTCGTGGGCTCGGGGAGAGTGGGAGACAAAGCGGACACACTTCGCCCCTGGTTTCACCCTTGCCCGTTCCAGCACATCACGCAATCGCACACCGGTGAACCGCGTCCCGGGCCGCGACCATCCCGTCACGCAGTGGACGTCGACGACGAACTCCTGCTGCGGCATCGCCAGCAGCTCGGCGAAGGTCAGGTCGATCGGCCGATCAACCAGCCCGGTGAGGCGCAGACGCCAGGAGTCGATGGAAAGCCCCGGCGCAGCGGCCTTCTCCCCGACGATGGGAAACTTGACGGACAAGACCTGTCCTGGCGGCAACTCGCTCATGGGGAATGGTAGAT
>CAZPFK010000101.1:1762-8256 GCA_964585855.1 uncultured Vicinamibacteraceae bacterium
GTCAGTTCATCATCGCAATCCCGATGTTCAGCGTCGCCGCATACGTCACCCACGCCAGGTACGGCATCAGAAGCCGCCCTGCCCAGGCATCGTGGTTCCTGAAGCGGACAACGAGCACCGCGATCATCACCCACAGCACCAGCAGTTCGATCGCTGAGATGACCAGCAGGTGCAGGCCGAAGAAGAGCCACATCCACGCTGCGTTGAAGAAGAGATGAATGACGAAGATTGCAAGCGAAGCGTCAGCCCCGGGCTCGCTCCGATGTCGCCACACCCGCCACGCCGCGATGCCCATCATCAGGTACAGCGCTGTCCACACAGGGCCGAAGACCCAGGCCGGAGGCGTCCAGGCCGGTTTCGCCAGCGCCTCATACCAGCCGCCGACTTCAACGAAGAGGGCAGAGGCCGACGGAGCGAAACACAGCAGTATCCACAAGGGCAGCGCCGGCCAGGATGCAGAGGATGCGGGCGTGGGCATTGCGGAGACTCGCAGAGCCGAGGGGCAATCGGCCGGACTATCGATCCTCGGAAACACCCTTCACCGGCTCGACGGGAAGCTCACTGGTATCCGGAGGCGCCGGGGCGCGCAGTCGCAGGGCAAGCGCCTGGGCCTGCCGGCTGTAGTCGATGGATTCGCCGAGGATGCGGGCGGCCTCCTGCGGCGCGTGGAAGCCCCGGGAATTCTCGCTGCTGATGTAATCCAGCCGCCACATCGCCTTGCGCTGCAGGGCGTAGACCTCAGCCAGTTGCTCCTCGGTCGCGCCGGCGGCCTTGGCCTCCATGACGGCATCGAGCATCTCGGTCATGGCGTGGGCGGCGCGCTCCATGAGTTCGAGCGTCCGGCCCTGAATCTGGGCAACGCGCCCGCGCAGCTCCTCCTCCGGAACCTTGTGACAGGTCTGACAGGCGTTGTTGAGATTCTCCAGCGGGCTGCGGACGTTGTGGTTGCTGAGTTTCATCGCACCGACGCGCTCGTAGGCCATGTGGCAGTCGGCGCAGCTGACTCCTGCCCGCGCATGGACGCCCTGGCTCCAGAGCTCGAACTCGGGATGCTGCGCCTTGAACATCGGCGCGCCGGTCTCGCCGTGGAGGTAGTCGTAAAAGTCTCCGCCGTCGGGGAAGGTGTGCTCCTCCCAGACCGCCTCAAGTTGTTCGACCTTGAGCCCCTTGCTCCAGGGGAAGGTGAGTGTGTCCTTGTTGGCGCAGTAATACTCGACGTGACACTGACCGCACACGAAGGACCGCATCTCCTGCCGAGTCGCAAGCGCGTTGGGGTCATACGGCTCCGCCCGATCGCCACGCCGCCACTTCTCCACGCTGGGCATGTGCGGCAGCGGCTCCTCGCTCTCCGCCAGGGCCGCCATACCCGTCATGAAGCCGGGCCGCGTGATGCGAACCTCCATCGTCGCCGGATCGTGGCAGTCGATGCAGGAAACCGGATGGGCCTCGGACATGGCGAAATGCCCCTCGGGAACGTTCTCCGGGTCGAAGCCGCCGACGGGAGGCGGCTCGAAGGGTTGGTCGTCTGTTGAGGTCGGTGTGCCGTCGGGCATCTGCGTGAGCATGGAGAGAACTTCGTGATACGGTTTGCGGCTGAGGGCCTCGAATCCGCGCATGACTGCCGGCATGTTGAAGGACTCAGCCAGCGCCTCCTCGTCGGCCGGCTGTCCCATGGCTTCGAGGCCGGCCTTGCGGTAGAGCACAGTCGTGGAGGCGTGGCAATGGAGACAGGCGCCGGCCTGCGGCCGCTGGTTGACGCGCTCGGTGACAACCTGGTCGTAGAGCATGTAGGCGTGCCCGCGGGCTTCCCGGTAGTCGATGCTGAAGGCGTAGCCGGCATAGAGGCGCTTCAGCCAGGGGCTTTCCTCCAGCTTGCTCTGCGGCAAGGCGCTGGAGCCGCCGTAGAACTTGTCGCCGGCGGTGCTCTTGTACTGCTCGTAATGGTGGGGCCAGTTGCGTCCCCAGGGCGCCGGGTCGGTGTTGGTTTCGTTGAGCGAGACGATCTGCAGGTAGGGCGAGCGCGAGTCCTGCTTGTGCTCGAACATCGTCACCAGTGTGTAAGTGACGGCTGCGGTGGCAAGAGCCGCGACGGCGGTGACGCCCAGGAGCAGGCCGAAGTGTCGCTTCCGGGAGGGTGTTGAAGATTGAGCGGTCATGAGCGGAGACTTCCTTGCGTTGATGCGGATGGTCAGTCTCGATGCGCGTGCCCCACGCCGCTGTGGCAGTGGACACAGGAGAGCATGTCGCCGCCGGGCTTCTCCGGCAGCATGTTGTGAACGAAGTCGGAGTGGCAATACAGGCAGGCGTTCTGTGCGACCTGCTTGTTGCGCGGCTTGATGCGGATCGGTTCGGGAAATCGCCCGGTCGTGAAGGCAAGCGAGTGAAAGAAGCCGTTGTCGGCCTTCACGACCCACTTGCCGACCGGATGATGCGAGAGGTGGCAGTCGTTGCAGGTTGCGACGTGCTTGTGTGTGGAGTTCTGCCAGGAGTCGTAGTGCCCCTGCATGACGTGGCAGTTGGCGCACGCGGCCGGATCATTGGAGAGATACGACGCCCCCTGCCCGTACCCGAATGTAAAGGTCCCGAGCCCGGCCAGCATGCCCAGCAGCACCGCTGCAGCCACCGGCAGAAATCCGAACTGCGCCAGAAGGCCCCGTCGCAGACCGACGGCCTTCGATGTTGCTGCCGCATCCTGCGGTTTGACCGTCTCTCCCTGCATGTGCATCTGCTCCACAGAGGTGAGAGTCTACAGGTTTCAGGCCCGCTCTTCAATGCTGCAGCTGCGCCACATTGCGGTCGGAAGCAGGCCGAGACTGATGACCAGACACTGACTGACGATAAACGCAAGAAGCCAGAAGACCGCAGAATCCATGAAGCCGTAGGCGTGCAGTCCGACGCCGAGCATGTTCGTCCCGAACCACGACCAGGCCGTGACGATGTTCCCCGCAACGGCAAGAACGATCAGCCCGCGCCGCCGAATCATGCCCCCGAAACGCGCATGAAGGATGATCGCGGCGTTGAGCACGACCAGCGCCGCGCCGTTTTCCTTCGGGTCCCATCCCCAGAAGCGACCCCACGACTGATCCGCCCAGATCCCGCCAAGCACCGTGCCGACGAAGCTGAGCAGCAGCGCAAAACACACCACCCCGTAGGTCATCCGGTGCAGCGCGGCAGCCCGCGCCGGCGTCAGGCGACGGGTGAGTACTCCGGTGAGCACAAAGACCACTCCCATCGCCCCTGCCAGCAGCGTCGCTGAATAGCCCAGGGTGATCGTAACGACATGCGTGGCCAGCCAGAAGTTGCTGTCAAGCACCGCCTGCATCATCTGCATCGTGTCGCCCTCGCTGCCGAGGTTGTGCGCTACAACCAGCGAGGCAAAGCCGACAGCGGCAGCCCCGAGGCCGGACAGCCCGAGCGGAATCAGCCGCTCAATCACCAGCCCGACGCCCACCGACGCCCAGCCCACGAAGACGGCCGACGAATACAGGTTCGTCACCGGAGGCCGACCGGTCAGATACATCCGAAGCGCCATCGCCGCGGTATGCACGATCAGCCCCGCCCACAGCAGCCCGACGGCCCCCCCGCGCAGACGGTCGCTCATCGACGCCCCCGAACCGGCAGCGACCGGCCGACAAAGCATCGACACGCCAAGCAGGAGCAACGCCGGCAGGTACAGAGCCATCGCTGCGGCAAAGAGGCGGGCCCGGTTAAAGTAGACTTCAAGGTCCATTCGCGCCATCGTTGGACCCATGTCGCGCCGCAGCAGCGCATCGTAACCGGAGACCGCCCGGTTGAAGGAGTCCGCATCCGACTCCGCCCACGCCGTCATCATCGCAATCCAGAACGAGACGGCTGGATGCATCTGCTCAACGTCTGCAACATCCTCGCCCAGAGCGGGATGGCCCGGAGGCATCGCAGCCCCGCCGTCGAGAAACGCTTCATCGAAACTCCGCCACTCCTGGTCAGGACCAAGAGGCGGAATCGCATACGGCTCGCGCATCCGTGCATGCGACAGCACCGTCTGCACCGCCGAGTACGCCTGCACGACGGCGCGCTGAAAGTCATCACGCCGCTTGGAATCGACTTCCATCACGGCCTCCGCCTGCGCGGCGATCTCGGGCCAATGCGGCTCAATCGCATTGAGACTCAGTCGCCCACCGGCCGTCGGCTCAAGGCCCATCAAAGCAAGCACATCAGGATGGTCGATCCGCACCACCGGAAGCGCCGAGATCGCCTCGGGATCAGCCATGAGGTTTCCGAGAAACTCAACGGCCGACATCTCTCCGGAATCGTGCTTCACCGACTGCCTGCCCCCGGCCACCATCAGCACGTGCCGCGCGGCCGAATCGAGCGGCTTGATGCGGCCGCCGGAGGTAACCGGAAGCGTCGCAAATCGATCGAAGTCCATCGGCCCCGAGTCCTGCGTTCGCAATCCCGGAGCAAGGACGACGACAACTCCGATGCTCCCGACGAACCACGGAACCCATCGACCGGAATGCGGCGAATCCAACGAGCCGACGGGCCGTCGTGCTGAACGATTGAGAAACGTCTGAAGCGAGAGGCCGAAGTGCCACAGCAGCCCGACCCCGACGAGCACGCAGGCGGCATAGGGAATCCACGCCCCCGGATTGCGCACCACCTGGAGGACCGTCCCGCTGCCGTCCTGAAGATACGAGGCCTGGTAGAAGGTCAATCCACGGTAACGCAGCGGATGATTCATCCAGACCGTCACCTCGCGATCCACACTCTCGGAGTCATCCCGCAGTCTCAGCCGGCTCGAGAAGTTGCGCGGAATCTCCGTCCCGACGAATCGATCGTGGCGGAACTCAAGGAGCGTCAGCGAACAGGGTGTATACGTCCGTCGATACCGAAGCGCGATACCGACATGTGAACCATCCGGCAACGGCACACGCTGCGCCTCGACGAGGTTCACCCACAGCAGCCACGTCCCGAGCGCCTCCCCCTGATGCGTCAGGCGCACCAGCGCCGCCGGCGCATCCGTCGCCGCCCCGTCAACGCCGCGCACCGGCGGCAGCGCCTCCGCCCGCGCCTCGCGCCCGACCCCCCACTCCGCCTCGCCCCCATCCGGCGACTGAAGCAGCCGCGCGTTGGGAATCCACCGCAGAACCTCGATCTCGACCGGAAGCTTTTCGTCGACGATCCGCCCCCCGCGCTCAGCCGCCTCGACGATCCGCGAGCCCGGCACGGAGATGACCCAGTCCCGATCTCCCGCTCCCGGTTCGATGACCGCCAGCTCAACTTCGCGAAGGTCTTCAGCGAATCGGGCCGTCTCGCCCTCGCGAATGGTCATCAGCCCCTCATCGGCCCAGATCGCCGTGACGAACTCCCCGACCAGCAGCACGATCAGCCCGGCATGAATGAGAATGATCCCCAGCCGCTTCCACGTGAGTGAGAACCGCATGTTGTGAGCGGCAAGCAGATTGACCAGCAGGAGGACGCCGATCGTCGCGCCGCCGGGCAGGGGAAACTGCCACGGAGTCGTCGCCATCGACTCCGGAACGAGCCACTGCACGTCAATCCACGCAATCGGGCTGCGGAAGATCGTGTCGACCGCCTCCCACACTCCCACTCGAACTTGTGCCAGCGTGCCGATGAAAATCAGCGCCATCGATAAGGACAGCAGCACAACCGTCAGCCGCAACGACGCCATCGCCTTGAGAAAGTCACGCATCATCCACGGAGCATATCACCCGCCGCTCCCGAATGAACGAGCGAACTCAAAGACCGAGTCCTTCACCGCCCCGACCCGCTCCGCCGAATCGGTCACCCGCACGAACCACGTCTGGTCGGCCCCCGCCTCAAACAGACTCGCCGCCAGCATGTGCTGCTCCGGTCCCTCGAAGTGAAAGAGACTCCCCTGAAACGCCGCGGATTCAAAAGTCTCCATCAGCGTCGGCAGCTCTGCCTCCGTCACAGGCGGCAGACCGATCTGCCCCCGCCAGCGGTTGACGTTGGCGAGCATCCCGCCGACATCGCCGGCAAAGCGCGTGATCGCGACTTCGACCGCTCCGCCTTCCAGCGGAATCTCGTAGGTCGCCAGCCGCATCGGTCGCGCTTCCTCCACCGCAACCCACTCTTCCGGCACCCGCCACGGCCAGGATGCCCCCTCCCCTGATTCCCGATCGCTCAGGGCGGTTGACGGCGCAGCGCTCTCCCTGGCCTCATCGCCGGTAATCGGCTCGCTGCCTGCCGGGACCTCCCGCTCACGGATCTCCTCGTGCTCATCGCAGGCCGCGACGATTGCCAGGCACCCGAGAATTCCGATGATAAGAAGTCCTCGTCGAGTCGATCGCATGTCACGCCCCTCAGATGTGCACAGTGAGTCAGACAGAGTGGAGCGGGATGATAGACAATTGACCCTCCGAACCGCCTCATTTCCCTGAAGAACACCCATCCCACCAGTGTTAATGTATGGAAGTAGCACAGGCGTCTCGCCTGTGAGGTAGGGTCCGCCGTGCGGACCGTTCCACTCT
>CAZPFK010000102.1:0-8187 GCA_964585855.1 uncultured Vicinamibacteraceae bacterium
CTTTGGATCGCAACGCACGGCCGACTCGCTGCGCTCGCTGGCCGTGGCACCCCGATGAGACTTTGACCGGCGGGGGGAGGGGCGATACACTCCGCGACCCCAAACCGGCCACTGGCGGGCGGATTCTGGGGCGAAAAACGCTTCTTCTGATGGATTGAGGAGGGCATCATGCCCCGAGAGTGTCAGATTACCGGCGCCCGGACGAGCCGGGGCAACCGTGTTCGGTATCGCGGCAAGGCGAAGTACCTGGGCGGGATCGGCAAGAAGGTGACGTCGATTTCGCGGCGGACGTTCAAGCCGAACCTGCAGACGGTGAACGCGGTTGTGGACGGTCGTCCGCAGCGGATCCGCGTGACGACGCGAGTTCTCAAGAGCGGGCTGATCGTGAAGCCGCTGAAGCGGAAGTACGGCTATACGGCTGAGCAGAAGGCGGCGGCGTCGGCGGGCTGAGGCCGGAAGAATGCGAGAGACGATTTCAAGCCGCCGCGAGGAATCGCGGCGGTTTTGTTTTTGGGGGAAGGGGGAGCGCTCGTCTTCGCCTCGCGGCTAGGCGCAGCGGGCTGATAGAATGCTCGACGAGGAGGCGGCGTGAGCGGCGGGCTGCACAATTCTGATCTTGACCGGGTGCTGGAGGCGACGGACATCGTTGACCTGATCGGTCAGTACGTGTCGCTGCGCCGGCAGGGGCGGGAGATGGTGGGGCTGTGTCCGTTTCATGATGACCGGCGGCCGTCGATGTTCGTCTCGCCGCATAAGTCGATCTTCAAGTGTTTTGCGTGCGGGGCGGGGGGCTCGGCGCTGACGTTTGTGATGAAGCGTGAGCGGCTTGAGTTCGTGGAGGCGCTGCGGTTCCTGGCGGACCGGGCGGGGATCGAGCTGACGCCGCGGAAGCCGAAGGGGGCGGCGACGGGGACGGGAGGCGGGGAGATATCGCGATCGGAGATCGTGGGGGCGCACCGGAGCGCGGCGGAGTTTTTCCGTGCGATTCTGCGGCACCCGGAGCATGGGCGGGTGGGGCGGGCGGAGCTGGAGCGACGGGGGATTTCGGCGGAGATGGTGGAGCGATTCCAGATCGGGCTGGCGCCGGACCGATGGGACGGTCTTGCGGCGACGCTGGAGAAGAAGGGAGTGGGGACGACGGCGAGCGAGGCGTGCGGGCTGATCATGCGGAACACGACGGGGGGGTGGACGGACCGGTTCCGAAACCGGCTGATGTTTCCGATCTGGGATGCGCACGGGGACGTGATTGCGTTCGGGGGGCGGACGCTTGATGCGAATGAGCGTGCGAAGTATCTGAACAGTCCGGAGCATGCGCGGTTTCACAAGTCGCGGACGCTGTATGCAGCGCACCTGGCGCGGGAGGCGATCCGGCGGGAGGAGCGGGTGATCGTGGTGGAGGGGTATACGGATGTGATTGCGTGTTTCCAGGCGGGGATGGAGAACGTGGTGGGGACGATGGGGACGGCGTTGACGGATGAGCATGCGCGGGCGCTGGAGCGGCTGTGTCCGTCGGCGGTGCTGGTTTTTGACGGGGACACGGCGGGGGTGAAGGCGGCGGACCGGGCGGTGGAGGTGTTTTTTGCAACGGGGATGGATGTGCGGATCGTGATCCTGCCGGATGAGCTCGATCCTGCGGATCTGCTGGCGCAGCCGGGCGGAGCGGAGCGGATGCGTGGGCTGGTGGAGGGGGCGAGCGAGGCGTTTGAGTTTCTGTTTGCGCAGTTGCGTGAGGCGATGCGGAGCGGGGGCGAGACGGTGGCGCAGCGGGAGTTGCTGATCCGGGAGTTTGCGGAGCGGCTGGGACGGCTTGGGTTTCACCGGATGGGGCCGGTGCGCCGGGACCTGACGCTGGCACGGCTTGCGGAGATCGTGCGGGTGCGGCCGGAGTCGCTGCTGGCGCAGATTCCTCGGCCGAGGGAGTTGCGCGGGTCATCGGGGTCAAGTGAGGGCGACGCGAGGCGGGAGGGGGCGCGGGAGCGTGCGGAGCGTGCGGTGCTGGGGTGTCTGCTGACGGAGCCTCGTGTGCTTGGGCTTGTGAGGTCGGGCGGGGGCGGTGGTGAGGGGTTGTGCGCGGAGTGGTTTTCGGATGGGATTCTTCGGGAGATTTTTGTGCTGCTGGAGGGGTTGCCGGCGGAGCGGCGGAGCGTGCCAGCGGTGCTTTCGGGGACGGAGGATGGTGCGATTCACGAGGCGGTGGCGCAGATCTCGGCGGAGACGGAGCGTGTGGCCGGGGGGATGACGGGCGAGGCGATTGCGGAGGCGGCGCGGGCGGCGGTGGAGGCGTTGCGCCGGGTGCGAGTGACGGAGGGCCAGGAGGCGGAGCGGGATCGAATCGGGGGGAGCGTGGAGGTGTCTGATCTGAGCGGGTACCTGGATCGTCTTCGGGAGACGTGCGGGAACCCGAGGCGAGCGGGCGGGGTGTTTCGCACGCGGCGTACGGGTCGGGCGGCACCTGGGGATGGAGGTGCGGTAGAATGAGGTCTTGCAGCGTGTTGTGATTGCGGCGAGGGGGCGGCAGAAGGCAGCGTATGACGCAGATATCACCGCAGGCCGAAGCAACATCGGGCGGGAGCTGGGAGGGCCTGGCTGCGGTGCTTGCCAGTGGGCGGGAGCGGGGTTGGATCAGTCTTGAGGCGTTGAACCGGAGTCTTCCGGATCGTCTTGTTGATCCGGTGCGGCTGCACGAACTGCTGAACATCTTCTCGACGCAGCGGCTGGAGCTGATTCCGGAGTCGGAGGCGCGGGCGCGATTGCACCGGATGAGCGCTGCGGCGGGGAACGGGGAGGGACACTCGGAGGGGACGCCCAACGACGAGGGGGAAACGGCGAAGGCGGAGCCGGCCAAGGGGCGGAAGCGGCGGAAGCAGAGCGCGGCGGCGGGGATTCCTGATCTGCCCAAGCGGATGGACGATCCGATCCGGATGTACATGGCGCAGATGGGATCGCTCTCGCTGCTGAGCCGGGAGGATGAGATCGCCCTTGCGAAGAAGATCGAGGTCACGCGGCTGCTGTTCCGGCAACTGGTGCTGCAGTCGGACTACACGATCGGTCACGCGGTGGACACGCTGGAACGGGTGGACCGCAGCGAACTGCCTTTTGACCGGACGATGCGGGTTTCGACGGCGGAGGACAATCACCGGCAGACGCTGTCGAGCCGGATCCGGCCGAACCTTGCGACGGTTCGGCTGCTGCACGCGGCGAACGTTGAGGACTGGGAACGTCTGAGCGACCCGACGCTGTCGGCGACGGGGGCGGCGCTGATCCGGGCGCAGATGGAGCGTCGTCGGCGGCGGATGTCGATGCTGCTGGAGGAGTGCTGCCTGCGGACGAGCCGGATCGTTCCGCTGTTCCGGAAGCTGCAGGGGATCAGCGCGAAGATGGCGGAGATTGCGCGGGAGATTGCGGCTGCGGCGGCTGAGCCGGAGAGGTTTGACGACGATGACGTTGCGGCGATGGAGGAGGAACTGGCGGGGATGCGGGACCTTGTGCTGGAGAGCGAGGAGGAGCTGGCGGCGCGGATTGGGCGGATTGAGCGGGTGCTCTCGGAGTATGAGCAGGCGAAGCGTGATCTGTCGGCGGGGAATCTCCGTCTGGTGGTGTCGATTGCGAAGCGGTACCGGAACCGGGGGCTTTCGTTTCTGGACATCATCCAGGAGGGGAACACGGGGCTGATGCGTGCGGTGGACAAGTACGAGTACAAGCGGGGGTACAAGTTCTCGACGTATGCGACGTGGTGGATCCGGCAGGCGATCACGCGGGCGCTTGCGGATCATGCGCGGACGATCCGGGTTCCGATTCACATGATCGAGATGATGAACCGGCTGACGACGGCGGGTCGGGAATTGCAGCAGGAGCTGAAGCGGGAAGCGACGCTGGAGGAGATGGCGGAGCGGGCGAAGATTCCGATCGAAGATGCGCGGCGAGCGATCAAGATCAACCGGCAGCCGGTGAGTCTTGACCGACCGGTCGGCGAGTCGGAGGAGCTTGCGTTCGGGGAGTTCATCGAGGATCACCGCAATGCGAGTCCGGATGCGGCGACGTCGCAGTCGATGCTTCGGGAGCGGATCGAGCAGGTGCTGAAGACGCTGACGTACCGGGAGCGGGAGATCATCAAGCTGCGATACGGGATCGGGGACGGGTATACGTACACGCTTGAGGAGGTGGGGCGGATTTTCAAGGTCACGCGGGAGCGTGTGCGGCAGGTGGAGGCGCGGGCGCTACGGAAACTTCGCCATCCGGTGCGACGGCGGAAGTTCACGGGGTTCTTCTCGGGCGAGGCGGAAGAGGAACTGGTCTAGGGCAGCGCGTTACTCGACGTCGAGGGGGACTTCGCCTGCGAAGCGCCACTGCGGGGCGTAGTCGCGGGAGAGCGGAGTATCGGTAAGTTCGGCGCGGACCATCTCGATGGGGATGGAGTTGCACTGAAGGACGGCGTCGTGGAACGCGCGGGCGGTCATCTGCCCGGACTCAACGAGTTCCTTGTAGAGCGCGCGAATTTGCAGGCCGCCGATCATGTATCCGGCCTGGTAGAGGGGGCCGTATCCGCCGGAGACGTATCGCCTGACCTCGGAAGTAGCGCCTGATTTTTCGAGGCCGACGCGATCGGTGAGGAAGGCGATCATTTCGTCGGTGTTCATTTCCTCGAGGTGGTACTTGAGCGAGACGATGATGCGGGCGCAGCGGTGCATTCTCCAGAAGAGCATGCCGATGCGGTCTTCGGGGGACTTGGCCCAGTTCATGTCCCAGAGGAGCATTTCCCAGTGGAGGCACCAGCCCTCGCCGTAGAAGGGGGTGGAGAAGCGGCGGCGGTGGGTCTGGAAGCGGTCGGCGCAGAAGCCCTGGAGGTGGTGGCCGGGGATGAGTTCGTGGGGGGTGACGATGCGGGTGAAGTGGCGGTTGTTGCCGCGGAGTGATTCGAGTTTTTCCTCGTGGGACATATCGCCTGTGGGGTAGGCGACGAGCATGCTCTGGCCGCCGTACGCGGCGAAGGGGAGGAAGCGCTGGCGCTGGCGGGAGAGCATTTCGATGCGCCAGGTTTCGCGGCAGAGGTCGGAGATGGTGACGAGGTCGTTGTCGTCGCAGAAGGCGACGGCCTCATGGGCGAGTTCGGCGACGTACTCATCCTGCTTGCCCGGGGGGAGGTAGCGGCCCTTGACGTGTTCGAGGGCTTCCTTCGGATCGTCGTAGCCGAGTTCTGCGGCGGCGAGGCGCATCTGCTCTTCGCACCAGGCGAACTCGGCCTCGCCGATGGCGATGAGCTCTTCGGGGCCGTAGGCGAGGAGTTCGGAGTTGATCTCATCGATGAGGGCCTGTCGGCCGAGGGGCTCGCCGAGGAGCGGGTCGTCGTCGTTTCCCTTGACGCCTGCGACGGATTCGCGGAGGTACTTGGAGTAGTCGTTGAGGGCGTCACGGGCGGATTCGAAGGGTTTGCTCATCCACCAGTCGAACTCGGGGTTGAAGGCGCTTTCGTAGTCGACCCAGTCCTGGAGGGTGCGGCGGAGTCGATCGACCTGCTGGGAGGCGGCGTAGGCGAGTTCGGGGGTGATGCGGGGCTGATCGGCGGGGGTGTCGGCCTCCTCCTGGGCCTTGAGGCGATCACGAGTGGCGGAGTGGGCATCGGAGACGGAGTCGGCGAGGGCGCGGAGGCGGCGTGCGGCGTCGGCGTAATCGAAGGGTTCGAGGGTGCGCTGGAGGGCGTCGAAGTGGAGGACCTGGTCGGTGAAGGGGAGCATGGGGGAGAGGCGTCGGAACTCAGAGGCATCGTGATCGAGGCGACCGAGGGCGGCGTCGATGTCGGTGCGGATGAGGATGTAGTCGACCTGTTGGGGTCTGGGGAGGGCGTCGAAGTTGACGGCGGCGAGTTCGCGGCGGGCGTCGAGGAGGAAGGCGCGCATGCGTTCCTGTCGCTGGGGGCTGATCTCGAGAGGGTAGAAGCGGCGGAGGTCGCCTTCATCGTTGGAGTAGCGGTCGATCCAGGCGCGCATGTCATCGAGGCGAGGATCGAGGGGGAGATCGGGCTGGGCGGCGCGGGCGGGGGCGGGGAGGAGGGCGAGGGCGAGGACGATGGTGGCGCAGAGTGCACGGAGCATGAACGACTCCTGAACGTGGTGCGGACGAAAGGGTGACACCGGGGGTCGGGACGTGGAGTTATAATCGCCGGAGTCAGAAAATCGAGGGATGGGGTGGGGGAAAAGTTGAGCACCCCCCACTTCCACGAGCGAGTGCGACATTCAGACAGGACGATGGACCATGATGATCCGGGCGACGGCGATTGCGGCGTGGGTGTTGATGACGGCGGTTGCGGCGGGGCAGCCGGGGGTGGTTGCGGGGACGGAGGGGAAGGCGCTGCCGGCGGCTCCGGCGACGGATGCGGCGCTGACGATCGTGATTCTGGGGGACCGGACGACGGGGCGGGACTGGGGGCTGCCGTACCTTGTGCAGGCGGTTGAGGATGTGAACGTGATCGGGCCTGACGCGGTGTTCACGGTGGGGGACATGGTACAGGGGTATACGCGGTCGATGGCGCAGTACGAGGCGGAGACGGCGGAGTTTCAGCGGATCGTGTCGGGGCTGGAGGCGCCGTTGTATCCGCTGCCGGGGAATCACGATGTGATTCCGGGGACGCGCGATCCGAAGGACCGGCGGTTTGAAGCGCGGTACCAGGAACTGGTGGGGCCGTTGTATTTCGCGGTGGAGCTGGATGAGGCGACGGTGGTCTCGCTGTATTCGGATGAGGCGCTGGAGTCGCGGGTGGAGTTTTCGGATGAGCAGATTGCGTGGGCGGGGGAGCGGGTGTCGGCGGCGGCGGGGCGTGATCTGCCGCTGATTGTTCTGATGCACAAGCCGGCGTGGCGGTATCGCGATTCGCGGTGGGAGGAGATTCACGGTCGGCTTGCGGGGTTTGCGGAGGAGACGGGGCGGAGCGTGACGGTGCTTGCGGGGCATTTTCACAGCATGCAGAAGGATGAGGCGCGGGACGGTGTTGAGTATCTGCTCGTGGGGACGTGCGGGGGGATGATCGATCAGCATCCGCTGACGGGGCAGCTGCAGCATCTGTCGATCGTGACGGTGAAGGAGTCGGGGGCGGTGAGCGTGCGGCATCATCCGGTGGGATCGACGCTGCCTGCGGACTTCATCGACAACGAGGACCAGTCGCGCGCCAACCGGCTGAAGAGCTCGGATGAGGCGGTGCGGATCGAGACGGTGCTGGAGCAGCCGTGGGGCCGGCCTTTGAGCGGGGAGATGACGGTGGCGTTTTCGAATCCGCTGGATGTTCCGATCCGGGTGTCGGGGGCGCTGGTGCGGGAGGAGCCGGGCTTTGAGGTGATGGAGGACCGGTTGATTGCGAGCCGGACGCAGCGCGACATGTTCAACCCGGAGGTGACGGACATCGCGACGCCGCTTCGGCTGACGGAGGGGATTGAGGATGTGGCGGTGGGGCCTGGAGAGACGGTGCGTGTGACGGTGGGGGTGCGGTGCGAAGGGCAGCGAGAGCCGATCCGCCCGCCGCAAATGGATTTCCGCGCGACGTTTATGGACAGCCGGGGTCGCGAGGTTCCGGTGGTGATCCGTCGGCGGATTCCGCTGCGTTCGCGGGTGCTGGTGACGGACCGTTCGGATGCGGAGTTTCGCATCAGCGCGTGGGAGTTTTCGGTGTATGACTATCGGGAGGAGGATCCGCGTCTGCAGATCAATGCCTCGGAGGGGCGGCTGAACGTCGGGGTGCTGGCGTTTGACGAGGTGCTTTCGTTCTATCCGGTTGAGGATGCGGCCACACGTGTGCGGAACCCGCTGTCAGACGTGGTGGTGATCGAGATGGGGGGCGAGGAGGGGACGGCGTTATTGATTGAGCCGGGGGAGGAGGAGCCGAGGGCGCGGCGGATTCGTCGCAGCGCGGAGGGGGCGTGGTCGCTGGTGGAGGAGCCGAAGGTTTCGGTCCGTGTGGTGCGTCGAGACCGGGGGTATGCGGTGTTGGCGCAGATTCCGCTGGAGATGGCGGGGAGGCCTGGGGAGGAGATTGCGTTCAACGTGCGGGTGGGGGATAACGATGAGACGTATCACACGCAGTGGCGGACGTGGTGTGATGTGGGTGCGGGGTGTACGGTGGTGCTGCCGGCGTCGTTTTCGGGGCCGTGAGGGAGGCGGGGAGAAGCGATGGGGCACGCGTGGGCGGGGGTGGAAGGCGAA
>CAZPFK010000103.1:0-8124 GCA_964585855.1 uncultured Vicinamibacteraceae bacterium
CGCTGAGGGCATCCCAGCCCAGGGTCACTCCCTGGAAGTTGGTCTGCGCGATGGATTTGTCGGTGGCGTCCACATCGCCTGCGTCGAGCGAGTCTGTCGCCTCTGCAGGGGAGACTGGCCGTCTCCCCCGCACCCCCTCTGCCCGGAGTGCACCGTCGGAACTCCATCCGGTCGAGGATTCACAGTCGGTCAGGATCATGTCCTCAAGATACCGGAATCTGCCCCACCTGTCCAGCCTCCTCACGGCTGATTCTCAGCGGTGGGGTTGCAGGGGAGGCAGCGGGCCTCCCCTGCGGCTGCGAAGAATCGTCGTGTCAGGCGAAGTGGAACCACTTGTCATTGCCATCCACATCATCATCGGCATCGGTGTCCTGGGCCGTCAGCTCGTTGGCCTTGTTGTGGGTGCGGTCATCGTTGTACTCATCGGCCTCGTTGAAGTTGTTGTCGCCGTCCAGGTCCAGCTGCGCCAGCTCCCAGTTGCCGACCTGGTCCAGCGTCCACAGCTGATCCCGGGTGCGGCTGCTGATACATTCGAGTGCAACGACGGTCACGACTTCGAGTTAACCCATCGCAATCGAAGTGCATTGAAGATCACCGAAACGGAACTGAGACTCATCGCTGCGGCGGCGATCATGGGGCTCAGCAGGACGCCGAACACGGGATAGAGAACGCCAGCGGCGATGGGCACGCCTGCGGCGTTGTAGGCAAAGGCAAAGAAGAGATTCTGGCGGATGTTCCGCATCGTTGAACGACTCAGTTCGCGAGCGCGGACCAGACCATTGAGGTCACCGCCGACCAGCGTGATGGAGGCGCTTTCGATTGCCACACCGGCTCCCGTGCCCATGGCGACACCGACGTCGGCCTGGGCGAGGGCCGGGGCGTCGTTTACGCCGTCGCCAGCCATCGCGACCTTCTGGCCCTCGCTCTGAAGTCTGCGGATGATCTCGGCCTTCTGCTCCGGCAGCACCTCCGCCTCGACGCGATCGATACCGAGTTGTTCGGCGATCGCCTGGGCCGTGGTGCGATTGTCGCCGGTCAGCATGACTACGGTCATCCCTTGCCGGTGAAGGGCATCGATGGCCTGGCGGGTGGTTTTCTTGATCGGGTCGGCCACGGCAAGCAGCGCGGCAAGGTTGCCATCGATCGACGCGAACATCGAGGTCCCGCCCTTTCGCCGCTGCTCCTCGGCCCGCTCGGCCATGGACGCGACATCAACGCCCTCGTCTCGCATCAGCGCGGGTGAGCCGATGGCAACATGCGCGCCGTCAACCGTGGCGATGATTCCCTTGCCGGTGATGCTTTCGAAGTCCGAAGCGTCAAAGCGCTGCTCGGTCCTTCGTTCAAGGCCCGAGACGATTGCTTCGGCGAGCGGGTGCTCACTGCCCCGCTCCGCGGCGGCGAGAAGGGCGAGAACACGATGTTCATCCATGCCGCTGGTCACTTCGGCTACCACCAGTTCCGGCCTGCCTTCAGTGAGGGTTCCGGTCTTGTCGACGACGATGGTGGTGATCGTCTCGAAAGTTTCAAGGGCCGCAGCGTTCTTGATCAGCACGCCCTGTTTGGCCCCCTGCCCGGCCGCCACCATGATTGACATTGGGGTGGCCAGCCCGAGGGCGCACGGGCAGGCGATGATGAGTACGGAGACGGCGGCGACCAGAGCGTAGCTGAACGCCGGAGAGGGGCCGATGAGCAGCCAGACAATGAACGCGACGATTGAGATCAGCACCACAATCGGCACGAACCAGGACGAGACTGCATCCGCAAGGCGCTGGATGGGTGCTCGGGAGCGCTGGGCTTGGGCCACCATCTGCACGATCTGCGCAAGCGTGGTCTCTGAGCCGGTTCGGCTGACCCGCATTACGAACGATCCGGTCTTGTTGACAGTACCGCCGGTCACCGCGTCCCCGGTGGTTTTCTCCACCGGAACGGGCTCACCGGTCAGCATTGCCTCGTCGATGGTGCTGCGGCCCTCAATGACCTCGCCGTCGATCGGGATCTTGTCGCCGGGTCGGACCCTGAGATGATCGCCTGGGTGCAGGTCCTCAACTGCGACATCGTGCTCGGTTCCATCCTCGGAAATGCGACGGGCGGTTGGCGGTGCAAGTTCTAGAAGCTCGCGGATGGCTCCACCGGTTCGTCTGCGGGCGCGGAGTTCCAGAACCTGCCCGAGGAGCACCAGCGTAACGATCACCGCAGCCGCCTCGTAATAGACCCCGACCCGACCCGCCTCGTCCCGGAGGGAATCCGGGAAGAGCTGCGGAGCGATCGTGGCCACGACGCTGTAGGCGTAGGCGAGGGACACGCCGATCGAAATCAGGGTCCACATGTTCGGCTGGACCGCCCGGACGGAGCGAACTCCCCGGACAAAGAACGGCCAGGCGCACCAGAGCACTACGGGAGTTGCGAGGACCAGCTCTCCCCACTGGCTCACCGCAGGGCTGATCCACCTGTGGAACGGGTGTCCGAAGAGCATGTTGCCCATCACGTACACGAGCAGCGGCGCGGTGAAGGCGGTGGCGACCCAGAAGCGACGGGACATGTCGCGCAGTTCGGTGTCATCCTGCTCGACGGCCGGGTCGAGCGGTTCGAGCGCCATGCCGCACTTGGGGCAGTCACCTGGGCCGACCTGGCGCACTTCGGGGTGCATCGGGCAGGTGTAGATGGCATCTTTCGGGCCGTCGTGCTTCTTTGATCGATGGTCCGCATGCTTGTGCGAGCAGCAGGAATGCTCCGTGGTTTCGGCGTCGGTTTCGCCGCTCGACAGGTATCGCTGAGGATCAGATCGGAACTTGTCCGCGCAGTGCTTCGAGCAGAACAGGTGCGTAACGCCCTCATGCTCAATGGTGGCTGCGGCGTTCTCGGGGGTGACGGTCATGCCACAGACTGGGTCGCGTGCCATGGATCCTCCTAACGGGCGTTCCTGTACAGGAGCTCGATGAGCTCATCGCTGGCCGCTTGCAGTGCTTTCTCGCCCTTCCCCGCGGCCTCCGTCATGCAGTGCTTCAGGTGGTGGCGCAGCAGTTCGCGGCCGACGCCGCGGAGGGCCTGCTGCACGGCGGCGATCTGGGTCATCACGTCTACGCAGTAGCGGTCCTGCTCGACCATCTGGGCGATGCCGCGGACCTGCCCCTCGATCCGTCTGAGGCGTGCAAGGTTGGCCTCCCGATCGGCCGGGCAGACCCCGTGAGCTGTTCGATGCGTCTTGTTAGTACCCATACCCCCTAAGGGTATCATTCGTCGCAGACGATGTCAAGCCGTTCCAGCAATGCGGGAACCAATACTGCAGTCTTTGTGCCTGCGCCGGTCGTGCCGTCAGGTCTTGCGTGCGACCGTGCCTTCCGGGAAGCGATACCAGCCGGGGTCTTCATACGAGGACAGGTCGTCCCGGACTTTCAGCACGGTAAACATGCCGCCCATCTCGATGTTTCCGAACTGTCCCTTCCCCGACATCATCGGCAGGGTGTTTTTCGGGCCTGCCATGTGCTCCGCCATATCCTGCATCTCGGCCATGCCGTCGCGCCCCATCGCCATGTATCCGGGCAGCAAGGACCGGATCTTGTCTTCGAGTCCTGCCTGATCCACGCCGACGGTGTTCGCGATGTCATGCGCCATCGAGTTCATGGTGTGGTGGGACATGTGGCAATGGAGCGCCCAGTCGCCGGGATTGTCCGCGATGAACTCGACATCACGGGTTGTGCCCACCGGCACGAGCACCGTGGTCTCGGGCCACTGGCCGGCCTCGGGGATCTGCCCGCCGTCGGTCGCAACAATTTTCCAGGCATGTCCGTGCACATGGATGGGGTGATTCCACATGCTGAGGTTTCCAAAGCGGACCCGGACACGATCGCCGGTACGCGCCACAAGGTGCTCGGTGCCCGGAAAAACCCTGCTGTTGAAGGTCCACATGTTGAAGTCCACCATGACTGACGGGTCCGGGCGATAGGTTCCGGGGTGGACCGCCCAGTTGTGCAGCATGATCGCGAAGTCGCGGTCGATCGGCTCACGCCGGGGCTCACGCGGGTGGACGATGAAGAAGCCCATCATCCCGAATGCCATCTGGGTCATCTCGTCGGCGTGCGGATGATACATGAATGTGCCGTGCTGCTCGGGAATCGTGAACTCATACACCCAGGTCTCGCCGGGCTGGATCCCCGGCTGGGTAAGACCCGTTACGCCATCCATGCCGCACGGGATAAAGAGACCGTGCCAGTGGATGCTTGTGTGCTCGGGCAGCCGATTGGTGACGAAGAAGCGCACACGATCGCCCTGTATCACTTCGATCGTCGGCCCGGGTGTCTGTCCGTTGTACCCCCAGCACTTCACGATCATGCCCTCTGCGAACTCGCGATCCAGGGGCTCAGCGATGATGTGGAACTCCTTGACGCCGTCGATTGTCCTGAAGGGCATCGTTGTGCCGTTGGGCGTAATGACGCGGCGAGAGCTCCCGGGATCGCGATGAGTACTTGAACCAATCTGTCGCGGCCGCGGCAGTGGCGGGACCTCCTCGGCTCTCGCCCGACGAATGATCACTGCCGACGCCCCTGCGGCAACGCCCGATGTGAGGAAGGATCTTCTCGTGAACATGTCAGTGCTCTCCGTGGTGCTGAGGTGATTCGGACATGCCGTTCCCGGAATGCTCGTGCCGCAGCATGCCGCTGGGCTCCATGTCGGAGTCATCCGGCGTCCGGTCGGAAGATGCCGGAAGCCGACCCCCGACGGCCTCTTCAAGCAGGATCTTCGTCTGCCAGTACCGCTTCACGCTGTCCAGGTACTCTCGATAAGCGGCAACACTCTCGCGCTTGCTCGCGAGCAGATCAAATGTGTCCACGAGCATGAAGTTGTATTGTTCCTGCGTGAGGGAAACGATCCGCTCCCGGAGCGGGAGAACGACCGCTCGATACTGTTCTGCCTCATACCGCGTCGCGAACAGGCGGTCTCGCAGCCTCCGCACCTCCGATCGAACCTCGACCGCAAGCCCCTCAAGGCGCGCCTCGGCGGCGAGTCGGGCTGATTCGAGCCGTGCAACTTCCCCCTGGCGCTGATTGAAGACTGGCACCTCAATCGAGAGAGAAGGACCATAGACCCACTGCCCATCGGCATCCCGCGATGCATTCGCGCCGATTTCTGTGCGGAGCAGGTATCGCCAGTCTCGTTGGAGGCCCAATGCCTTTGAGATCGCCTCGACTTCTTTGGCAGCGACTGCGAGATCGAGGCGTTGACGAACCGCAAGCGCTTCCAACTCCCCGACTTCAGGTTCCGAGGCTGGAATCTCCGGCAAACGCTCATCAATGGACCAGTGTACCTGTGTTCCCCAAAGGCCAAGCTGTGTGTTGAGGTGTTCGCGGTGGTCAGAAACATCCGCAACGCTTCGCGCGTACTCAAGACGCGCCTGCTCGTAGAGGGCTCGCTCGTTGGCAAGGGCGAGTTCGCTGAGATTGCCCGCTTCATGAACGCGGAGGGCGAACTCATAGGACGCCTCGGCGGCGATGGCGATCTCCCGCAGAAGTGCTGAGAGGTTCGTGGCTGCCTGCAGTTCCAGGAACACAAGCCGGGTCTCGGTCGCTGTCCGCAGCACTGCGTCCGCGACCGAAAGAAGCTCCGCGTCGTGCTGGATCTGGGCGATGTTCTTCCGTGCCGGATTCACAATCCACTGCAGGAGGGCGAGCGTCAACCCGAAGTCCAACTCCGACATGCTCGGGGGAGAATCGGGAAATCCGATGCCCATCGTCAGTGACGGATTGTCGAACACGCCGGCCTCGAACAGGTCCGCCTCGGCGAAACCAACCCGGGCATACTGGGCCCGCAGATCACGATTATTGATCAGTGCGATTGCGACCGCGCGTTCAGGATCCATCGGCTCGGACAAAAGCTCAGTGACACGTGCGTCGATCCTGCCCCTTGCCTCCGAGGACGTCGGCCACGCCAGCTCCTGTGTGGTGCGATCCGAGACTGTCTGCCGGACCCGCTCGAAGCTCTGATCAACAGGCACCGTCGAGCAGCCGGCAAGGGTGAGGCTTGACGCATACACAGCATACAGCAGCGGTCGCATGCTCACGGCGCACCCCCGTGCTCGTGTGTCTCCTCTGAGCGGCGGTGAGGTACGAGTTGCATCCCGCAGATGGGGCATTTCCCGGGGCGGTCCGATCGAACATCTGTGTGCATCGGGCAGATGTAAGTCGTCAGGTCGCTGTTGCCCGCGTCCCGACTCGGAGGACCGTGCCTCTGGTGCGACTGGGTGCTCTCGTCAGAGCCCACTGGGGCAAGGGAACGGGCAAAGAGACTGGAAGGCATGACGAACTCGGCCGATTCACTCGCAGGATGAGCAGGGTGCCCAGGGCCGGGCCCCGCGACATCACGTGTCTGGACGCAACCCGCGAGCAAGCACGCAAGACCACCGAACAGCGCAGCCCGCGCAGGTCGAGATCGTGTGATGGTAATCGTGGTATCCGGCATCCAATTGCTTCCTTAGACTAGGGGAACTACTGCAAGGGTAGGACATGTCGCTCTGGTCGCGATCGTACAGGGGTTTATCCGCCATGGTCCCGGTGACGATGATCAGCGCCCTCGCCCCCGGATTGCACGGCTGGCATGAATAGTCCCTCGGCCTGCCACGACGCGTCGATTGTGGAAATGAACTTCGCCGGGTCGGATTCCACCTTTGACTCGCAGCCGGCGCAGCAGAACCGCATCAGGCGGCCCGCCACGATCATCTCAGTGGGCTCGCCCATGGATCCGAGTGTGTTTCCCGAAACAAGACAGGTATCCAGGGGGTAATCCGGGCGCTGCATATCAGCGGCCGCCTTGTTAAGGATTGAAAGGTACTGCCCCGGGTCAGACTCGAACGATTGCTTACACATCGTGCAACACAGCCGAATGAGTCGGTTGCGGTAGACGAAACTGACGGCGACGTCCTCCACAAGCGGGTCTCCCAGGACCACACAGGTCGTCACGGGGTAGTAGCGCATCTGATCCTTGACGATTGCCTCATCGACACTTCTCCAGGAGGCGTCGAGGTCGGCCTCGAACTTGCCAATGCACGGAGCACAGCAGAAGCGAACCTCACGATCATCGTACCTCTTCACGATTGGATCCCCCATCGATCCAAGCTTCCCGCCGGAGATCGGGCAAGCGTCCAGCGGGTACGGGTCCGACCAGGCCAGCGGCTCGTCGCGAGGGGCGCCATCACCGGTAGGAGGATCGTGCTCGGCGTGTGCCATGCCCGGTTCACGGCCTGCGACCGCCAGAGCGATGAACTCGTCCTTGCAGGCTTCGTCCCAGGCCAGGAACTGTTCACCGCAACCGGGGCAGCAGAGACCGATGGTCCTGCCCTTGTACTCGACGGTCCCGGCTGAGGGGACAATCGACTCCTTGCCGATCGGGCACATCGCGTTGACGGGTTCTGCGGCATGCAGTGCGTGTGTGCCGTGGTCATGCTGCGGCTGTGCCATCGTGAGCGAGAGGGGTCCGGCGAAGCACATGCAGGCGAAGAGAAGTGCAGGTTTCATACAAAGACTCCTTGTGCAGGAAGCACATTAGTGTTGGACGCCGGGCGTGCGTTTGAGAGGCAGAAGTTCAATCCCGCCCTCCGGCTGAACATGAGGCATATCAATGATGGGAGCCTTGCGGTGAAGGTCACACGGAACAGTCTCGGTCTCCTCCGTGTCCACACGCCATAACGCTGGCGCATGCCGCGGCCCCGCTGTGGTAGACGAATCAGTGTCTTGGTGTTTCGAGAGCAATTGCAACCCGAGGCAGCACGCCGAAGTCGGCGCGCACGGTCCCTGCTGAGCCTGGGCTCTACGTTCGCCAGATACCCATACGGGCCTGAATCTCGTTATGCGTCAGGCCGGAGAGAAGACTCTGCGGGAGTGAATCGGCAGTTAATGATCGCCGAGGCAGAGCCATCCCGTACTCCACCGGGATGGGTTGAGCTGGGATTGCAGTCAATGACTCACGGTCTGATATCGGATGCGGGGCATCCGGCGCCTGCTGACGACTCGGAAGCGGGGATACCACGCACTGGCACGGCCCGTCGCTCATCGGGCAGAAGGCGAAAGCCGAATCCTGCGGCTCGCAGCATCCGGGGATCGCCTCGACGACCGTCGCGCATCCCTGATGACCACA
>CAZPFK010000104.1:0-1424 GCA_964585855.1 uncultured Vicinamibacteraceae bacterium
CCGGCGGCCAGCAGCAGCGCCTCTGCATCGCCCGCGCCATCGCCGTCGGCCCGGAAGTCGTCCTCATGGACGAGCCCTGCTCCGCCCTGGACCCCAAGAGCACCGCCCGCATCGAGGAACTCATCGCCCAGCTCCGGGAACGCTACACCATCATCATCGTCACCCACAACATGCAGCAGGCGGCCCGCGTCTCCGACGTCACCGCCTTCTTCTGCGAGGGCCGACTTGTCGAATCCGGCGCCACCAGCACCGTCTTCACGAACCCCGCAAACTCCGAAACCGAAGATTACATCACCGGCCGATTCGGCTGAGAACTCCCCTGCAAGGCCCCGCGACATGACCGTCGATCTCCCCACCGAACTGACCAACCTCCGCCGCCGCATCCTCACCATGGCGGCCAGCGTCAACGAGCGCGTCAACCAGGCCCTCGACGGCCTGCTGCACGGCGACTTCGATGCAGCCCGCATCGTCGTCCGAAGCGACGACGAGATCGACCAGATGGAAGTCGACATCGAGCAGCGCTGCCTCAAGGTGCTCGCCCTCCAGCACCCCGTCGCCGGCGACCTGCGCTTTGTCCTCTCCGTCATGCGCATCAACACCGACCTTGAGCGCATCGCCGACATGGCCCGTTCGATCGCCAAACGCGCCCTCAACCTCAAGGATGCTTCAACAACGCCCATCCCTCCCGCCATCGGCACGATGTCCGAGTACGCCCGGCAGATGCTCGCCGAATCGCTGGCCTCCCTGGCCGATGAGGACCCCGCGCTGGCGCGCAAGGTCCGCCGGGCTGACAACCGCGTGGACGATCTGCAGAAGGAGATGTTCGCCTGGGTGCAGGAGCAGATCCCGCAACAGGTCGAGAACACCCGTGCCCTGCTGGACATCCTCTCCGTGGCCCGCAAACTCGAGCGCATCGCCGATGTCGCCACCAACATCGCCGAAGACGTCATCTTCCTCGCAGAAGGCGAAGTCGTCCGCCACGCCGAGGCGTAAACCCCCTCAGCCCGTCCGGCACGAGGGGCACAGCCCGTACAGCGTCACCTCGTGATCCTCCACGAGATAGCCGCCGGCCAGCACCGCGTTGCGCGGCAGCTCCACCGGGCACTCCTCAAGGTCAAAGACCCGCTCGCACGCCCGGCAGCGGAAGTGGTGGTGATGGCCGCGATCCGTCGGCTCGTACCGTGTCACCCCGTCGCCCAGCACCACGCTGTGCACCTCGCCGGACTCGATCAGCAGGTTGATGGTGCGGTAGACCGTCGCCGTCCCGATCGTCGGGGCCGACCGCCGCGCCCGGGCCTGAATCTGTTCAACGGTGATGGGTCCCCGCGCCGCCCGGATGACCTTGAGCACGGCCTCCCGCTGCGGCGTTCTGCGACTGGTTCTGGGCTTGCGTGAGGGCATGGACGCATGTTAAGCGCGTACCG
>CAZPFK010000104.1:1524-3007 GCA_964585855.1 uncultured Vicinamibacteraceae bacterium
CACCCCTCCGCCTACGATTCCAGCAGCAGAGAGGAGTCGTAAAAATGCCGTACTACACCACGCTCGGAGACATCCCGCGCAAGCGCCATATCCAGTTCCGCAGGCCCGACGGACGCCTCTATTCCGAAGAACTCTTCGGCACCGAGGGCTTCGTCGGCCCCACCTCCACCATGTACCACATCCACCCGCCCACGCAGGTCATCGGGTGGAAACCGCAGTACTCCACCAAAGTCGACTACGTCGAACCCGAAATCATGCGCATGCGCCATCTGCGCACTGGACCGATGAAGCCCAAGGGCGATCCCATCACCGGCCGCATCCCCCTCTTCGGAAACGCCGACTGCCTCATGTCCGTCTGTTCCCCGGCGCAGGAGATGCCCTACCACTACAAGAACGGCATGGGCGATGAGTGCCTCTTCATCCACCACGGCTCGGGCGTCTGCCACACCCTGCTGGGCACGCTGAAGTTCGGCCCCAAGGACTACATCGTCATCCCCAAGGGCGTGACGTACCGGATGATCTTCGACAAGCCGAAGAAGGACCAGCCCGCGCCGAAGTTCCTCGTCATCGAGACCGTCAACGGCTCGCACATCCTCCCGCCCAAGCGCTACCTCTGCAAGGAAACGGGACAGTTCCTCGAACACGCTCCCTACTGCGAGCGCGACCTGCGTATCCCGGAATTGCCGCTGACCTTCGACGAGCGCGGCGAGTATGAAGTGCGCATCAAGTCGCGCGACCAGGTCCACTCCTACATCTACAAGTACCACCCCCTCGACGTCGTCGGCTGGGACGGCTGCTACTACCCCTACTGCTTCAACATCGACGACTTCGCGCCCATCACCGGCCAGCTGCACATGCCGCCGCCGATCCACCAGACCTTCGAAGCGCACAACTTCGTCATCTGCTCCTTCTGCCCGCGCATGCTCGACTGGCACCCGCAGGCCATCCCCGTTCCCTACAACCACTCAAACCTCGACTCCGACGAAGTCCTCTACTACGTCGAGGGCAACTACAAGGCCCGCAAGGGAATCGAGGTCGGCTCCCTCACCCTCCACCCGCAGGGCATCCCCCACGGGCCGCACCCCGGCACCGTCGAGGCCTCCCTCGGCGCCACCTTCACCAACGAACTGGCCGTCATGTGCGATACTTTCCGGCCGCTCTTTGCCACCAAGCAGGCCATGCAGTTCGACGACCTCGCCTACCCGAAGTCCTGGGAGCAGGAGCCCGATGAGGCCCACGCCGGCAACGGCAAGGTCAGCAACGGCTCCGTCCGAAAGACCGCCTCGGAGGCGAAATCGACCTCGAGGAAATCTCCGGCCAAGAGTCGCCTCGGCAAGGGATCAAAGTCCCGCCGCTGATCGAGTCTCGCTCCGTTCCAGCGTACCTCGCGAAGGCCCCGCCGTGTGGCGCGGGGCCTTTTTCATTCCCGGCCCTATCCTCACCGCATGAACACCGCAACACCTGCCATCCTCCTCGCCGCGCT
>CAZPFK010000104.1:3107-8010 GCA_964585855.1 uncultured Vicinamibacteraceae bacterium
GAACTGCACACCTTCTACCCCCTGCTTTCCTATCCGCAGGAGGCATCGCTTGAAATCCTCACGCCCGAGGCGCTTCAACTGACCATCACCGAAGCCCCCCTCGAAGAAGACCCGTATTCCGCAGACGATCGCCTCGCCTTCGGCTGGAACGCCTACGCCGCATCGGGCGATGTCACCGGCGAGATCGTCTACGCCAACTTCGCCACAAAGCAGGACTTCGAGCGACTGGCCGAGCTCGGCATCGACCTCTCCGGCAAGATCGTCCTGGCACGCTACGGCGGCAACTACCGCGGATACAAGGTCAAGTTCGCCCAGGAGGCCGGCGCTGCAGGCGTGATCATCTTCACTGATCCCGGCTCGACCTTCGACAACCCCGAATCCCGCTACCCGCTGGGCGGCCATCCCAATCAGTGGTACATCCAGCGCGGCAGCGTCCTCACCCTTCCCTACCCCGGCGATCCGCTCACCCCCTTCGAGCCCGCCACCCGTCACGCGCCCCGGCTCGATCCCGCCGAGGTCGCCCTGCCGACGATTCCCAGCCAGCCCATCGGCTGGGGCGCAGCGCGGGAGATTCTCGCGCGCATGGAGGGCCCCGAAGTCCCCGACGATTCCTGGAAGGGCGGCCTGCCTGAGACCTATCGCCTCACCGGCGGTGAGAACCTGAAGGTGCGACTGCGCATCGATCAGGATCGCATCCTCACCCGCGCGTACAACATCGTTGCGACGCTGCCCGGCTCAGAGTTTCCCGAGCAGACGCTCATCATCGGCGCTCACTACGACGCCTGGTCATTCGGCTCCGGCGACCCCTGCTCCGGAACCATGCTCGTCCTCGAGGCCGCCCGCGCCTTCGCCGAGGCCGCGCAGCGCGGCGATCGCCCGAAGCGAACCATCAAGTTTGCCTGCTGGGGCGCAGAAGAGTTCGGCATCATCGGCTCAACCGAGTACGTCGAACTGCACCGCGCCGACCTGACCGACAACGCCCTGGCGTACCTCAACCTCGACATGGCGACGATGGGACCGCGCTTCGGCGCCTCCTCGTCGCCCAGTCTCAAGCCCCTGCTCTTCTCCGCCGCAGCGGCCGTGGAGATCCCCGCCGGCCTTCCCGCAACCGAGGGCGCGGCGACGCTCTACGACGACTGGTTTGCACGCACCGCCGGCAACGGCAATGAGCCGGGCGTCGGCTTCCTCGGCGGCGGCTCCGATCACGTCGGCTTCCTCTGCCACCTCGGCATTCCAAGCATCGGCGCCTCCATGTGGGGCGCGCCGGGCGCCTCCTACCACTCCAACTACGAAACTCTCACCTGGTATCACCACGTCGTCGGCGATGACTACCTGCCCGGCACGGCCCTGGGCCGATTCGTCACCACCTTCGCCTCGCGCCTCGCAAACGCCGACCTCCTCCCCTTCAACGCCGCTCGCTACGGCCTCGACCTCCGCGCCCACCTGGCCGACCTCTCCGCCCGCGCCGTCGCCGCCGGCTTCTTCCCTGAGCCGATGACCGATGAAGCCCCCCACTTCATCCCGCCCCTGCGCCGACTCGCCGCCCGTGCCGACGCCCTGCACACCCGCGCGCTGAGTGTCGAACGCCTCCTCAACGAAGCGCTCGCCTCGGAGCGACTCACCGACGCCGAACTCGCCGCCGTCAACGACATCCTCCTCCACCTCGAACGCGCCTGGATCCGCGCCGACGGCATTCCCGGCCGGCCCTGGTACCGCAGTCTCTTTGCCGCAACAGATGAAGACTCCGGCTACGACCCCTGGCCGCTGCCCGGCCTGCGCTGCGCCGTCGACTACGCCGATGCGGCCCTGCTCGATGCCGAAGCCGCCGCCGTGGCCAACGTTCTCGAACGCCTCGAACGCCGGCTCAATGCGATTGAGGAGATCGCAGGCCGCTAGCGCTCACCCGCCGCGTCTGGTCTTCGACTCCCGCCACGCCAGCACCCCGACCGTCGCCATCAGGAAGACCACCAGCAGACAGCCGACGAAGGCGACCAGGTCCAGCCACGACATCCCCAGCGCCCGCCCGCCGGCAAGACCACCGGCGATGACGGCGCAAAGGCACAGCAGCAACACGAAGATGCTTGAGCGTGACATCACCTCAGGGTAGGTGGAGATTCAGCAGGGCGTGCGCAGAAAAGCGGAGAGGGCGGGATTCGAACCCGCGGTACGCTTTCGCGTACACACGATTTCCAATCGTGCACCTTCAGCCGCTCGGCCACCTCTCCGGTATCACTCCCCTGCAATTGCCTCCGGCCGCACCCCCGCACCCCTCCCCGGCACGGGTGCAGCTCGGAATTTACAGTGTAGCCCCGCCGCTCCCGGCGGCAACCGCCCCGCCCACCCTCTACGATTGCCGACTCGGATTCGCCTCGGACCCCTGACCGGAGATGCACCCCGATATGCCCCCTTCCACCGCCGAATACGACGTCGCCGTCATCGGCGGCGGACCCGCCGGCTCCACCGTCGGCTCCATGATCCGCCGCTACAACCCCGACGCCCGCATCCTCATCCTCGAACGTGAAAAGTTCCCACGCGACCACGTCGGCGAGAGCCAGCTGCCGGCCATCGGCCCCATCCTCCACGAAATCGGCGCGTGGGACAAAGTTGAGGCCGCCGACTTCCCCATCAAGGTCGGCGCAACCTACCGCTGGGGAAAGAGCCGCGACCTGTGGGACTTCGAGTTTCTTCCCCTCTCCGAGTTCCGCGATGAGCCGCGGCCCGCGAAGTACCAGGGCCAGCGCCTCTTCACCGCCTTCCAGGTCGATCGCGCCCGCTACGACGACATCCTCCTCCGCCACGCCGAGTCGCTCGGCTGCGAAGTCCGCGAAGAAACCAGAGTCGCACGCATCGGCCACGACAACGGCCGCATCACCGGCCTCGAACTCGACACCGGCGAGACGATCACCGCAAAGCACTACATCGACGCCTCCGGCCAGGCCGCCCTGCTCCGCCGCGCCCTGGACATTCCCGCCCACGCCCCGAAGAAGCTGCGCGGCATCGCCATCTGGGACCACTGGCATAACGCCGACTGGGCTGTCAAGATCGGCGTCGGCGGAACCCGCGTGCAGATCCTCAGCATCAACACCGGCTGGATCTGGTTCATCCCCCTCGGACCGACGCGCACCAGCATCGGCTACATCTGCCCCGTAGACCACTACAAGCACTCCGGCCTGACGCCCGAGCAACTCTACAACCACGCGCTGGCGCAGGAGCCGCGCATCCAGACGCTCATCCGCAACGGCCACGCCGAGGGCAACATCCGCACGACGAAGGACTGGTCCAACGTCGCCGATCGTCTCGCGGGTGAGAACTGGTTCCTCGTCGGCGAGTCGGCCGGTTTCGCCGACCCCATCCTCGCCGCCGGGCTCACCCTCGCCCACCGCAGCGCCAAGGAGGCGGCCTACATCATCCTCGATGACCTGCGCGAGAAGCCCGACCACGATCAGCGCTCCCTTCGCGCCCACTACGACGAGTCCAACCGCGCCCGCATCAAGGCCTACATCCGCTTCGCCGAGTTCTGGTACGCCGCCAACGGACAGTTCACCGACCTGCAGCAGTACACCACCGAAATCGCAAAGGACGCAGGCCTGAAACTCTCCCCCCGCGCTGCCTTCCGCTGGCTCAGTCTCGGCGGCTTCGGACACGAGGACCGCTTCTTCCCCGGCGTCGGCGGCCTCGACATCTTCTCGATCAAGGAAGTCGCCCGCCGTTTCACCACCGAGGTCACCGACGAAGCCACCTCCACCGACACCTGGGAAATCAACCAGTTCAACGTCTTCAAACTCAACCTCGTCGGCGCACAACGTGACAAGGTCCCCGTCTTCCGCGACGGCCGAATCCTCATGCTCGACTGCTACCGCCGAGGCCACCACATGCTGCCGATGATCGGCGCCTACGAGACCGTCGTCGAGATCCTCCGGCAGACCTCCGACGGCGGCCGCATCCTCCAGGCCATCCAGGATGTCGCGAAACGCCAGGCCGGCGTGCAGGCCGTCCCCTTCGATGAACTCGCCATCGCCTGCCTCGAAACCATGCTCGGCGAGGGCTGGATTCAGGCGAAACTCAACAAGAACAAGCCGCGCTTCGCCATCACCGATCGCGGCCGCATCAACTCCCGCGTCTTCCACGCCAACCGCGACCCCCTCCCCGGAAGCGCCGAAAACGCCGCCGACTGATCGCCTCGCCCACGATGGCCAACGACACGACACACGATCCGCTCGCCGGCGTCCTCATCATCGACAAACCCGTCGGCCCCACCTCGATGGATGTCATCCGCATCGTCCGGCGACTCAGCCGCATCCGCCGCGTCGGCCACGCAGGCACCCTCGATCCGCTCGCCTCCGGCGTGCTGGTCGTCTGCATCGGCCGGGCCACGCGCCTCGTCGAGCGCTTCATGAACACGACGAAGCGCTACGAGGCGGAGATCGACCTTCGCGCCTTCTCCGCAACCGACGACGCCGAGGGCGAAAAGTCGCCCGTTGAGATCGCAACCCCGCCGAGTGAGACCGAAGTTGCGAACACGCTCAGAGACTTTCGCGGCACGATCATGCAGAAGCCGCCCGCCTACTCGGCGATGAAGATCGGCGGACGGCGCGCCTACAAACTCGCGCGCAAGGGTCACGAGGTGAAACTGGAAGCGCGCCCCGTTGAGATTCATGCACTCGACTACGACTACGCCTTCCCCCTCCTCCGCCTCACCGTCGAATGCGGCAAGGGAACCTACATTCGCTCGCTGGCGCGCGACATCGGCCTCGCACTCGGAACCGGCGGCTACCTGACCGCTCTTCGCCGCACCGCCGTCGGGCCTTTCTCGATCGCCGATGCGATCGCCCTCGACGACCTGCCCGAGCCGATCACCGCCTCAGAGCTGCTCACCGTGGACGAGGCGACGCAACGGTTGCAG
>CAZPFK010000105.1:0-1957 GCA_964585855.1 uncultured Vicinamibacteraceae bacterium
GCGATGGCTCGACGACGGCGCGGTGATCGAACGATGCGGCTGGCGCGGGAGCGCAAATATCGCCTGCGCGGCGGGAAGGCGAGGACGACCCGCTTCATTCCCGATGCGGACCGGGAGTTGGCGCAGATGGCCAGGCATTTCACTGGTCAGGTGGCAGCGCATGCAGACCGGTTCGGTGTTTCGCAGGAGCGGGTCATCGAGCTGGAGGCGGCGGTCGTCGCCTTTCGTGAAGCGCTGGTCCGGACGATGCAGCGCAGCAGTGCCGGGCCGGGCGCAACGGCGCGGAAGAACGATGCCCGGAGGGAGGTCGAGCGGATTCTTCGTGCGGTGGCGCAGCATCTGCGCGGCCTGCCGGAGGGTGTGCTCACAAGCGTGGATCGCATGAATCTGAATCTTCCCGAACGGCCGAAGCGCGTGAAGCGGTTGCGATGTCCGCAGGTGGCGCCGGTGTTGCGGTTTGTGGGTTCGACTGATCCGCACGGGCGGTCAGCGCATGGGGCGCGACATATTCTTGAGTACCGCAATGATTTCGATTATTCAAGCAGCGCCAAACCGCATGGTGCAGCGCGGCTGGAGTTGTTTGTTGAACTTGTGCCGGTGGGTGAGGCGATTCCCTCGCATCCGGCTGAGCGGAGCGGGGGGCGGTTGTGGTATCTGCGATCGTTCACGACGAGTCGGTTTGAGGTTGTGTATCCGATGGTGGCAGACGGCACGCCGATGGTTGTGTGTTACTGGGGTCGTTGGGCGGATGCATCGGGGGGTGTCGGGCCGTTCTCGCGGACGTGCGTGGCGCGGGTGGAGGGCGGTGCGGCGGCGCAGGCGTTGCCCGGAGCGCGCGTGGAGGAGATTCGTGTGATGCAGGTGCGCGATGAGCTTGAGGCGAAGTTCATCGTGTTCGGAGAAGGGATGCTGCCGGGGGGCTTTGCGGATCAGATGCGATCGCTTCCTGCCGGGCAGGGGAGGATGTTGGAGGCGGGGTAGGGGTGGCATTGGAACCGCACAGGCAAGATGCCTGTGCCACTGGTGGGATGCGCTTCGCTTGTCCGACCCTGCCGCCCGGTCCTCAGGCGAGACGCCTGTGCTACTTGGACTGGATGCCTGTCTGCGCGGGCATGACGGAGGACCACTGGTGGGATGCGCTTCGCTTATCTCATCCTACCCAACAAGGTCCGCACGGCGGACCCTACGCGATCAGGATCAGGAGCCGTAGGTGCGGAGGACGCCGCGGACGACGCCCTGGATGCGGCAGTCGTCAACGATGATGGGTTCGAAGTCGGGGTTGGCGGGCTGGAGGCGGATGCGGCCGCCTTCCTTGTAGAAGGTCTTGAGGGTGGTTTCGCCGTTGGGGAGGAGGGCGACGACCTTCTCGCCGTTGCGGGCGGTGGCCCGGCGTTCGACGATGACGAAGTCGCGGTCGAAGATGCCCTCATCGCGCATGGAGTCGCCATCGACCTGGAGGGCAAAGAGGGCGGCATCCTGGCCCCGGCGGGGGGCGAAGATGTCTTCGAGGTCGAGCTCGTCGAGGTTCTCAACCTTCTCGATGGGATAGCCGGCGGCGATGCGGCCGACGAGGGGGAAGCGCGTGGGTCGGCCCTCATCGGGGACGACGGCGTTCTCACTGATGTTCAAAGAGCGTGCCTTGTTCGGGTCGCGGACGAGGGCGCCCTTGCGGATGAGGGCCTCGACGTGTTCGAAGACGGTGACCTTGCTGACGCCCATCTCGTCGGCGATTTCCTGCAGGGTCGGAGAGATGCCAAGACGGGTGCGCTGATCGCGGATGTACTGGAGGATTCGCATCTGCTTGGGAGTGAGATTCATGGCCGAGGCTCCGTGGACTGATTGATACCGCCGTTGGGGCGGAAGGGAGAGAGACAGACGTGGGGGCAGGGGCGGAGGCCGCCGCTGCAGTTGATGGATTGGTCACTGCCGGTGAGGCAGGGGTCGGGCTGACAGTCGG
>CAZPFK010000105.1:2057-7968 GCA_964585855.1 uncultured Vicinamibacteraceae bacterium
GACGAGGGCGGCGCGGCGATGCGGGAGGCGGCACGGCGGGCGATGAGCCGGAAGGCCTCGAGCACGCGCGGCCTGGTGCTGCCGATGGGGCGCTGCGGGGTGAAGAGCGGAGGATTGATCATCCGGTGCAGCGGGGAATCGACGACCAGTCGGCCGGCGACACCGTAGACGCTGGCCTGATAGTCTCCCCCCGGTCCGATCTTGAGTAGCGGCTGTGCCATCCTGGCTCTCCATCTGCTCGTGGGCGAGCATCATGCTCGCGCTTGCCGGGCCGGCCTCGTGCCGTCCCTGTTTGGGAAATATTACCCCACGTTTGGAGAAAGGGAAGTGGATTCCCGAACGTCAACCGAAAAATGACAAAAAGACCTGCGAGGAGGTCTTCGTGTCGTCAGATCGCGGCGTGTGGGGGTGCGATCAGGCGGGAATCAGCAGGATTCCTCTTCGTTGCCGGCCTTGATGAGCTTCTCGGCCTGTTCCGGGGAGATGGATCCCTCGGCGACGTAGGCGGCGATTTCGCGGCGGGAGCGTTCGCGGGCGATGGTCTTGAAGATGGAGGCGATCATCCCGAAGACGAGACCTGTGGTTACGCAGATGGTGATGCCCCCGAAGATGATGATCTCCTCGTTGCCGCTGAGGGCTTCGATGATTTTGGAGATGTCTTCGGCGGTGCTTGCAAGCAGTGGCATGGCGGGGCTCCGGCTCAGGCGATGTAGGGGTATTTCCCGGGGGTTTTGGCGAGGATGTGGTCGGCCTCCTCGAGGGTGATGCTGCCCTCGGAAAGGTAGGCGGCGACTTCCCGGCGGGTACGTTCAAAGGAGACGTAGCGGGCGATCTTCGTCGCGGCTCCTGCGAGGATGGCGATGAGGGCGACGGTGCAGCCGCCTGTGATGGCGAGGATGGGGATGATCAGGGCGGGGTCTGTGCTGAGAAAGTCAGGGGCCATGGCAACTCCTCCAAGGAGAGGGTTCTTGGGAAACTGTACCATGGATTTTACAGAATCGGCCGGCGGCTGCGTGTCCGAAACGCGGTTTCTCAGGACATTCGAGGCGAATCAGCGGAGGTGCCGGGCGATGAGGGTGCGGATGGAGGCGGCGACGTGGGAGAGGTCGGCCTCGTCGAGGTTGTGGTGCACCGGCAGGCAGAGGACCGAGGCGGCGGTCGCGGCGGCGACGGGCAGGTCGGGCAGGTTGGCGACTCGCTCGATGATGGCGGGCTGGGTCGTCAGGGGGGTGGGGTAGTGAATGGCGGAGTCGACGCCGAACTCATCCTTGAGGGCTTGGGCGAACTCCTCGCGGGTGCAGGTCAGGCGGTCAAGGCGGAGGCGGATGGCGTACTGGTGGAAGACGTGCTCGGCGTTGGGAGTGGTCTCGGGGAGGATGAGCTCGTCGATGTCGCCGAGGCGTTCGGAGAGGAGGGCGGCGTTGAGCTGCCTGCGGGTAGTGCGGAGCGGGAGTTTGTCGAGCTGGACGAGGCCGATGGCGGCGGCGACGTCGTTGAGGCGGTAGTTGTAGCCGATGGTTTCGTGGTGGTAGCGTCGGCCGGGGGTCATGCCGTGATCGCGCAGGAGGGCGAGTCGGTCGGCCAGCGCGCGGTCGTTGGTGGTGACGAGGCCGCCTTCGCCTGTGGTCATGTTCTTTGTGGGGTAGAAGGAGTAGGTGACGGCGTCGCCATAGGCACCGATGCCCTGGTCGCGGTAGCGGGCGAAGTGAGACTGGGCGGCGTCGTAGACGATCTTCAGGTTGTGCTTTCCGGCGAGGGCTTCGACGGCGTCGATGTCCACGGGGTTGCCGTAGAGGTGGACGGGGACGATGGCGGTGGTCTTCGGCGTGATGCGGGCGGCGGCGTCGGCGACGTCGAGGTTCATGGTGGCCGGATCGATGTCGCAGAAGACGGGGTTGGCGCCTCGGGCGAGGATCATGGAGGCGGAGGCCATGAAGGTGTAGCCGGGGCAGAGGACATCATCGCCGGGGT
The DNA here is from genome assembly GCA_964585855.1 of uncultured Vicinamibacteraceae bacterium. Classification (GTDB taxonomy): domain Bacteria; phylum Planctomycetota; class Phycisphaerae; order Phycisphaerales; family UBA5793; genus CAZPFK01. The sequence continues at coordinate 4,029 of CAZPFK010000105.1, forward strand.
TGAAGGCGACCTCGTAGGCCATCTGCAGGGCGGTGGTTCCGTTGCAGGTGGTGAGGGCGAACTCGGCGTCGGAGGCGGCGGCGTAGGCCTGCTCGAAGGCGGCGCAGCGGGCGCCCTGGCGCAGCATGCCGGAGCGGAGGACCTCGACGGCGGCGCTCACCTCATCTTCCTCGATGCGGGTGGAGACGAGGGGGACGCGGCGCAGGGCCGGGGAGACGGGAACCTCGACGGGGCGAATGGTTGTGGTTCTGGAAGTCGCCATGATGGCTCCGGAAAGTGGACCTGCGGAGGACATCCGCAGCGTCCGGGCGCAACGATGCCTCGCGTCGCACCGCAATCAGTGGGGTCGCGAGGAATCGGCGGTCAGGACTGGGGGCGCTGCTGCTTCTGGACTTCGGCGATGCGCTGCTCGCGCTGCGCGATGACCTGCTGCAGGGCGGCGGCGAAGCGCATGGCGCTGTTGGGCGACATCACGATGCGGGAGCCGACCTGGAAGGAAATGGACTGCTGGTTGCCGACCATGCGGGGGATCTGGACGCCGAGGTCGCAGATGATCTCATCGGCGCCGGCGTTCATCTGCCAGGCGTTGGCGTAGGTGGTGTGGGTCTTGGATTCATCAACCTGCACCATGACCTGCTGCTGTCCCTGGGCTTGCTGCGGAGCGTTGGTATCGGCCACTGCGAATCTCCTCTCGTGGGTCTCGTGGGGCTCGTGATTGCAATGAAGTTTCGACTCAGCCGGCCGCGGCGATTGAGGACCATCCCCCGGCGCTGTGGTCCACCCGTTCCGGCCAAGTCCGCAATAGTAGCCGCTTCGGGCGTCAGACAAAGGTCCGAAGCGCGATGCCGCAATGGCGCTTACCAGCGGATGACGATCTTGCCCATCTGTTCACCGGCCTCGAGGCGGGCAAAGGCGTCCGGGCCCTGTTCGGGCGTGAAGATTTTGTCGAGAGTGGGGCGGAGGGCTCCGGAGCGGAAGAGGGCGAGGACCTCTTCAAACTCAGCCCCCGACCCCATCGTTGACCCGAGGATGTTCAACTGCAGCCAGAAGAGGCGCGCCAGATCGGTGACGGCGGCGGGGCCGGTCGTGCAGCCGGGGGTGACGAAGGTCCCGCCCCGGCAGAGGGACTTGATGCAGTTTTCGTGAATGGCGCGGCCGACGGAATCAAGGACGATGTCCACCCCGCGCTTGCCGGTGAGTTTGCGAACGTCGCGCGACCAGTCCTGGCCGGTGTCGAGGATGGTGTGGTCGGCCCCGAACTCGATTGCCTCGGTGAGTTTCCACTGGTGGCGGCTGGTGACGATCGTCGTGCAGCCGAAGTGGCGGCAGATCTGGAGGCCGGCGTTGGCGACGCCGCCGCCGATGCCCGTGATCAGCACGATTGCGCCGGGGCGCAGGCCGGCGCGGGTGACCAGGCAGCGCCAGGCCGTGAGAAAGGTCAGGCCGAAGGCGGCCGCCTCGACGGGATCGGCGTCGTCGGGGAGGGGGTGGAGCTGGCCGATGGGAGCGACGAACTTCTCCCGAAGTGCGCCGTCGGTGTGTTCGCCGATCATCAGGATGTCAGGCGCGGTTGGTCGCAGACCGGGAACGGGCTTCTCCGGCTGGACGACGGCGGCGTTAAGGAGCACACGTCGGCCCACCCAGGAAGCGTCCACGCCCTCGCCGACGGCTTCGACGATGCCGCAGCCATCCGAGCCGGAGATGCGCGGGTAGGTGAGCTCGACGCCGGGCAGGCCCCGGCCGACCCAGAGGTCGAGGTGGTTGAGGGCGGAGGCCTCGGTGCGGATCAGCGCGGTTCCGGGCAGCAGGTCGGGTTCGGGCCACTCCTGCGTGAACTCAACATTCAGTGAAACAGGCGAGCCCTGGCGGGTGATGACAACGGCCTTCATGAGGATGCATCCTCTCCTGAGTCGTGATTCTGAATCTGAAGATAGGGGCGAATCAGTCCGGCGACGATCTGCGGCTGCTCTTCGTGGGCGTTGTGGCCGGCCTCGTCGAGCGTGTGGAGTGTTGCACGGGGAAGTTCGCGGGCCAGTCGCGGGGCGACGGAGCGATCGATGACGCGCTCGGCGGATCCGGTGATGACCAATGTCGGCACGTCGAGTTCGGGGTATCGCGCCAGATACTGCTGCGGATTGTCGGGCACCATGTAGCGGGAAACACTCCGCAGGCCGAAGCGGCCCTCGGCGCTGCGCAGCGGTTCGGCGTAGGCGTCAATGAGTTCCGGGCGGATGCGATCGGCGGAGGCGTAGCAGGTGCGCATCGCGACGGAGATGGCGAGCCGGGCCGGCGTGAGCGCCTGCAGCAGGGGGCCGATGAGCGGCAGGCCGGGAATGCGAATGAAGAAGGGCAGCGCCTGCGGATAGCCCGCAGCGCCGACGAGCAGGAGGGAGGTGAGGCGCGGCAGATCGCCGCGCTCCAGCAGACGAATGGCGGCAAAGAGGCAGACCGCCCCGCCCATCGAGTGCCCCAGCAGCGAGAAGCGTTCGAGCCCGAGGCGTTCGATGCACTCGAGGATCAGTTCCGCCTGGTCGGCAATCGAGTAGGCCCGGTCGCGCGGCTTGGGGCTGAGGCCGAAGCCCTTGAGGTCGAAAGCGTGGAGGGTGGCCTCATCGCCGAGGTGCTCTGCGAGCGGCCCCCAGGTGGCGACGGTGGCGCCGAACCCGTGGACGGCGACGACCGGCGCCGGGCCTCGGCCGAATTCCCGGCAATAGAGGGGCGGGGCGGTCGGCGGCGGTACAGTTTGGGGCCCGTGGCTCATGCGGGCATGGTAGTGAGGCGGGCGGGAACGTGAAAGGAGCGTCTCATGCGTTACATATGTTCCATTCTGCTTCTGCTTGCCGTTGCGTCAACCTCGCACGGACAGGATGATGCCGCCGAGCAGGCCCTGCTGCGGACGGCGTTGTGCGAGTCCAACCTCGCCGAAGGCCGGGCGATGCTCGAGGCCCACCTCGTCGAGCACCCGGAAGCCGGCGATGCGATCCGCTTCGGCATCGGCATGGCCCACTTCTTTGAGAGCGGTGAACGGCTTGCGGCCGCCCTCTATCGACACGGCGCGTTCCGGGAGCGGCAGTTCTGGAACTCGATCCGCCTCGTGCCCTTCGATATGACCCAGATCCCCCAGGCCATCGACCCCGACCCGATCACCTACGAGCAGATGGATGCGATTCTGCAGCAATGGCTCGACGACCTTGCAGCCGCCGATGCAGCGCTGGCGAAGGTCACACAGGATGATGTGCGCCTCGAACTTCCCATCGGCCTGATCCGGCTTGATATCGACGGCGACGGGCGCGGCTCGGAGGGCGAAGCGCTGTGGAATCTCTTTGCACGGCTTCAGCGGCGCTTCAACGCAACCGCGGAGGGCGCTGAGGAGTTCACCATCGCCTTCGATCGGGCCGACGTCGCCTGGATGCGCGGCTACTGCCACTTCCTGATGGCCGTCGGCGAGTTCATCCTCGCCCACGACCGGCGCGAGCTCTTCGACCGCTGCGCGCAGATTCTGTTTTCACGGCCGGAGACGCCGTATCCGTATCTTGCCTGGGGCGAGTTTGATGATGAGATGCCCTGGCAGGTTGCAGACATGGTTGCCTTCATTCACCTGATGAACTTCGAGGTCGTCGAGCCGCAGCGGCTGGTGCGATCGCTTGAGCACCTGGAGCAGGGGGTGGTGATGGGGCGGGAGATGTGGAAGCACCTTGATGCGGAGACGGACAACGACCGCGAGTGGATTCCCAACCCGAAGCAGGAGAGCGTGCTCGCCGGCGCGGAGATGACCGAGGAGATCCGGCAGACCTGGCTGATGTTTCTCGATGAGGCGGAGCTGGTGCTCAAGGGCGAGCGGCTGCTGCGCTTCTGGCGGATGGCGACGTGGACGAATCAGCAGCAGGGCACGGGCATCAACCTTCGAAAGGTCTTCCTCGAGCCGCAGCGCTTCGACCTG
>CAZPFK010000106.1:0-6374 GCA_964585855.1 uncultured Vicinamibacteraceae bacterium
GTGCTGCTGCCGGAGCAGGCGGGCGGGGCGGAGGGGGCAGCGCTCTCGGAGGCGGGGCGGGTGACGTTTGCCGTCGGGGCGCTGATGGCGGTGCTGTGGATCACCGAGGCGATCCCGATAGCCGCGACGGCGCTGGCTCCGCTGGCGCTGTTGCCGCTGCTGACCGGCGGGGAGATCTCGATGGCGGCGACGGCGGCTCCGTACGGCAATGAGTTCATCTTTCTGTTCATGGGCGGGTTCATCCTCGGGCTTTCGATGGAGCGGTGGGGATTGCACCGGCGGATTGCGCTGCTGACGGTGCTGCTGGTCGGGACCAAACCGGTGCGGCTGATCGGCGGCTTCATGCTGGCCACGGCGGTGATGAGCATGTGGGTTTCGAACACGGCGACGGCGGTGATGATGCTGCCGGTGGCAACCAGCGTGATTGCGCTGGTCAGGCAGCAGTTGCGCGAGCGGGGCGATGCGGCGGCGCCGCAGGAGGGCAAGCCGTTTCACTTCTCGATCTGCCTGCTGCTGGGGATCGCCTACGCGGCCTCGATCGGGGGCGTGGGGACGCTGATCGGCACACCTCCCAACGCGGTGCTGGCGGGGTACCTCGCCGATGCGCACGGGGTGAACCTGACGTTTGCCTCGTGGGTGCCGGTGGGGCTGGCGACGGTCGTGATCCTGCTGCCTCTGTGCTGGGTGGTGCTGACGAAGGTGATCTTTCCGGTGCGGATGGATGAGATTCCCGGCGGGCGGGAGCTGATCGCCTCGCAGTATCGCGCCCTTGGGCGGGCCAACCGGGGCGAGCGGATCACCTTTGTCGTCTTCATGTGTACGGCGATGGTGTGGCTGACGCGGCCGTGGCTTGCGGGGCTGGAGATCGGGGGTGTGATGCCGCTTTCGGGGCTGACGGATGCGGGGGTGGCGATCGCGGCGGCGTTGGTGCTCTTTGCGGCGCCGGTGGAATGGAGGCGTGGGGAGTTTGCGATGAACTGGGAGCAGGCGGTGCGGCTGCCGTGGGGGGTGCTGCTGCTGTTTGGCGGGGGGCTGAGTCTGGCGGCGGCGGTGCAGGCAACGGGATGCGCGGAGTACATTGCGGGGTCGCTGGCGGGCTTTGAAGATGTGCCGGCGTGGGGGCTGGTAACGGGGGTGAGCGCGATGATTGTCTTCTTTTCGGAGGTGGCGTCGAACACGGCGACGGCGGCGACGTTTCTGCCGGTGGTGGGGGCGACGGCGGCGGGGCTGGGATTTGACCCGGTGCTGCTGTGCGTGCCGGTGGCGCTTGCGGCGTCGCTGGCCTTTATGATGCCGGTGGGGACGCCTCCGAACGCGATCGTCTTTGCGACGGGGGAGGTGACGATTCCACAGATGTGCAAGGCGGGTTTCGTGCTGAACCTCCTGAGCATTGCCACAATCGTGGCAGTGACGTTTCTGGTTGCAAAGCCGCTGCTTTCCGGCTCGGGCGGGGGATGAGTGAATCCGGCGGGGCGGTCGGGCCGAAAGTGACGTAAGCGGCAATGAGCACAGGGCGCACAACTTCAGGCGGAGCGTCGGCGAGGGTCTCGCTGCCGGTGCTGCCGGCGGAGGGGAAGGCGATCCGGCCCTCGAAGATGGGTCGGCGTCGGGCGATCGTGCTGGGGATCGTGCAGGCGCTGATCGTGCTGCATGTGGTGGTGTGGATCATCGGGGGACGGGGACCGACGCTCTCGCCGGTTGAGCCGTCGGAGGCGATGCACACGCTTGAGCACGGGGAGGTGAACGCGGGGTTTGTCTTTTTTGCCGTGGCGATTCTGAGCACGCTGGTTTTCGGGCGCTTCTTCTGCGGGTGGGCGTGCCACGTCGTGCTGCTGCAGGACCTGTGCGGGTGGATGATGAAGAAGATCGGCATCCGGCCGAGGCCTTTCCGCTCACGGCTGCTGGTGTGGGCTCCGCTGTTCTTTGCGCTGTACATGTTCGTCTGGCCGACGTTCAAGCGCATCGTGGTGTTTCCGGCGTTGTCGTCGCTTGGTTGGGAGGGCGTTGCGGGGTGGCTGAAGCCGGTGGCGGAGTTTCCGGGGTGGAGCAATCACCTGGTGCGGGCGGATTTCTGGTCCACCTTTCCGCCGTGGTATGTAGCGATTCCGTTTCTGCTGGTGTGCGGCTTTGCGGCGGTGTATTTCCTCGGGTCAAAGGGGTTCTGCACCTACGGGTGTCCGTACGGGGGGTTTTTTGCGGTCGCAGACCGGGTTGCGCCGGGGCGGATCCGCGTGACGGATGCGTGCGAGCACTGCGGGCACTGCACGGCGGTGTGCACGTCGAACGTGCGGGTGCATGAGGAGGTGCGGACGTACGGGATGGTGGTCGATCCGGGGTGCATGAAGTGCATGGACTGCGTGAGCGTGTGTCCGAATGATGCGCTCTACTTCGGGTTCGGGAGCCCGGAGGTCGCAAAGGGCGAGCCGCGTGAGAAGCCGAAGGCGCGGCGATACGACCTGACATGGGGTCAGGAGGTGGGGATTGCGGGGGTGTTCGTGATGTCGTTTCTTGCGTCCCGGGGGCTGTACGGGCAGGTTCCGCTGCTGTTTGCGATCGGGATTGCGGGGTGTGTGGCGTATCTGGCGTGGCTGGGGTGGCAATTGTTAACGCGGGCGGATGTGCGGTTGCACAGGTTCCAGTTGAAGCGGGGAAGGAGAGTGACCGGGGCGGGATGGGTCTGGGGGACGGCGATCGCGGCCCTGCTCCTGCTGACGGCGCAGAGCGGGGCGGTGCAGTACCACCGTTTTCGCGGAGTGCGCACGGCGGAGGCGATCGTCATGACGCCGACGGAGGCGATCCGGCTCTATGGTGCGGGGCAACTGCGACTTGAGCCGGAATCGGAAGATGCGGCGGCGGTGGCGATTGCGCATCTTCGGCGTGCCGATGCGATGGCGCACGGGGGCTGGGGGCTTGCGGAGTCGCCGGATGTGGCGGAGACGCTGGCGCGGCTGCACATCGTTCGCGGGGAGATGGAGGCGGGGATGGGGTATCTGGAGCGGGCGATTGACTTCAACGCGCCGTCGGAGCCGATGGTCGTGGACCTGGCGACGCTTCTGGCGATGTCGGGTCAACGGGATGAGGCGATCGCAACGCTGGAGCGGGCGCTGGCAGCGCGGCCGGAGATGGCGTATGCGGCGGCGCTGCGTGCGTCGCTTGGGCGGCAGGAGCGGTGAGCGTATTAAGAGGATGAGCCGGTGCGGAGGCCGAAGGGGTCGTCGGTCGGCGGCTGCGCTGCCGGTGCGGCGGGCTTGCCGGGGGAATCGGCGGGCTTGCGGGGCGCGTGCTCGGCGGCGAAGCCGCGGGCCAGTTTGATGCCGAAGGCGACGCCGACGAAGCCGGCGCCGATGAGGTCGAGCGGCGCGGGGCGGGCGAGCGGCCAGAGGGAACCCTCGGCGAGGCGGAGGAGGGGGTCGGAGCCGATGAGGATGACCGAAGAGAGGGTGCAGATGAGGGCAAGGGCGGTGGGAAGGGCGGCGAGGAGCCCTGAGCAGACGGTGGGCCAGAGGATGCGGACGATCATGACGGCCAGGGCCAGCGCGGCGAGGGTTCCGCCGATGGACTGCCCCTTGAGGTTGGTGCGGAGCATGACCCATGCGAGTACGGCGGCGAGGAGGAGGGCGACGGCAAAGCCGCGAAGAGATACGGCAGAACGGGCCGGGGACTCGGGCTCACCGGGGTGCGGCTCGTGATCCGGGGGCGCGAAGCGGAGCACGCCGTAGACGGCCAGTGCGGCCGGGAGGGACCAGAAGAGGCTTTCGAGCGCGAGGAGGAGCCAGGTCGCGGAGGGGGAGCGACCGGCGTCATCGATGAACTGGAGCAGTTCGCGGATCGGGGCGGTGCGGTGGGCGATCAGGAGAAGGAGGATGCCGAAGGTCAGCAGGCCGCTGGAGCGGTCGGTGAGTCGGCCTGCGAGGATGGCGAGGATGGCGAAGGCGAGGGCGGCGAGGAGGGCGCGACCGGCGGCGGCGAGGGGGGAGTCGGCCAGGGCGAGGGGAGCGCCGGGCAGGCCGTTTGCGGCGTGCATGGCGCTCAGGGCCCATGTGGCGATGGGATAGCCGAGGGCGGCGGCGAGTGAGACGACGATGCAAAGTTTGAGGAACTGCCGCATGGGTGGCTATTGAACAGGCGGGAGGGGGGCGAGGCAACCGGGAGGTCCGGAAAAGGCGCGGGGAGGAGTTTGCGCAGATTTGTTCCGAAGGGGGTTTCGCGACGGGGCAATTTCTGCTAGGCTGGTTGGACCGACGTCGCCCGTGGCGGCGTCATTTTTCAGAATCAATGCTGTAACAGCACCAGAGAGGAGTCGCATCATGGCGAACGGGAGACGAAACGGGAACAGGATGACAGGGGTGGCCGCAGCCGGGCTGGCCCTTGCGACGCTGGGGACGGCGACGGCGTGGGGACTTGACTCCAACCGGAACCTCTTCGGGAACCGCGTGGACACGGCGAAGATGTTTCTCCGTTTCGACCGGATGCCGACAGAGGCGGACCGGGCGCGGCTGGAGGCGATTCCGGGCGTCAACGTGAAGTACGTCTACCAGGTCACGCCGGCGATTGCGGTGCATGTGCCCAGCGACCGCGTGGCGGAGGCGCTGGCGCTTCCGGGTGTGACGGGGAGTGAGCCGATTCTGACAGCGCGGATTCTGGATCAGGAACTCGATGATGCGTGGGGCGTGAAGCTGATCGGGGGCGGCGTGAACCACGACCGGTACAACACGGGCATGGGGATCATCGTCGCCGTGATCGACACCGGCATCGACTACAACCATCTCGATCTCGATGACAATTACCTCGGCGGATACAACTTCCGCGGCAACCGCCCCGACCCGTTTGACGACAACGGCCACGGCACGCACGTCTCGGGCACGGTCGCGGCCGAGGACAACGGCGGGGGCGTGGTGGGGATGGCGCCGGATGCGGGTCTTGTGGCGCTGAAGTGCTTCGGATCGCTTGGGTTCGGCGACTGGGACGACATCGCCGCGGCGGTTGAGTGGTGTGCGCTCAACGGCGTCCACGTGACCAACAACAGTTACGGCGGCGCCAGCGACCCCGGACAGACGCTGCGCGACGCCTACCAGGCGGCGTTTGACGCGGGGGTGATCATGGTCGTCGCGGCCGGGAACAGCGGCAACGCACAGGGGACGGGCGACAACGTGTCGTACCCGGCGAAGTGGGATGACCTGTGCTACGCGATTGCGGCGACGAACATCAACGATCAGCGCGCCTCGTTCTCGAGCACGGGTCCGAGCGTGGATTTTGCCGCGCCTGGCGAGAACGTGTACTCGACGCTTCCGGGCAACAGTTTCGGGCCTCTCTCCGGCACGTCGATGGCCACCCCGCACGTCTGTGGAACCGTCGCCAACCTGCTGTCGGCGGGCTACTCGGGCTTCGATGAGATCTACGCCCTGCTGCGGGACACCTCGACGGACCTGGGCACCACCGGATTCGACCACCTCTACGGCCACGGCCGGATCAACGCGGATCTGGCGGCCGAGCCGATGATGTCGCTGAGCAGCTCAGCGCTGGTTCGGGGTCAGGCGGCATCGATGACGGCAATGGGGGCCGGCGCGGGCGAGACGGTGTACTTCGTCTACTCGCAGAGCACGGGATACACGCCCGTCGGCGCGCTGGGGACAGCGCTTGGACTCGGTGCCCCGACGCTGGGCGGCCAGGCGACGGCGGACGGCTCGGGCACGGCGGTGCTGAACACCACCATTCCCGGCGGCGCGCCGGCAGTGCCGATCTTCCTGCAGGCGGCTGCAAGCGGCGGCACGTCGAACGTCGTGCTGGAAGTCATCCAGTAAGACTCAATCTCTCTGAGTGCGACCATCCGGCCCGGCTTTGCGAACGCGCAGAGCCGGGCTGTGCTTTTCTCTCCGGTCAGGCGACGGCGAAGAAGGCGGTGTAGACCAGGCCGTCGTCGCCGAGGCGGTCTTCGCAGGCGAATCGGCCCTCAGTGCGGGCGACCCACTCCCGGACTGTCTCGTTGATCTGAGCGCGGGGCAGCGCGTAGAGGGATCGTTTTTCCTGCTCGGTCATGGGGCGGCCGAAGGCGGCGGAGTGGAGGTCGTCGAATGAGTAACAGCAGGAGGCGTGTCGCATGTGTCGTTCCGGTCTGCGGGGTGAGTCGTCTCTACCATAGGGGCGAGGTTGTATCCGGGAGCGAGCAGTGATTCGAGTGCATCAGGGTGCGACGGGTGAGGTCATTGCGTGCGCGTGCGAGGATGCGCTGGCGCTGGCATGGCCGGTGCCGTCTGACCGGGGGTTGGGATTCGGCAGTGTGATCCGGGTGCGGGAGGATGAGGCGGCGGTGGTGAGCCGGTGGGGCGAGCCGTGCCTGACGCTTGGGCCGGGGGTGTATCGGCTGGTGGAGGAGG
>CAZPFK010000106.1:6474-7839 GCA_964585855.1 uncultured Vicinamibacteraceae bacterium
GGACACAGGCAAGATGCCTGTGCTACTGGGGGTGGTGTATGTGACGACAGCGGAACTCCGGGAGATTCCCTGGGGGACGCCGGCGGCGATCCGCGTCGATGAGGGAGGTGCGATGCGGAAGATTCGCGTGCATGGACGACTTTGGGGGCGGATCGTGGAGCCGGCGACCTTTGTGCGGCAGATCGCGGGGACCGACGGGGGCGGCAGCGCGGAGGAGCAGGCGGACCTTTTGCGGGCTGCGGTGATATCGGGGCTGGCGGCATGTCTGCGGGAGCACGGCGTCGAGGCGTTTCCCGTCAGCGGGGAAGTCGAGGCGTCGGGACCCTTGTTTGACACGGTGCGTGAGGCGTTGGCGCGGACGGGGATTCGCCTGGAGCGGCTGACGGTTGGAGAACGGCTGGGGTGAGAGGCGGCGACGGGCCGATATGGATTCAGCGACGAAGGAGTCTCTGAGCGTATCGAGGTCTGTTGACGATGCTGTTGAATCGAGCCAAGCAGGAGCGGCTGGAGGCGATCGTCTCCCGGCCGATGTTCTTTATCGTCGGTTGCCAGAAGTCGGGGACGACGTGGCTGCAGGGGCTGCTCAACGGTCACCCTGAGATCTGCTGCCGGGGGGAGGGGCGGATCGGCGATGAGTTGTTTCTGCCGCTGGTGCAGGCGATCCGGCACTTCAACGGACGGCAGCTGATCGGGGCGGAGTTTGCGCTCGACGATGCACAGATCATCGAGGTCTTCCGCTTTGCGGCAGCGCAGTACTTCTCCAACTGGCTTCCGGAGCGGGTGCCTGCGTGCATCGGCGAGAAGACGCCGCAACATGCGCTGCTGATGCCGGTGCTGCATGCGGCCTTTCCGCAGGCGAAGTTTCTGCACATCATCCGCGACGGGCGGGACGGGGTCGTCTCCGGCTGGTTTCACAACCTGCGAAGCAAGCCGGAGGAGTTCCGCCGGCGGTTCCCGACGGTGGCCTCCTACACGGAGTATTTCGTGAAGCACCACTGGGTGCGGTACATCCAGTCGGTGCGGCAGTTTGCGGCGGCACACCCGGGGACTTGCATGGAAGTGCGCTATGAGGACCTGCTGGAATCGGGGCCGGTGCAGACCGAGGCGATGCTGCGCTTCCTGGGCGTGGATGCGTCGCCGGAGAACGTGCAGCGGTGCGTTGCGGCGGGGTCGTTTGAGTCGATGAGCGGGGGCCGGCGTGCGGGTCAGGAGGATGCGGGTTCGCACTTCCGCAAGGGTCAGTCGGGCGATTGGCGGAACCATCTTGATGCGGAGGCGCTTCGGGCCTTTGCGAGCACGGGGGGCCGGGAGTTTCTGGAGGGGCTGGGGTATGCGTGGGAGGAGGCGGCGGAAGCGCGGGCGGCG
>CAZPFK010000107.1:0-7770 GCA_964585855.1 uncultured Vicinamibacteraceae bacterium
TCGGGGCTTCCCAGGTGTAATGGGCGACTTTATCCCGGGGCGTTGCCCCGGGCTGTCTTGACGTCGCACCTTCGGTGCTGCCGGCTCACCGGCTTGCCAGCAGATCAGTGACGGGGATCGGCTCCAGCGCGACGACCTCTCGCCGGGAGACGGCCCCGGGGGCATCGGCCGACCCGGCGGAGGCGAGGGTGACATCGTGCAGGATGATGCGGATGGAGCCGTTGACTCGGTCGGTGGCAAAATCGGCCCAGGCGGCGGCCATGGCGCCCTCGGAGGAGTTCACGCGCACGCCGAGGACGCGGCCGGTGGAGGCGTCGTAGCGATCGGCAGTGATCTCGACGGAATCGAGCCGCACGCCGCCGACCATGCCGTCGGCGATGCGATCGGTGAGGGCGGCGTAGTCGATTGAGGCGGGGGTCTCGGGCTGGGGGGCGCAGGCGGGAAGGAGCAGGGCGAGGCAGAGGAGCAGGGGGGTGGGCGGGCGGCGGCGTGTGCGTGTGCCGGTCATCACGGGCTCCTCTCCGGGCGTGGCGTGCCCGGTGGGATCATCGGCTATGGGGGGCCGGGAATGCCGGTTGGCGCGGGTTTTTCGGGCGTGTGAATCCGCAATTGGTGTGTGTGAGAGGCAAAGTTCCGCTATCCTGACAGGAATGCGTGAACGATGGGGCCGTCTGATCCGTCTTCAGGAAGAGACGGTCCGCGATGAGATTCAACATGAGGAGACCCGGCGTGAAGAGTCACTGGACGTATCGAATTGTTTCGGCAACCGCGTTGTCGCTTGCCGTGACCGTGGGCGTATCCGCACAGGCGGAGAAGACGTATCCGCAGGAGTGGAAGATTCCCGGACGGGAAGAAGAGCGTCCGACGTGGACGACGCTGGAGGGGAAGGAAGCGCCCTCGCTGGAGGGGCTGACGGGGTGGCTGAACACCGACGCGCGCTCCTGGGAGGATCTGAAGGGCAAGGTCGTGCTGCTGGATTACTGGGCGACATGGTGCGGCCCGTGCCGTGCGGGGCTTCCCAAGCTGGTGGAGCTGCACGAGAAGTTCAGCGATCAGGACTTCGAGATCGTCGGCGTTCACTCAGCGCGGGGCTGGGAGAAGATGGAGCAGTTTGTCGAGGATGAGAAGTTGCCCTGGGCCTTTGCCGCTGATCCCTCGCGGGTGCTGGGCGAGGAGCTTGGCATCAAGTACATTCCCAGCTACTTCCTGATCGACCGCAACGGCGTCATGCGCGTGGCGGGCGCGAACCCCGAGCACTTCGAGCAGGCGATCCGCACGCTGATCGACGAGCCGGCCGCCCCGACGACGACGCAGGCGAGCGCGGGCTGGCCGAAGGCGGTGGAGAAGAATCTGTATGCAAACGACTTCCGGGGGAAGAAGGCGCCGGAGTTCGCCGTCGGCGAGTGGCTGACGGATGAGCCGAAGCGCGAGGGGAAGGTTGTGCTGATTGATTTCTGGGCGACGTGGTGCGGGCCGTGTGTGAAGGCGATCCCGCACATGAACGAGTTCCAGGAGCAGTTCAAGGATGACCTGGTGGTGATCGGCATCAGCGCTGAGGAGCCCTCGACGGTGAAGGGCTTCATGGAAACGACGGAGATGCACTACCCGCAGGCGATCGACCAGAAGCGGACGATGAGCGATGTCATCGGCATCAAGGGCATTCCGCACGTGATAGTCATCTCGACCGACGGTGTGGTCCGGTGGCAGGGCTTCCCGGGCGACCCGACTGATCCGCTGACGGCCGAGGTCATTGCGCAGGTGATCGAGAACGATCCCGGCGTCAAGGCCCGCCGCGAGGCGGAGAAGAAGCAGGCGTCGGCCACGGGCGGCTGAGCGTCGCTGTATCTCGAATCCGGCGGCCCGGCGCGTGCGTCGGGCCGTCGTTGTTTTTCTCTGGGGCTGTGCAGGGCGTACTGTTGGAGAGACCCTGCATCGGAGAGACCCATGAGTGTGGATCAACTTGCGGAGCACGCGGTGGCCGGCGTCCGGGCCGGCATGATCGTCGGGCTTGGAACGGGTCGGGCGGCGTCGCGCGGCATCCGTGCGCTGGCGGAGCGTGTGCGCCGTGAGCACCTGTCGATCACGTGCGTGGCGACGAGCCGGGCGAGCGAGGAGCTGGCGGAGTCGCTGGGGCTGACGGTGGTGCCGATGGCGGGGGTGGCGGAGGTAGGGCTGCTCTTTGACGGGGCGGATGAGGTGACGCCCGACCTTGCGATGCTGAAGGGCGCGGGCGGGGCGATGACGCGGGAGAAGATCGTGGCCGAGTGCGCCAGACGGCGGATCTACCTTGTGGATGATTCGAAGCTGGTGAGCCGGATCGGGGAGAAGAAGCCGCTGCCTGTGGAGGTGCTGGAGTACGGGGTGGCGTCGGCATCGCCGAGGTTGCGGAAGATCGGGCTGCGGCCGGTGCTCCGGCAGGTGGATGTGGGGCATCCGTACCGGACCGACAACGGGAACTTCGTCCTGGACTGCGAGATCGGCGATGCGGCGGGGCTGCCGCTGGAGGTGCTCGATGGGCTGCTGAACGCGATTCCCTCGGTGGTTGGGCACGGGCTTTTTGTGAGCCAGGCGGACGAGGTGGTGGTCGAGACTCTGGGGGCGGACGGGAAGGCGACGGGGATTGAGGTTCGTCGGCGCGGGGGTTGAGGATGGGGGCAGTGGCCGGGAGTTGAAAGGGCGGTATAGTGATTGCAGCCGGCAGCGGGATCGCCCGCAACGGTGGGGATTGGTGTAATTGGTAGCACGACGGATTCTGGTTCCGTTAGTAGAAGTTCGAGTCTTCTATCCCCAGTTTCGCAAGATGGCTGAGGCAGGCCCGGTCAGTGGACGGGCCTGTCGGCTTTTTGGGTCGGTGCGGTCTTTGCCAGCGTGGGGTCGGGGCGATATGCTCTGGGCCTTGTCGGCCACATTGTGAAATTTGTCACAGAGTCGGAATCGAGCCCCAGGGCGGCGGTTCCGGATTCCGTAAACCCCACGTCTCGGACCCTCTGCGGGGTCCGCCCCGAGGACGCCACGACATGCCTACGACCGGCTCAGTCATCCAGGTGATCGGTTCGACCTTCGACGCCCAGTTTCCCGAGAAGGAAATTCCCGACATCTACAACGCGGTGACCATTAACGCCCAGTCCAAGGGCATCACGATCAACCTGACCGGCGAGGTGCAGCAGCACCTGGGCGGCGGGCGGGTGCGGGCGGTGGCGCTGGGCTCGACCGACGGCGTGGCGCGGGGGATGGAGTGCGTCGATACCGGGTCGCCCGTGATGGTGCCCGTGGGTGAAGCGGTGCTGGGCCGCGTCTTCAACCTGCTGGGGCAGCCGGTGGACAAGAAGGGCCCGGTAAACGCAACCAAGCATCGGCCGATCCACCAGACGCCTGCGGAGTTTCATGAGTTGTCGGCGAAGACGGAGATGCTGGAGACGGGCATCAAGGTCGTGGACCTGCTGTGTCCGTTTGTGCGCGGCGGCAAGATCGGGCTGTTCGGGGGTGCGGGCGTCGGCAAGACGGTCATCATCCAGGAGATGATCGCCCGTGTGGCGAAGAACTTCGGCGGCTACAGCGTCTTTGCCGGGGTGGGTGAGCGGACGCGCGAGGGCAACGACCTGTGGCGGGAAATGGGCGAGGCGGTCTACACCGACGCCGATGGCAAGCAGGCGGTGGTGCTGGACAAGGTGGCGATGGTCTTCGGGCAGATGAACGAGCCCCCGGGCGCGCGACTCCGTGTCGCCCTGTCCGCGCTGACGATGTGCGAAGAGTTCCGCGATGAGTCCGGCAAGGAGACGCTGCTCTTTGTCGACAACGTCTTCCGTTTCACGCAGGCCGGCTCGGAAGTGTCCGCGCTGCTGGGGCGTATGCCGTCGGCGGTGGGCTACCAGCCGACGCTGGGCACGGAGATGGGTGAGCTGCAGGAGCGGATTACCTCGACGAGCCGCGGGGCCATCACGTCGGTGCAGGCGATCTACGTGCCGGCCGACGACCTGACGGACCCGGCGCCTGCGACGACGTTCAGCCACCTTGACGCCTTCGTGGTGCTGGAGCGGTCGATTGCGGAAAAGGGCATTTACCCGGCGATCGATCCGCTGGCGTCGACGTCGCGGATTCTCGATCCGTTCGTCGTCGGCGAGCGGCACTACGAGATCGCCAAGCGCGTGCAGGGGATTCTGCAGCGTTACCGCGACCTGAAGGACATCATCGCGATTCTGGGCGTTGACGAACTCTCGGAAGAGGACAAGCTGATCGTGGCCCGGGCGCGGAAGATCGAGCGATTCCTCTCGCAGCCCTTCCACGTGGCGGAGGTCTTCACGGGTCAGCCGGGGATCGACTCGCCGCTGAGCGAGACGCTGGACTCCTTCGAAGCGCTGTGCAACGGCGAGGGCGACGATCTGCCGGAAGGCGCCTTCATGTACGTCGGCACGCTCGAGGACGCCCGCAAGAAGGCGGCGAAGATGGCGGCGGGCTGATCGGGGCGTCGTGCGGTCAGATCAACGCGGGAAGAAGTAGAGGTTTCGGGCCTCATCATACTTCAGGTCTTCCTCTGCGCGCTCGCCGTTGAAGGCGCGGGTGAAGAACTTCTTGATGCGATCATTCTTGAGCGGTGTGCCTTCGAAATAGGCGTGGGAATCGCCGACGTGTGCGGCGCTGGTGAAGTTGACGTAAACGGCGCGCTCCGAGTGCAGGTTGTAGGGGAAGTGGCCGAGGCGCGCCTTCTGCTGTTCGCCGGCTTTGAGTCGTGAGGCGAGCAGGGCCTTGTCATCCTCGTTGATGGTGATGAAGACGCGGTTGCGGCACTGGATGGTGTCGACCCAGTCGGGGTGGTCCTGGTTGTTGGTGTCGGCGGCGGCGAGGATGACGTTGTCGAAGACGAGGCGGTCGATGCGCGTGGCCGATGAGGTCTGCACGTGTTTGAAGAGGTAGTTGCCCATGCTGTGCATGACCAGTGAGATGCGGTAGGGGCAGGAAGTGCGGACGCGATCGGTGAAGTGCGCATCCCAGGCGTCGCCGTCGGCGGAGAGATCGGGGTCGGCATCGGCCTCGGCCTCGACATCGGCGACGAGTTGCGCGTTGAACTCATCGAGGTATTCGGCTATGCGGCCGATGACGCGGGAGAGGGCGCCGACGGAGGCCTGTGCGTCGCGCTTGTCGCTGAGGTAGGAGGCGACTCCGCCCAGGCCGCCGCCGTCTGCGGGCCAGGAGAAGGCGACGACCTCGACGCCGAAGTTCTGCTCGAAGCCGAGGGCGCGATCGAGGACGTCTTTGAGGTTGTTGTTGAAGCCGTGGACGAAGAGGACGAGGTGACGTTTGCGGCGGTTGAGGCGTTTCTGGAGGGTTCGGGCGACGAGCTGGCTGGCGACGAAGACGGGGGCGCCGTTGTCGTCGTGGAACCTGACGGGCAGGCCTTCCTGGTGGGCCTGCTGCGGATCGATGTGATCGGGGAGGATGTCGATGGTCCATCGTCCGCCGGTCTTCCTTGCGTCAGCGAGGCGGAGTTCGTTGGGGCCTTTAGGGTTGGGTTTTGACCCGAAGGCGGCGAGGTTGTGGCGATCCGCGAAGACTTCACGATTGGTGACGATGAACATGGAGGGGTTCCGGTGAGGTGCAGGAGTTCACGCAATCAGTAGGGAACAGAGTCGTCGGCGTCGGGATGATTGGACTCGTCATCGCGTACATCCGTCCAGGCCCGAAGCTCGAAGTCTTCGGAGTTCTCATCAGCGTTTGTGACAAGCACTTCGACGGAGTGGTTGGTTACGAGCAGGTCGCGGATCTTCTTCCAGACCGTCTGGCCGGGTGTGTCGCCCGGAATGATGTGTCGGACGAATCGTGCCATTGCGGTAGCTCCACTCTTGCGGTGTTTACTGATCGGTGGCGGGCTGCTCTGACGCTTCTGTTGCGCTGATTGCGGTATCCAGAGCACCGATCAGGGCTTGCCTCTGGTCGCTTCCTTCTGGTGTCGAACTGTAGTAGAGCGTTATGAGCCAGCTGAATGCATCGTACCGATCTTCAGCAGGGACAAGTCGGTACACTGACTGCAATTCGCCGCCGAGGGTATTCATGACGATGTCCATGGCCCGTGCTCTCTGGTCCTCCGGCAGATTGCGGATACGACTCAGCGGGCGCTGGATGGAGCGTTGCTCGGGCGTGAAGTCAGCCGATTGCGGAACCAACTGGCCCGTAATGACGGCTTGCGTTGCAACCGGCGGACCGAGCGATCCGTCGGGAAGAATCTCCACATCAAAGCCGAGGTAGCCCAGTGCGAGGAGGCGATCGAAGTCCTCCTGCATGGTGACGGCCCGCGAGCCGGCGTAGGCGTAGCGGACGGAGCCGCCGGGGATGAGGTTGCCAACGGAATCGATTGTCATGTCGCTGAGCGAACCGCCCAGGGCCTGGGCGGCCTGTTTGTAGAGGTCGGCGTTGGTGCGCAGCTGCTGAAGGTTTTCGGTTTTTGTTGAGAGGAGGTTGATGGACTGCGGCGCGCCAACGTCGCCGCCTGCGCTGGTCGTCGTGACAGTGCGCAGGACGACGTCAACGCCGCCGACGAGGTAGACGCGGTTGACGATGCGGAGGTAGATGGGGCAGTCCCCGACGCTCTGCTTGAGTCGAATGAGTTCGCGGCGGACGTCGGGGCGGTCGGCCCAGGCATGCAGTCGCTGCAACAGCATGTCGCCGGGCAGGCCGTAGGTGAAGGCGTCGCGGATGATGATGGTGCCGGTGGCGGTGTCGGTGCGCAGCAGGCCAAGGCCGACGGGGATTCCCTGTACGGGGATGGCGAGCTTCATGCCCATGCCGCGTTCGATGTCGAATTCGTAGGAGGGGAACTGGGCGGCGGGGAGTTTCGCCATGGTGTACCGGCCGGTGTTTGCGCGCTTCTGCTCGTCGGTGTCGGGGCTGTCGCCGGTGTCGGAGTCACTGACTGCCGCAGCGGGGCGGTTGTGGGGGAGGCCATCGTGGTATCCCTTGAGGTAGGCGTTGGCGTAGAAGGACTGGTACTCGGTGCCGGTCTGGAGGCGGGTGGTGAGCTGATCGAGGGGCAGGAAGCCCTTTTCCTTGTAGACCTCGGCCTGATCGTGGATGGAGGTCTGTACGAGGAAGACGTCGCCGGGCTGGAGGTCTTCGGTGAGCGGGTAGACAGGGATGACCTGGCTGGCACGGATGGTGAGGCACCAGTCCCTTGCGACACTCTGAAGCGTGGTGGTGCGGTTGCCGCATCCGATGCAGGTCAGGAGAGCGGCGGCGAGGAGGGGGCGGAGGGGCATGATCCTGCCTTTCGATGTGTGGGCCACGGTTGCGACGAGTGTACCGATCTGCGGGTCGGGACGAAAGGGGCGTGGTGCAAATGCTCTGTGATTGCGTTCTCTATAGAGAGGGTGCGTGAGCGTTGGTGTGCGCACAATGTGAAATCATTGTTGCGGCAGCGATCCCCGGAGCGCGGCGGATCTCGCGTAAACTCTTTGCAGATAAGCACTTGCAGGGAATCTAAGGGTATGATCGCGGCCTTCAGGTGAAGCAAGGTTTTCTTCCGGATGCGGGACTTTTTCTGTGCGCTCGCGCCGGCGGTCTGTATACTGCGAATGTGAGCCATGAGCGTGAAGGTCGCGGTCGTAGATGCCCGACGCAACAACCACCATACGGCTCAGATTCGCTGAACGCATCTCGAAAGAGTGCGACCTTGCCAGGAGTTTCAGCGGCGCAACCTGATGGCCGGCGCTGAAGCCGCATGGATTGCCGAGATGATCAACGGCTGCTGAAGCGCTGCGTGTGGTCGCTAGGATCATTGCG